>JADHVQ010000077.1 GCA_016783905.1 Bacteroidales bacterium | reverse complement strand
CATGCTGGACATGTTTGAAGACAAGGAATTTCCCCTATCCCGCAGAGAGCAGCGTTACCTGTTTGTGATCAGAACGGTTTTTGAACAACAGAAGTACATGTATGAAAACAAAACACATGTGTGCCCTCACAGGATCGTAAGCCTTCATCAACCTCATGCACGACCAATTGTCAGAGGCAAACAAAAGGCGCCTGTTGAATTTGGTGCAAAACTCGGATTAAGTTTAGACAATAGAAGCCTATAAAACAATCCATGGTCATTATCCCGAATTGGTCCAGGCCGATAAAATATATGCCACCCGCGAAAATAGAAAATATCTTAATGAGCGAGGTATACGTTTGACCGCCAAACCTTTAGGAAGGCCTCCTGTGGAAGAAGAAACCTATTATCAGAAACGAAAAAAGAAGAAGGAGTACAACGAACGAAATTAAATCGAAGGTAAGTTTGGACAGGGAAAGAATGGATATCGAATGAATCAGATCAGAGCAAGGTTGATGTCTACATCGGAAAGTTGGATTGCCTGCATCATATTTGTGATGAATCTGATAAAGTTCGAGAAGGACTTTATTTTTGTCTTTTTTAAAAACCTCCTCTCAGGTCATTTTTTTTACTTTTATCAATCAGAACCCTGTGTATCTTTAAAATTTATTGTCTGACTTTTTCAGCAAACCCTATTTAATCACATGAGACTCGTGCATACCCCAGTTAATTGAATATTACGTTACTCCAGGATTTCTCTGAAGTAACAATGGATTGGGATTGACCCATGACCGCAATAGCGATAAAAAGAAAAAGTCCTGTATGCGCTTTCATTGTATTTTTTGTGTTTAGTGAACAATCAATTTCTCCAATCTTTACCAACCATTAAATGGTCATTTGTATGCTTTTTGTAACACCGGAAAATCATATCCAATTGTAGTAGCAATAACATATTGGTATGCTTTACTACCTAAATATAGATCCTTGGCAAATGGCTGTAGCATATGATCAAATTTTATATTGAAATCAAGCTGACCTTTCCATAGCTTCAACACGTAACCAAGTCCAGCTGTGATGCCCCAATCCAATCGTTGCCGACTGAATTCCTCAGCCCCTATTGTTTCGGTCATATCATGAAAATCACTATTCCTGGTTCTTGAATAAGAATCTGTTGTTATAACCACATCTTTGGAAATCAGATAGCAAGCAAAGTAGGGCCCCGCTTCGAAATATATCGAGTTTTTCTCTTTTCGATCCAATGGGATTAAAAATCGAACTGTTTGGGGGAAATGCAAATAAAACATGTGATTTCTGATAACTTGAGTGCGTGGGATCGAATCACCATTCACATTATTACCAATCAGAATAAAGGAATGATTCACACGTCTATTCCCTTTGTCTTCAAATAAAATTTCAGAATGAAAAAACCATCTTTCTTTTATTTTCAAATTCAGCGTGACTCCACCGTTGAAATTAGTTAGTATTCCTGTAGTCCCAGGAGAAGGAACAAGTTTTCCGTTCATATAACAGTCGCCATTCGATAAACCAACACCAGTCTTAATTCCCAACATAATAAATTGAGGAAAACAGGTGGAAGGAAAAATAGTGCAAGAGGCTAGCAGAAGCAGTAAATATCCTACTCGTTTATCCATTTATGCCAAATAAATAGATGCTAATTATTAACAAGTTTAATGATTTCAGAAATACCTATATCGGTAAGTTTTACAAAATAAATACCTTTAGGTTTAGCACTTAAATCGATTTTGATAGAATTTCCTCCCGATTGAATTGAATTTAGGAATGCTCCATTTATTGAATATATGCAAACGATACGATCATTTGAAATATTATCAAATAAAATTTCGAAGGCTCCATTACTAAGATTTTTTATTTTATAATGTTCAGACACAGCATGTTCCAGGGGATCTGAAATTATTGAAGTTGTATCACCTCCTACAACGGGTTTCATCATACAATTTGAAAGTGGAGGGAAGTAGGTGTATTGATACTTAGTGGAGGATGAACCACATCCATTTCTTGCTCTTACATAGACAGGAACAGATGTGCTTTCAAGCAGATCCGGACAATTAACACCTATAGTTTGAGTAGTACTGTTAGTTGTAATCCATGAATTCGAAAAACTACTATTGCATGACCATTCATAGGATGTGGCACTTGAGTATGTATTTGTCGTAAGGTAATAATAACAGGTGGAACCCAGACGATATTTATTTATAAAAGTTGGCGTGGGAGGTGCCGTAGGATTACAGCAAATAGGAGTTGAAACCGTATTACAAAGCCAGGATCCAGTGATTGATAATGTGGCAGTACTTGCTTGATTTGGAGTTGTAATAGTGACATTAAGCGAGGAAGTAGAAACCGGAGGCGACTGGCCATTAATTAACCAACCGGATTGGTTGATATTCCACTGCCAAGATCCGCCTCCTGAATAAGGTGGAAGAGCTAATGAAAATGACCTATTTTGATTCAGACCGCAAATATCTGTATTTCCGGAAATGGAACCATTTACCACTAAAGCGTTTCCTGAACCGGAAGCGGCTACCTGACCCAAATAGTTATAAAATTCAACTGTAAATGTTCCGGTCATACCACAGGACACGGAAGTTGGAACTGTATAATGAACTTTAAATGAATATGTTGTATTCTCCAAGTATACAATATTATTATTATTATACATAACACCACCAATTATTACATAATAATTTTGAACTTCAAAATCTCCTGATTTTGTTAATATAATTCTGTAATATCCAGTTGCAAATCCAGATAAACTCCCAGAACTTGATAGGAAATCACCACCTTTGGCAATTGAAGTTGTTGTTCCACTACCTTGAAAAGTAACAGATGCAGGAAAAGTAATAGAAGTACACAGCATAAAAGATGCTGAGATCAAACATTTAAAAAAGAACATCTTTTTCATAACTTTAGGATTTAGGAATTAAAGGAAGATTTTTCTCATTGCTATTTATGGTTAATACGCAAAAAACGTACCAGATATTTAACATATTCGCAATCAATATATTATTTTTTCCTTACTATGGAACACATGTAAAATGTGTCAAAAATATTGACAGTCAGTGTAAAAGAATTGGACAATACAAGTTTAGGGAAGAGGGAAGAGGTGATTGGTAGGTGACAGGTTAGACCAGCGGACAAGCGGACAAGCGGACAGGTTGGACGAGTTAGACGGGTTAGACGGGTTAGACAAGTTGGACGTCTCACGTCTCACGTCTCACGTCCTTCGTCCCTCGTCCTTCGTCCCTCGTCCTTCTTCCATACTCTTATCACTCCCCATCCCACAAAACACCCTGCTAGATTTGCGATAAAATCCCACGGGGAGGCAACCCGCAAAGGGATTACAAACTCCTGAAGGAACTCTGTAGCGCCAGCGACGAACATGCTGATCAGAAATGCAAAAAACACCTGATTCCGGGCCACCTGAGAAGGTGTTCCCGGATTACGAAAGCTTCTGATAAGCAGGATAAAAAAGACAGCAAAAACAAACAGATGTGCAATTTTATCCGGTTGAAAAAGATCGATGTAAGAAGGAAGTTTCGGCAGGACGGAACCGGGGATCCCGGTGAGGATAAAAATGAATGCTCCCCATAAAATGGCCCACCGGGTATTTCGCAGGAATCGCATCACGCTTTTGAGATGGTTACCGGGTTAATCCTGGATGAGCTCTTTGTATTGAGCAGCGTTCAGGAGCTCCTCCAATTCAGCAGGATCCGAAACCTTGATCCTTACCACCCATCCCTGATCATACGGGTCCTGATTGATGATCTCCGGCTTGGATGAAAGTTCCTCATTGAATTCAAGCACCTCCCCACCAACAGGCATGAACATGTCGGAAACTGTCTTTACCGCTTCGATGGTTCCGAAGGCCTCTTCTTTTTCCAGGGTCTCTCCAACAGTTTCTACTTCAATAAACACGATATCACCCAGTTCATTCTGTGCATAGTCAGTGATCCCAATAAAGGCAAATTCGCCGTCGATCTTCAGCCATTCATGGTCTTTTGTGTACTTCAGGTTGTCAGGAACGTTCATGGATTTTACGGTTTAATATTTCGGTAAAAATAATCCTTTTTTTCATTATTGTGAAAGGGTAAACCGGAGGGCTAAACCACCCTGTGTATTCGACGTACGGTACTGATTGGAGACGTATGGCGACATGATATCCTTGTCAAAATAGAAGCGGATATTGAACCGTGCACTCAGGTTATAATCCGCTGAAAAGTTGATGGAGATCCGCTGCTGTCCGCTCGAAACCTGATTGATCTCTTCATCCACCCGGCGGAGAACGGTTTTGTTTTGTCGCAGGGAGAAATCCAGCTTGAGGTTCAGGTCGCTCGTAGTACGGGCTTTTCTCCCTCCCCCGAAGAGTCCGGAAAAGTTCAGACGGATGTTTTTGAACCTGTATCCGATACCTACCACATACTCGGTACTCTTGATCTCCGTCAGCTGATTATTTACAAAGCTGAAACTCAGGTTCCTCGCTTTCCGTATCTCGAAGGTCGTGAGCAGGCTGTTGACCCATCCCATATCAAACCGGATCAGGGGACTGAACTGTTCCGTGATGGTGACCACATTCAGTTCCCGCTTTGGGATGAAGTTTCCTGCTGCATTGACCGCAAATGGGAATCCGTTGCGTTCTTCGTAATGAATGTTTGACACATATCCCCCCACCGAATAGGTTGCTACGTAAGCGTGAGACAGGGTCAGGTTCCTGAGTACCCCGCGGAAAATTTTCAATTTGGATAATCCGTCATAGGTAATCCTCCAGTTCGGCAATGGGATGGTGGGGAAAGCTGTCAGGCCGATCTTCGACGGATCCTTGCCTTTATAGGCTGCCAGAAATGCTACGGCAAGCACCTCCTGGTTGGTAGATCCGTATCCCAAGGGGAATCCCAGCGAATCAAGGCCGTTCGACCATGGATTATCCTGGGCAAACCGCTGAGCAATCAACAATCGGGATGATTTCAGATTCTCGAACAGAAGCGAAATATTCTCATCTCCATCGTTGGCAAAGGAGGTCCCGATGATGATATACGACATGGTATAGTTTCCGCTGCGTTGCGGGGAGTATGAGTTAAAATTCCCATTGCGGTCGGCTTTAAAATACTCCTGGTGGTAACTTCCCTGTTGCTTGTTTACGTTCAGCTCAATCCGAAAATCCTGGAGCGGTTCAACACTGACCGTGATGTTCAGGTTTTCGTTGAACTTCACGTTATACGCCGAGTTCAGGAGGGTATCCATCGTCATCCAGCCACGTTCCACCGCTTTTGGCCGGATATCTTTCTGCTGCCCGAATACAAATCCCAATCCAGGTGCATTCATCGAAAGGTTGATCCCCATGAAGTCGGGTTCCGGCATGAACCCGGGGAGCATGATCCCGTGACCCTGTGTATACTGGAAGGTGGCTTTTCTAACGCCCATCAGGATTCTCAGGGCTCCCTCTACCAAAAATTTTCCTACGTTGAATTTGGGCTTCTCCGGCTTCAGGCTGTCGGGAACATTCGCCGGAGCTTTGCCAGGGTCTTTTCCTCCCGGTTTTCCGGGTAACATGGAACGCTGATCCAGTGAACGTTTTTTCCCCTGGTTGATCTTTTTCAGGTAGGGCACCTTGTTGTAGAGATTGACCATATTCATCCCTCCGTTCAGGGCGTAGGTTACATTGTTCTCAATTACGTTCCCCAGCTTATCCTGCACCGAAACCGGACTGGCGGCCCAGCGATAGCCTGCTTGATACCCGGCCGTGAGGTTGATAAAATTCAGCAACGGGATCTTGGAGAAGGGGATCTCCCAGGTAATGGAGGCCTGCTGGCTGTAATTGTTCATCGTTCCTATTGAAAAGATCTCATTCCAGATCTGGTCGCGGGACGATTTGTCAATTTTCCCCGGTGGCTCATTGATGAAAGAGCTGGCATTGGCTGCCCAGGTAAATCGCAATGATTTGCTAAAGTCGTATTTCAAGTCATAGATACGGGACCAGTTCCACTGCTTGATATAGAATGTCTCCATGGGAACAATCCCCCTGCTTTTGTTCCGAAATTTCCGCTGATCATATTTACGGGTCATATCGGTCCTGAATGAGAAATTCTTCGGGATGTAATAGAGGTTGAAATCCTTGATCAGCTGGAAGGCCTTGTTTTTTGAGAAAAATTTCGATTTGTCGAAAGGCTTGACATTCTTTGGGGAGATAGAGAAATTGTATCCAATGCCTCCGGAGTATTGCTTTCGCAATTCGTATTCGATATCCGGGCTCCTGTGGAAGGTCTCCGAATAGGCGTAGCTCACGTTGAAGTTTTCAATATCGTATGGGCGGACTTTCTTATCGGTGGTCCGGTCTTTTCTGACATTCATCAGGTTGAAGTTCTTACGCTCGGTATAATCGATGGACAGACTGCGAATCGAGTCTTTCTGATGCTTGGTATCCATCGCATCGATCACATCCTTGAGGTGGAGGTCGGGATTGAGCGGATCATACAGTGGGGTGATCTGTTGCAGGGAGTAGTCGAAATGCATCGGGATCCGGATGCCGGTACGCTCCGGGAAGAATTTCCCGAGTTCAATATCGGTATCAAATCCCAGCATTGTCACCGCCTCCATCGGACGTTCTGTCGTCTTCTGTTCGATGGATCCAAAACCGGCACTGCTATAACTACCCGTCAGTTGTATCCGGCCCAGATCTGACAGATCGGCCGCCACCCGGGCAATGGCTGCCCATCCTCCCTTTTTATTGAAGTCGCTCAGCCGTAACTCATCCACCCAGATCTCAGCACACTTAGCCTGTCCGTCATCATCAGGTGAGCTGCTGGTCTTTTTCGGATTCCGGATCCCGACCATGATTGCTCTGACGTCGCTGATGGTGGGTGATCCCACTACTGTGACCTTGTTTTTTCCGTCGTATTGCGTATAGGGCATCGACAGGGTTAAGTTGCTTCCAGGCTTCCGCATCTCGATGATCCGTTCATACTTGACCTTTACCAGCTGGTCAAGATCGATGTCAAATGCGTTGGATTCCGGCCAGATGGCATCCGGATCTGTTGCATTTGTTCCCCACGGAGTAAATGTCAGCGGGATCTCATACTCATAGAAGTTCTCCGTGAAGTCGCTTCCCACCCGTATAAACACCGTCAGATCGCCATCTTTCAGGTCCTGGCTCTGAATGGACTGTTCGGCATGTACAAACATCTTCAGCCGTTTGAACTGGCGGAAGTCAAACTCCACGGTCTTATATGCAGCCCGGGCATCTCCGTCAACTAGGTTGCAGATGTTGAGTGCCATCGACTGCTCATTCAGTTGCTGGAAGTTGGTGGAAGCCCAGTTGGTCTCCCGCTGGATTCCCGGAGGCATCACATAGGGGATTGGCTCTTTGCTTCCATTTTCCTCAATGCTGACTGTACTGATGTCGAAAATGGTCTGATTCTGGTACTCATCAGGGATGTATTCTCCAGGGGAGAGAAGGCTGAAGTCATATCGCCGCCATTCGCCACGGGTCAGTTCGAGTGTGGCAAAACGGCATACTACCTCTTTTTCGAATCCCTTGAAAAAGACACGTATGAAGCGGATCGATGTGAATCCCTGGATATCTCCGATTACCTTGTCGGGCGTCCGGATAGGGATCTTGAACTGGTACCATTTGACCCTCCCCCTGGATCCGTCTGCCAACGGGATATCGGTCGCTTCATATACATTGGTAATGTAGTTCATCCCCGGTTTCATCTTATCCGGGCGCAACTGAACCTTGTACTGGTAGTACCGTTCGGCTTCACTCAGGGTGTTGTCTTTGTTGATATCTTCAATGTTGGGAAGCGTGGTTGCCAGGGTAGGATAGCTTTCGGGCGAGGTCTCAGCGGAGGGTGAGTTTCCTTCGGTGTTGTTATATTTTTTATACCGTTCCAGCACGCTGGCATACTTCTGATCGTTATCGTAATCGGTCCCACGGAAGTAGTGGTAATCATCGGCTGAAGGGTCGATGGCTGCCTGCTTGTAAGCCGGAGATCCTGGTCCATATACATTGTTGAGTTTCATGATGTAGGTGGTGTCAAAAAAGGAGAGCTCATCGATGTCGCCGAGGCCGTCATAACCTACATCCTGGAAGGGACGGGAAGCGGGATTATTGTCGAACGCCTCTACCAGCGCCTGAATTGTGGGGACGCGTCCCCACATGGTGGTATCGACGTTGGTTACGATTTCATTAACAGGCAACCCGTTTTCATAGCTTTTCCTGCCATCCTTCAAAATATCCTCGCTGATATCCCCGAGGTTGAAATAGAGCTCACCGGAGTTTGTGGAGTCATAAACAAAGGGATCCATCATCCAGAATTCGATGTACTGGATGTTGGCTGCATCGAAATCGGACGACTCAATCCTGCGCATGATCCCACCCCATCTGGTGTTTGGCTCGATTAGCAGGCCATCGGCGCCAATCCCTTTGGAGAAGCTTGTGGGAAGCACATCGTAGTTGTTGCTCCCTCGTTCTGATGGGTAGTATGCCATATTGAGTACCGCCAGGTTCACCGGTACGCCGTTGAGGGGCTCCTTGTTGGGAAAGACCTCCGATTCCCAGATCTGTCTTACATACTGGCTGGAGAGCCCGGTGTTGGTCACATTTGGAGGCGCCAGGCTGGTATTGCGGTCGTAGAAGAGCGGATCGATGACATACCAGGCCAGCCTGGAACGGTTATAGCCATAAGCCAGTCCGGTGCCGGGAGCCGCCTCGGGGAACATCGTCGCATCGGTTTGCCCCTGGGGAGTACTGGCCATAAACCAGGTTCCGATATTCCGCAGGTCGATGGTGGATTTTGCTCCTTCGAAATCATCGATGTAGGTGGTTCCAGCTCTTCCAATCGCTTTGGAATGACCCGGGATGAAGTGAGCGAACTCCCCGTCAATGGCAATGTTTGACGGCGCTTTGGTGGATATCAGGGGCAATGCATCGATCAGCCGCGTGAGCAGCCGCGATTCCTTGCGGTACATCAGGTTGATCCCCCAGATGGTATTGGAGATCGGTTCATCCCCATAATTCACCCTCAGGGTGAGGGGACGCTCATTGAGATTCATGACGGTGGCTCCGACCTGGAAATCCTTGTTCAGCCTGAAATCCACGTTGGCTCCCATCAACCGTTTCGTTTGGATGTTAAAGAGCTCATTGCTTTCGAGGGAGATGTTGATCGGAGTGCCGGAATTCAGGATCCCTTCGTTGATGATCCGGACCCGGCCCAGCGTGTAGTCGACCGTGTAGTCCACATTCTCGGTCAGCAGGATGCCGCCGGCATATACCCGGACAGATCCCTGGGGTACGTTGAGGGCATTCAGAGAGATCTCCGATCCTGTGGTCGATTTATAGAATCCTTCCAGCACAAACTTGTTCTTGTCAGGAAACTGCCTCGCCATGGTTTTAGTAACAGTATAGAGAGAGTCGAAGCAATATTTGTCGGCCAGCTCCAGGGATCCTTTTGGATCGGCCGGATCGAAGATCGAATCCCGGAGATCCTGCCCGAAAGGTTCCAGTACAGTAAAGAAAACACGGCCGTTCGACGACTGAATGGTTCCTCCCTGGGTGGTGGCATTATCGATGAAGTCAAACATCCCATCCGCAGGAGGGTTGAGCTGCTGATTGAGGTTGTCCCAATTGAGGACCCGGATCAGTGGAATCCCTTTGATGCGTGTCTCCTCCAGGTAGGCGGTTGGTACGCCGTTGGCATTCCCTGAATAAAGGATGTTAAGGGTGAAATCATTGGGTTGGACCTGGTAGGCGCCCAGCGGATAGACATTCTTCATCATCAGCTTCCAGATGGGAACCCGAGTGTTCAGGGCCGTGCTCTTGAGCAATTTCACAATGAGGCTCTGCGGCGCAATGATCCCTTCATCAGAAAATTCCCCTACCTGGTAAACAGTGGTATCGCCGACAAGCTGATACTGGAATGCCACTCCCAGGATCTGGTCAGGATTCAGGGTGGTATTGAGCGAGATGAATCCCAGCTTGGAGTTGAAAGAAAATTCAGTAGGCAGCAGTTTCCTGGCGCTCTCTACCTTCTCAAAATCGATCCCCGAAGTGAGGAAGAACGGGGCTCCTTTGAGGTACTCGGAAACGACATTGATATTCCGCACCTTTGTCGTATCAGCCGGATTGGGCATGATCCTGTTGAAGAGGGTATTGGCGTTATTATTAGGATAGATCCGCCCCGGGATTCCCTGGAAGTTCTGCGTATTGTAAGGATCATTTTCACCCAGGTCCTGGAAGGCCACGATGTTCCTGTTCTCGGTAACGGCAGCACCGATGTTGGTCACCCAGACCTCGATCTTCAGGATGTTGACATTGGTGCTGATGATGGGAAGTGTGCTGAGGGATTGCTTGTAGGTGTTGCGGAAATACTGGGCCAGGAAGAAGTGGCGGTTCTCTTCGTACTCATCGGCACGGATACTGAATTCGGTCCGCTGAGCTGCCCCCTCCACCGTGATGTTCTTGGTTTCGCTTTTCTGCTGGGAATAGAGTGCGGTTACCGTGGTCCGGCCAAACCGGAGTTTTGTCTTGATGCCAAACAAAGCCTCTGTCCCTCTGATCAGGGTACTGGAGAGCGGCATATTGACATCCCCGGCTTCAATCAGCTGGATGATCTCATCCTCTTTTCCTTCATACTTCAACTTCAGCTTGTTCTCAAAATCGAAGGTAGCTTCGGTGTTGTAGCTGGTCCGGAACTCGATCTTATCACCAATCTTGGCGATGACGTTCATCTGGATCCGTTCATCGAAGTCGAAATTGGTTTGCCTCCGCTGACGGGTGTTGAGGGCCGGGTCATCGCGTTTGTTCGACACGATGCCGAATTTGATCTCCGCTGAACCCTGTGGCCGGATATCCACTGTGTTGTTCCCGAAGATGGTTTCGAACACCTTGCCGGGAATGTGGATCTTGGGGATCAGTCCGCCGCTGTTGTCGATACTGGCAGCCTCTGCCCGCTCTTTCCAGTAACTCTGGACCATCGTTTCCATATCCTCTTCCTGGAAATCGTCGAACGTGAGGGTGGTGGGGATCCGGTACGTCTGCTCTCCGATCTTGTATTGCTTGACATACTGGCGTGCCACGGGATCATAGATGATTTCCGTGGTAATGTTGGAGGGATTCTGCAGGTAGAGGGGATGGACTTCGGGGTTGGAAGGATCCACCATCTCAGGGGTAAAGGGGTAGGTCAATGTAGTATCTGTACCGGTAGTAGTGTCAGGAAGGAGTGTAGCTGTCTCACGCATACTACCTTCACCAGCTGAAGCCTGTTGCCATAACAGGCAGCTGAAAACCAGTAAAAGAAGTAAGTAGACAGAACGGTATGTAAGTAATTCTGTAAAGTTCCTCACGAATTAAAGCATTTGGAGCGCCAGTTTTATCAGCTCTTCCACCGTTAAGTCTGTCCCTTCCTTTTCGATGATCTTGGTCAATGCTTTTTCCGCAAGCATCTTCGGAAAGCCCAGTATTATTAAACCAGATAACGCTTCTTCCTTTTTAGTATTGTGCAGGAATCCCAATTTTTCTTGGGGTACCAGATCCCTGGCAACCTTGTCCTTGAGGTCTACCACGATCCGTTGCGCAGTCTTGGCTCCTATCCCTTTAATCCTCTGCAGCAGAGGAACATCTGCCATCGCAATGGCCTGGATCACCTCCTGGGAAGATAGCGAAGAGAGGATGATCCGGGCGGTGTTGGCTCCTACACCCGAAACGCTGATCAGCTGTCGGAAGAGTTCACGCTCCTCCTGGTCGGCAAAGCCGAACAGGATCAAGGCATCTTCCCTCACCACCAGGTGTGTAAAAAGGAGGCATGTCTCTCCTTCCCGGATCCGGGAATAGGTATTGAGGGAGATGTTGAGCAGGTATCCGACACCCTCCGTCTCTACTACAGCGTAAGCCGGATTCCGCTCGGTCAGTTTGCCTTTGATGTAGTCGTACATGAAACGGGCGATTTCAAAAGGAGGCAAAGATAAGAATTAAAGTCAGAAG
>JADHVQ010000076.1 GCA_016783905.1 Bacteroidales bacterium | reverse complement strand
GCAGTATCAATCGGTCTTGGAGAACTTGTATTAATCAATGAAGTAAATGTGCTTCCGCCATTTTTGGATTTAATCAGTTTATGTCGGCCTCCTGCCTAGGTATCACTGCTTCTCCAATGAAACGCAACATACAGTGTATTGGAATCGGTTGTTGCCATATCCATGTCACGAATGTACTCATCTTGATTAATTACAGAAGTATCTCCATTAATATTTACCCTAATAATACCGTGTGTTACTGTATCAGGTCGATATGATTTATAAAGATGATGTCCACCTATAAGCACTGTTCTGGCTCGCAGTGGATTCTTCATGAGAGGAGGATTGAAATGGCCGGAAGGTATATGAAAATAGAAATCCCAGGTGGCGCCTCCATCTTTTGATATTGATACAATTGGTTTATTCACAATGGGGAATACTGCACTGTAGATATAAAAGTCGGTAGCTGATTCATAATGGACTATCATGTTCGCCCGGTCTCCTGTTCCGCTGTTCTGCCATTGGTTATTCGCAAACCAGGAGAACCGGTTGTCCTGCGTGCCTCCTCCGATCCAGGTGGGCAAACTGTCAGAGGCACCCATATCCCAGTATTGTGTCAGAAACAGCCCATTCCCATTTATATCCGTCCACGAATCGATCCGATTTTCCGAAAGGGAGATTCCTCCGTCGTTCCCGGCATAAAGATGTCCGTTGTTTAATATGATCAGGTCTCTTGTGTCAGTATGATATCCGTTCTCGCCAGCATCACTCTGGTCGGTTGTTTCTGTTTCAACCCAATCCTCCAGCCGTGATACTGATAATCCACCCACATATATTTTATTCGTATCCCCGGGATCTATGAGCAATTCCATCCTGAAGTAGTTCACTCCGCCATTTGCTGCTCCAGAATGATTATTTTCTGCATCGTATTTTTTTGTCCATGAGGCGCCAAAATCGATTGATTTATTGATTGCCATGTAGAATTTTCTTTCAACTGTTGTATCAGGTCCGTTAATAATGGTTGTATCCTTATAGTAGTCTCCTATTACGTAGACTGAGTTCGGATTGAATTTCGTCACTGCGATCTCAAATCGTTGGGCTTCCCTGGTATTTGTATCGGGAAGGTTCCAGTTCAACTGGTGAGCAGTAGGAGTAGAAGATACACTGTCAAGTCGCCAGATCTCTGCTGTATGCAAGGTATTCCAATGAAAATGATCAGTTGCAATATATAATGTGTCAGGTCTTCCGGGTACAAATTCAATATCCCGGATCATCTCATGTTCATTGGCCGCATAGTTGGAATCTCTGGGAACTGTAAAAATTGTAGCTGTATCCCAGTTCGCTCCGTTTTTTTCCAGGCGTACCAGTTTTGAGCCTATTGCGGCATATATTCTACTCGGATTGGATGGGTCAATGGCCAGTTTGTATACTTGTGTCAATTGCGTCTCCGGTAACGGGTAAATCACCTCCCAGGTGTAACCGGCATCTTGAGTGCGAATTATCCCTAACCCATATCCTTGCGCACGTCCCATAAAATTGCCCCCGGTCCCGGCATAGAGAATGCTCCCATTCGTTGGATCTCCCTGGATATCCCAGATCCCGATGCAAGGGAGAAAGGACCGGTCGGTCACATTTTGCCAGTTCAATCCCCCATCCACCGTTTTCCAGATACCGCCTGAGTTTGAACCAATATAAATGGTTTTCTCACTTTTATCTGAGACAGTATCTACATAAACCGACTGCACAAGACCATTGGTCTGGTATTCCAGGTTCACGGGTCCGAGCGGTTTCCAGTTTGACGCAATGATTGTAGAACGGTTGTAATAATCTATGTCTGCCGCATATTGGTTTTGAATGGACGAGATCAATTGCTGTTTTCCCATAAGAGAAGTATCCATGCATTGTGCCCTGGAGTCCCAGAATGCCCTCCATCTCAGGTAATTTTTGTATTCATGGGAGGGCGGGTCGGTAAGCTCCGGATGTTGCTTGTAATACGCACTCCAACCCTCTGCGTCGTTGAAATAATTATCCTGTGTCTGACCTGTCACAGATGGAACGATCAGGCAAAACATTGTTGCAATGAGAATAAATGCTGTTGAATAAAGTAATGATTTCATGGCTGTTTGGTTTGTTGATGAACTGAATTCTTCAACAATCATGCCAACATTGTATATCATTGATATACAGAATCATAATAAATAGGGGGGTAACATAATGTCAATAATTTAGACACTTATGTAAAAAATATGGACAATTAATGGGATAAAAACATTGCCGCCACCTCCTCCGCCCTGATATCCTTCATGCAATGACAGTCCCCGCCTTTCCGGCAGTCATTACATTCTTTCTCTGCAACAAGGTAGGATGCTTTTTCTCCCAGCGGCGCCCAGCGGGTCGGATAGATAGGGCGCATGGGGGCGTATAGGCCAACAGCTACTTTCCCGAAAGCGGCTGCCAGGTGGAGAGGACCGGTACTGGCAGCTACCAGTCCATCGCACTCCCGAATGAAATCCATGAATTCGGAAAGTGTCATTTTTCCGGTCATATCCGTGACATCATCACGATGCTTCTCCAGAAATTCTTTCATCATCTCCCCCTCATCCTTCGTTCCAGTGATATAAATCCTGAACCGGTTTTTTGGCAGAAGTCCGATCAACCTTGAGAAATTCTCCAGCCCCCATTCGCGTGCACTGCCTTTCGACTTGGGGTGGAGGATCAGTTTGAAACGGGATGCCGTTGCCGCGTCTCCCGGGTAATCGGGATCCTCGCAATGACAAGGTTGCTCAATGCCAGATGCTGGATCCTGGGTTTGTATTTCGTATTTCGTATTTCGTATTCCTCTTCCTTCGTCCTTCGTCCTTCGTTCTTCGACCCTCGACCCTCGACCCTCAACCTTCAATCCATAATAGTCCGGTATCTCCTCCCTCCTCAGCATCACTTTAATCCCCAGCGGCTTCAGCAGTTTCAGGTTAAATTGGGCTTCATGGAGGTCTGATTGTTTTCGGCTGAACCACACCGGTTGATTGCAAAACAACCAGGTAAAGAGGCGGTGAGTGGTACCAATTTTGATTGGGATATCGGCGCTGTCAGCCAGATTTGCGATCTTAGCGACCATGAATACATGAATGATCGCATCAACGCATAGGGCTCTGAATGCTCTCACCTGATTTTTATAGGACAGGGTACTGATTTCATCCCAGTTGACAAACTCATCCACGAAGGTGCAGGATTCAATGACAGGCTGGGTGTAACTTCTGCCCAGGAAAAGAATGGCGATGTCGGGAAGGTGTTTCTTCAGCACGCCAGCCATCGGGAGGGTTAGTACGACATCTCCGATACTGTCGGTCCGGCTGAGGATGATTCGTTTCAATCCAGGATGGCTTTGATGCCCGGCAGTTCCTTTCCTTCAATGTATTCCAGCATGGCGCCTCCGCCGGTAGAGACGTAGCTAATCTGGCGGGCCAGCCCGTATTTGTTGATGGCTGCCACAGAATCGCCCCCGCCGATCAGGGTAAAGGCACCGTTTTCTGTAGCTTTGGCTATGGCTTTGGCAATGAACTTGGTCCCCTCTTCGAAATTTCTCATCTCGAATACGCCCATCGGGCCGTTCCAGAGGATGGCACCCGACTTATCGATCGCATGTTTAAACTTCTGACAGGAAGCCGGTCCAATGTCGAGCCCCATCCAGGGGATCTGGATATCGTAGGCGCTGCAGATCTTCCTGTTAGCGTCGTTGGAAAAGGCATCGGCCACCACGGCATCAGGAGGAAGGTAGAGGTTTACTCCCAACATCTTGGCTCCCTCAACGGTATTCTTTGCCAGTTCCAGCAGCTCATCCTCCACCAGGGAAGCGCCAACATCCCCACCCATCGCTTTGATGAAGGTGAACATCATGCCACCGCCAATCACCAGGTTATCTACCTTGTCCATCAGGTGGTTGATGATCTCTATCTTGCCCGACACCTTGGCTCCTCCCAGGATGGCCGTAAAAGGGCGTGGGGTATCTTTCAGGATCTTGTCGATGTTGAAGATCTCGTGGCTCATAATATAGCCGAACAACTTGGCATCCGGGAAGAATTTCGCAATCACAACAGTTGAGGCATGTGCCCGGTGAGCGGTTCCAAAGGCATCGTTGATATAGACATCTCCCAGGTCGGCAAGCTGATGTGCAAATCCTTCATCTCCCTTCTCCTCCTCTTTGTGAAAACGAAGATTTTCAAGCAGTAGCACCTCTCCCGGTTTCAATCCGGCCGCCAGCTCCACTGCAGAAGGGCCGGTGCAGTCTTCGGCAAACTTCACCGGACAACCCAGTTTCTCCGAAAGGTAAGAAATAATATGCTTCAGGGAAAACTTCTCTTCCGGCCCGCTCTTTGGCCGACCCAGATGTGACATCAGGATCACCGATCCGCCATCTTTCAGGATCTTGTTGATGGTTGGGATGGCAGCATCAATGCGGGTGGTATCGGTAATCTGGAAGGATGCATCCAGGGGAACATTAAAATCAACACGGATCAATGCCCGCTTGTCCCGGAAATTGAAATCATCAATCGATCGCATAGGGAATATCTTTTGTACCTGAGGCAAAATTAAAATTTTTGCATGGCATTTAGCATACTCTTTTTAATTTTACACGGAAAAGTGAGAACCAGATGGAGAACCTGAACATCACACTGATCCAGACCGCCCTTTTCTGGGAGGACCCGCCGAAGAACCTGGATCACTTCAGGAAGCTGATTGATGGGATCAAGGAACAAAGTGACCTGATCCTGCTTCCGGAGATGTTCAATACCGGTTTTTCCATTAATCCCGAGTTTTGTGGTGAACCCATGGATGGGCCCTCTATGCTCTTCCTCCGGGAGATGGCTAAGTCTAAACAGGCTGCTGTGGCGGCCACCCTGCTGGTCATGGAAGAGGGAGAATATGTCAATCGCCTGGTCTTTTATTATCCGGATGGGACCCGCATGACATACGACAAACGGCATCTCTTCCGTTTGAGTGAAGAGGCCGATATTTTCCGGGGAGGGGATAAACGGATCGTCATCCCATTAAAAGGATGGAAGCTGATGCCGATGATCTGTTACGATCTGCGGTTTCCGGTGTGGAGTAAAAACCGGATGATAGAAGACGATTATGAATACGATCTGCTCTTCTACCTGTCTAACTGGCCCATCATACGATCTCTTGCCTGGAGAGCATTGATGGTAGCACGGGCGATCGAAAACATCGCCTTCGTGATCGGGGTGAACCGTATCGGGGAAGATGGCAACGGGATGGAGCATACCGGGGACTCCATGGTGGTGGACCCCAGGGGCGAAATCCTCTTTCAGGCACCGGCCAACCAGGAAACAGTGGAAACCATCACCCTGAATTACGAAGATATGAGGTTATTCCGCGAGTCGTTTGCTTTTGGACTGGATTGGGATACATTTACAATACATTAACGAAGATCTCCATGCCCAACATTTCTGTTGTCATCATCACTTTAAACGAAGAGCAAAACATCCTCCACTGTTTAGAATCTGTAAAAGAGCTGGCCTCTGAGATCGTGGTGGTGGATTCCATGTCGACCGACACGACTGCAGAGATATGCCGCTCTTTTGGCTGCCGGGTGATCTCACGCGAATTTGATGGTTACGGTACCCAGAAACAGTTTGCTGTTGATCAAGCTACCAATGACTGGATTCTCTCTCTTGATGCCGATGAAGTGGTGACTTTCGAATTGAAAGAGGAGATCAAAGAGCTATTCAGCCGGGAGGTGATAGAGGAGGGAGGATTTGAGATCTGTCGCTCGCTGGTCTACCTGGGGAGGAAACTGAAACATGGCGGGGCCGGACGCGATTATCATCTCCGGCTTTTTAACCGGAACGCTGGAGGATTTACAAAAGTAAAAGTCCACGAAGGCATTATAATAACCGGAAAAATCAGGCGACTTCAAGGGGAGGCACTGCACTACTCTTACCGGGATCTGTCACACCATCTGGAGAAAATCAACTACTATACCAGCCATGCAGCAGAGGGCTATGTACAGAGGGGAAAACGTTTTTCAAAAACCTGGGTCATTTTGAAGTTCCCAATCAGCTTTCTTCAGTTTTACTGCTGCAAGGCAGGATTTCTGGACGGCTACCCCGGCTTTATATGGTCGTTGCTGGCTGCCCTTTACAGTTCCCTGAAAATTGCAAAATCCATTGAATTACGGGAGGAGAGAAGGTGAGAATCCTGATACATAGAGGATTGCCGGTTCTGATGTATCATAAGGTGGCGGATGACCAACCTGATGGGATGACTGTAACAGCTGACATGCTTGATCTGCAACTCTCCTATCTGGCCGAAAAAGGATATGAAACGATCTCATTCCTTGACCTGAAAGGGTCGATGGAAACAGGCAAAGAACTCCCGAAACGTCCGGTTATCATCACCTTTGACGACGCTTATGAAAATTTCCTGACCCATGCTTTACCGGTCCTGAAACGGCTCAAGATGAAAGCAACTCTCTTTGTTCCGGTAGCTTTCATAGGGAAAACGAACCTGTGGGACCGGGGCAGTGAAAAGATACTCACAGCCGAACAACTAAAACGGATCCAGGATGATGGATTGATCGAGATAGGAGTCCATTCTTTTCTTCACAGAAGCTTCGGCGAACTGGCCCCTGAAGATATGAAGGAGGATCTGGAAAACTGTTTCAATACCCTGGAATTCCATCATATCCTGACCAGCAGGGTATTGGCTTATCCTTTCGGGGGATACCCTAAAAAGGATCCGGAAATGAATCGTCAGATGAAGGAGATTTTTGCAGCCATGCAACTCTGGTTTGCCGTGAGGATAGGCAACCGGATCAATCCGCTGCCGGTGAAAGACCGGTATGAACTGAAGCGGATCGACATCAAAGGAACTGATTCGTTCCGTACCTTCAGGATCAAACTTGCCCGGGGACGAAAAAATCCATTTGCCTGAGTATGACCTTTGAACGAGGATATCAGATTTTTGTGAGGACATCCTACATCGTAGGGATCGCCATCATCATTGTCTTCCTGCCTTTTTCCAAATACATCCTGAGCATCGGCATGTGGACAGTTACCGGGGCATGGATCCTGGAACGGGTAAACCTGACGAAATTTCTCGGTTTTTTCCAGAAAGGCTCCCTTTTAAGAAAAATTACCCTTGCTTTCCCCTATACGCTGATGCTGTGGTTTGAGAGCATGGGCAAAGGATTCAGGGTCTTCTTCCGGAATAAACCAGCCATGATCCTCGCCTCCGTCTATCTGCTCCACATCCTTGGGCTTATTTTCACTTCCGATTTTGGATATGCACTAAAGGATCTAAGGACCAAATTACCAATGTTGATCCTGCCGATCTACTTTGCTACCTCCAGGGCATTCGGACAGAGTGATTTTTACCGGTTTATGCTGATCTTTGTGGTTAACCTGGTTGTTGTTACCCTGGCCAATACCTGGAAGCTCTTCAACTTTGAGTTCATTGATATCCGCGATATCTCCGTTCATATCTCCCACATTATTCTGGGCCTGATGATCAGCATGGCTCTCTTTGTAGCGGGCTACTTCCTGATCTGGAAAAGGCGGATTTCCATCTGGATCAAAACAGGGGCCTTCATCCTGATCATATGGTTTCTCCTCTACCTGGTGATCTCGAGGTCTTTCACCGGTTTGGGTGTTTTTCTGATCACCCTCCTCATCCTGCTGGGTATCTATACATTTCGTAGCAGAAGCATCTGGTTGAAGGCCGGCTGCATTCTCTCAATCATTCTTGTGGTGGGAGGTGGCGGACTATACCTGAAGTCGATCATAAGAGACTATTACCGGGTGGAGGATGTGGATTTCAGCACCCTTGATACGATCTCGCCTCAGGGAAACCATTACACCCATAACACGGAGAGCAGTCAAACCGAAAATGGGCATTATGTATGGATTTACATTCAGTGGGAGGAGCTTCGCGAAGGTTGGAGCAGAAGGTCAGCGATTCATTTCGACAGCACCGACCTGAAGGGACAGGAGGTGAAAGTTACCCTGATCCGGTACCTCTCTTCAAAAGGGTACCGAAAGGATGCAGGCGGGATAGAGCAGCTTACCGATCAAGATGTTGAAGCCATTGAACGCGGCATCGCGGATGTAGTAAACCTCAATCACTTAAGTCTTAGGGGCCGGATCTATGAGTTGTTGATGGGGTATGAAACCTACCAGGCTTCAGGCGATCCGACGGGTTCATCGCTGATGCAGCGACTGGAATTCTGGAGGGCCAGCTGGGGGATCATCTATGATCACTGGCTTACCGGTGTGGGCACCGGTGATATGAACCATGCTTTCGAGGAGCAATATAAAAAGATGAATACCAAACTGGCATCGGACCAGTGGTGGCGCTCCCATAACCAGTTTCTCTCCATCCTGATAGGTTTTGGGTTTATCGGCCTGATCTGGTTTCTCGTTTCTCTGACTTACCCCGCCTGGGTAAAACGAGGATTCCAGGATTATTTCTTCCTCACCTTTTTTATCATCGCCATGCTCTCCATGCTCACCGAGGATACATTGGAATCGCAGGCCGGTGTCAGTTTCTTTTACTTCTTCTTTGCATTTCTCCTCTTCGGAAGAAGGGATCAGGATCCGCTTTAATAAAAGGTGATGCCGATACGGAAGCCCAGGAAATGCAGGGGCACTTTGTAATCAACCTGACGGACAAGGGGAATGCTATCTGTGCTAATCTCGTTGGAATAGCTGGAATGGATTGCCTGATATTTATAAAAGAGCTCATAATAGAATCGCAACCGCTTGTATACCTTCATTTTATAGCCAATGCCAACCTGGAACATGAATCCTCCGTCTCCCTGTTGGAAGTGGTTGGTGCTGTAACGCTTGCCAATGGAACTGCCAAGGCTCACCGTTCCGAAGAAGGTATTGTCTCTTGGTCTTACATCGTAACAGAGTTGACCGAAAACCGGAAAAAAGAGCCCGTGCTGCCACTTCTCCACGCCAATCCCAATGCCCAGCCCTATCCGGCTGTGATAAGCAATCCCATTGATCGTTTGAAAAGAGATCACCATCTCATCATTCCTGATGGTCTTTTGAATCCCATCAATCCTGTCAGTTTTGAAATTACCCACTCCAAAGGAAAAGCCAGCTTCCGTCCGGTTGAAATAGTTGAATGTCCTGGATCGCTTGGTGGTCTCCTGGGCTGTAACACAGGTCGTAACAGCTATAAGAAACAGGAGAATCGTTATCTTTTTCATGGCGGAAAGATTTGGATAAAAATACAACAAATATTGCGCATCATTGCACATCATTGCGCAATATTGCGCAACATTGAAGAGAAATAGACAAAGTGCAATGAAAGATCGATGAACTTAGTTCTGATTTAATTGATTACCTTGCAATGGGTTTTTTAGAAAATGCTTATGGAAGAGTCTCTGCGAATTCCTGCTGACCGGTGGCTGGTCATTGTAAATCCCAATGCGGGCGTAAAAAAGGGAGCCAAAGCGTGGCCGAAGATTCTGGAGATCATCAGAGGGGAGGGAATAGACCAGCATCACTTGCTGACGAAGCATAAGGATCATGCGATACACCTTGTCCGGAAATCGATAGAAGAGGGATACCGGTCCATTGTGGTGGTGGGTGGCGACGGAACCCTGAATGAAGTGCTCAACGGCATCTTTCTACAGCAGGCTTGTCCGGTTTCGGAGATAACCCTTGGGATAATACCGGTAGGGACCGGCAATGACTGGTGCCGGATGTTCAGTGTGCCATTTGATCATGAAGGCGCGGTTAAGCTTCTGAAAAAGAGGCAGACATTCATCCAGGATATCGGGAAAGTGACCTACCATAAAAAAGGTCAAACCTTCGAACGGTACTTCATGAATGTGGCCGGTATGGGATACGACGCGCTGGTAGCTAAAAAGACCAATCTCCTCAAAGAGAAAGGCTATGGAGGCCCACTCACCTATTTCTGGTTTGTCTTTGCCAGCCTGTTTCAGTACAGGTTTATGGATGCGGTAATCGAAGTGGATGGGGAGACAGCTTTCAAGGGAGAGATCTTCTCCATGAATATAGGTATCTGCAAATACAATGGAGGTGGCATGATGCAGGTACCGTTTGCTATCCCCGACGATGGACTGATGGATGTCACCCTTATCAAAAAAGCCCCCAAATGGATGGTCATCCGTCATGCCAGTAAGTTATACAACGGCACATTGGTTCATCTCCCAATGGTAGAAACCTACCAGGGAAAAACCATACGAATCCGTTCTACCGGCACAATCTACCTTGAAACCGACGGGGAATCGCTGGGGCATACTCCCTTCACCTTTGAGATCCTGCCAAAGGCGCTGAAGGTGGTGACTAGTGAACTGGTGAACTGGTGAACTGGTGAGTAGTGGGTTAGTCTTTTTTCTTCTCTTCGTGGGTAAAAGCAAATACCCTCATAAGGATTGCCCACATGATAAATGGCATCGAGGCGTAATACCAGTCATCCCATTTCATCGCACAGATATCTCCCTGGACAAATAACATTATAATTCCTACGATAATCAGTGCACCTCCAAT
Organism: Bacteroidales bacterium; assembly: GCA_016783905.1. GTDB lineage: Bacteria > Bacteroidota > Bacteroidia > Bacteroidales > FEN-979 > QYOJ01. The sequence continues at coordinate 1,691 of JADHVQ010000076.1, read as the reverse complement.
CCCTGCGGCAATCCAGCCGTCGATTTTCATTAACTTTTTCATGATGTTAAATTTTGGTGATCAATTACAAACAAATGTAACATATAATTAACAAAATCCTACATTTCCCGGTGGGAAAAACCACAATTCAAGGAATGTATTGCTAAATCCGACGTTTTTCAATTTTACTTGGCGTGCAAATTGCACGCCATTATTTTTGAAAGATTGATTGATAATCAGGAATATACGTATTTTATCCCCTTTTTTTATTCCGGATTTCCGCAGGTTCAATTTACGGGTTTCCGCTATTGACATGGATTAAATACCAACTTATATTTATCCACACAAATCACCATTTATCAAGCATCAATCTCAAACACATTCTAAATCACATGCCATGAAAAACATAGTTCCTAAATACTGTACTAGCTTCCTTCTGGTTATACTCCTTTTTGGATTGTATCAACCAGGAGTTGCTCAAACTCAAGAGAACTATTTCGAATCAGCTCAACACTGGGAAAATTACTATGATCAGCATCCTGAGCTGACGGATCCACTTTCTCATGAATACAAAAACTACCTAAGATGGCGAGCTTTCTGGGATACAAGGGCTCAATGTATGGATACCATGTACTCCGGGAAACAACGATTGATCACTGCGATACTAGACCAATATGTTGCTGACATAGTTTATCATCAAAGATCGACGATCGTTGCATCCAATTGGAAACCAGTTGGGCCAGTTAACTTAGAGAATCAAACAAATGGACTGGTTCAGGCAGTTTATGTTGACACTGTATCGGATAAAAGCAATAAAACCATCTACATCGGTTCAAATTCCGGAGGGATTTGGAAAACTGTTGATGGAGGTGTAAACTGGCAAAATGTTACTGACAGGTCCTATCTACCGTGTATTGGAATTTGGGATATTAAGGGAGATCCTTCCGATGGGAATATACTGTATGCAGGAACCGGAGGTAATTTCATGGGAAGAGGATATAGTTACGGATTAGGAATAATTCGCACACAAGATGCAGGATACAGTTGGCAGGTTATTTATCCGTTGCCTGAAAACGAGTTTACACAAGTATACCGTTTAGCAATCGATCCTTCAAATCCTGATAGGATTTATGCTGCTGTCGGAACGAAACTTGTCAGATTAGTTAAAAATGGCTCATCTTGGGACACAACTACTATATTTACCCCGGATTCCAATTTTCAATATGATGAACACAGGATGATTCGCGATATTGAGATGGTGCCAGGGAAACCTGACACTTTGTATATAGCTACTGATCATTGGCATTGGAGCGGACGCCGACCACAAGTCTGGATGATAACGGGAGCTTCATCGACTCCTACTGCCACACGACTTGACTGCAATTTTCCTGACACGAACCTGCTAAAATCACAACGGTTCGAATTAGCTGTAACAAAACAAACTCCAGATTATATTTATGTAGTAGGAGAATATTTGTATGATACCACAATAGACGATACTTTACGCAGAATTTCACGCGTCGCTATCTGTAAATCGATGGATAACGGAGCCTCGTGGGGGAAAAAAATTGATACGTTAAGTGGATATCTCGCAACGGGAGGAATTGGTTACTTTAAAATTGAACTCGTAATTGATCCGACAGATACAAATACTGTCTTTGTAGGGGGAAATACCGTTTCACGACTTAATAGCTGGGATATAGAAGAAACCA
>JADHVQ010000075.1 GCA_016783905.1 Bacteroidales bacterium | reverse complement strand
AGTACGAGATGCCGAAACCACGCGCGGCCTGTAAGTTTGTGGATCCCGAACATCCCGCTGAGTTAATTACTCTCCTGCAAAACGAAGCAAAAATTATCTAAAAAAAAAGATATGTCAGTTTTAATATTCGTCGAAAACTGGGACGGAAAATTCAAAAAGCTCTCTTTTGAACTCGTCTCCTATGCCGCCAAAGTTGCCGAAATGATGAATACAGGCGCCATCGCTCTCTCCATCGGAAAAGTTGAACAAAGCGAACTCAAAAAGCTTGGTAACTATGGCGTAAAGAAGGTTATTCATGTTGAGAACGAAGAGCTTGTACTCCTCGACAACCAGGCTTATTCCTCTGTGATTGCTGAGATAGCCACCAAAGAAGAAGCTTCCGTACTGGTGTTGGCCAACAACAATACAGGCAAAGCTCTGGCTCCCCGGTTATCTGTGAAACTCAAAGCAGGAATTGGCTCCGGGGTTAGTAAATTACCACTCAGCATCGATCCTTTTACGGTCTATAAGAAAGTTTATTCAGGCCGTTCCTTTGCTAACCTCACCATCAACTCTCCCATCCGGATCCTTATGCTGGCTCAAAATTCATTTGAACTGATTGAGACACCGAATGAGGCCACGGTGGAAACCATTACGGTTCAGGTAGAACCAGGTCTCATCAAGACCGTTGTAAAAGATGTGCAGAAACAGACTGGTAAAATCCTGTTAACCGATGCCGAAATAGTTGTTTCCGGGGGGCGCGGAATGAAATCACCCGACAACTGGGGGCCGCTTGTCGAGCTTGCCGACCTTCTTGGCGGAGCTACTGCCTGTTCACGGCCGGTTTCTGACGAAGGATGGCGTCCTCATGAAGAGCACACAGGCCAGACCGGGAAGATCATTGCTCCCAACCTCTATTTTGCCATCGGAATCTCCGGTGCCACCCAGCATATTGCCGGAGTGAGTGCTTCCAAATATATCGTGGCGGTCAATACCGATAAAGATGCTCCCGTGTTTGAATCGGCACAATACGGTATCATCGGAGATGCCGGTAAAATTCTGCCAAAACTGGTTGAAGCCGCCAGGGAGATCAAATCCAGATAGGAATGGCCAAACAATTGATTTTTGCCCTCACCCTGCTGGTCACAATCGGGGTTTTCGCCTTCACCATCAACAGGATCATCAGCTATTTCAGGTTTACCAAAGCCAATTTCCCAATCGGGGATCTGGGGAAGCGGTTTGGGGTGATGATAAACGTAGCATTCTGCCAAACCAAGATTTTCCGTAAACCCATAATCGGATTCCTCCATGCACTGGTTTTCTGGGGATTCTGTGTGATCCTGATCGGTAGCATTGAGATGATCATCGACGGATTATTCGGTACCGATAAGGTGCTGAAATCCCTTGGCGTGGTCTATGATATCATCATGGCCTCCGGGGATATCTTTGCCGTGTTGGTAACCATTTCGATCATCGTCTTTCTGATCCGCAGGATTTTCTTACATGTCCGCCGGTTTGAAGGCATTGAGATGAAACCGATTTCGCACATCGACGCCAATGTGGCCCTTACGTTGATCCTCCTGCTGATGCTCTCCCTGACCGGAATGAATATCGCAACCATTGATTATCAGCACCTGAGAGGAGAGGAGGTCGCCGGCGTATATCCTGTAAGTGCCTGGCTGACAGGCATTTTTTCCGGTGTTTCCATGAAAGGAATTTATATTTGGTATGAATCCTTCTGGTGGATCCATATCCTGCTGATTTTCATTTTTGCCAACCTCCTGCCTTACTCAAAGCATTTTCACGTCTTTATGTCGGTTCCCAATGTCTTTCTTTCCCGGCTGGAACCACTCGGGAAGCTGCCAAATATGGATCATGTAACCAGGGAGGTGAAGCTGATGCTCGATCCGAACACTGCATTTGCAGCTCCTGCAGGTGATGAGCCGGTGGAACGGTTCGGAATAAAGGATGTGGAGGATATCAGCTGGAAAAATTATTTTGACGCCCTGGCCTGTACCGAATGCGGTCGTTGTACTGCTGTGTGTCCGGCCAACCTGACCGGTAAAAAGCTGTCCCCCCGTAAGATCATGATGGATATACGTGCCCGAATGAAGGAGAAAGGTCCCGGGCTGGTGAAGCACGGCAGGGAGTATTCCGATGAGAGATCCTTGCTGAAAGACTATATCTCTGTGGAGGAGTTATGGGCCTGCACCACCTGCAACGCCTGTGCCAAAGAGTGCCCCATCAACATCAATCATCCGACCCTGATTCTCGATCTGCGAAGGTTCCTGGTGATGGAAGAGGCTTACGCACCTGGTGAGATCAAAACGGTTTTCAGCAACATTGAGAACAACGGGGCTCCCTGGCAATATTCCCCTGAAGATCGCCTGCAATGGGCTGAGAAACTCGAAGTGAACCTGAAGTAAGATGGAAACCAAGCTGCTGGAAATACCTGTAATGGCCAACCTTGTTGCCCGGGGCGAAAAACCTGAGTACCTTTTCTGGGTAGGTTGTGCCGGCGCTTTCGATGATCGCTACCGTAAAGTGTCCAGGGCCTTTACCAAAATCCTCTCCCATCTGGATGTCAGCTTTGCCGTTCTGGGAAAAGAGGAGAGCTGTACCGGCGATCCGGCCCGGCGGGCAGGGAATGAGATGCTTTACCAGATGCAGGCGTTGCAGAATATCGAATTGTTTACCTCGTACGGAATCCAAAAGATCCTGACCATCTGCCCGCACTGTTACAACATCTTTAAAAACGAATACCCTGATCTGGGGGGCACCTATGAGGTTATCAATTACCTTGTATTTCTGGATCAGGCTATGCAGGATGGCAAGTTGAAGGTTGATCCCTCTATCTTCCAGGATGCCAGGGTCACCTACCATGATCCCTGTTACCTGGGCCGGTCGAATAATATCTACGACGAACCCAGGAAGATCCTGCGACAACTGACCAGGAATGTCATAGAGATGGAGCGGCACAAAAGCTTTGCGCTCTGTTGCGGTGCAGGAGGAGGACAATATTTCAAGGAGGCGGAGAAAGGGGAGAAGGAGATCTACATGGAACGTACGGAAGAGGCGTTGAGAACGGATCCGGAGATCATTGCTACAGCCTGCCCCTTTTGCATGACCATGCTCACAGACGGACTCAAGTATAAGAATAAAGAGGAAGAGATTAAAAACCTGGATCTGGCAGAGATGATCGTTCAGGCCCTGGGTCTCTGAATGGAATATAAACCTGATATTATTTAATACGGAACCATGGAAAACAGAAAAGTATTGAAAAGTGGTGAGTTTCTGGTAGATGAAGTCGATGCGAATGACATATTCATTCCTGAAGAGTTCAATGAAGAGCAACGGATGATTGCGGAGACCATAAAGGATTTCCTGGTTGCTGAGCTTTATCCCCATCTCGATCAGATTGACTCTCCCGATATTGAACTGATGAAGACAATCCTGAAAAAATCAGGAGATCTGGGTCTGATGGGAATTTCATTGCCCGAAGAGTATGGTGGATTTGGTCAGGATTTTGTCACGCAGATGCTTGCTGCCGAGACGATTGGCGCAGGATACTCATTTTCTGTTGCCTTTATGGCACACTGTGGCATCGGGACCCTGCCCATCATGTACTACGGAAGTGAAGACCAGCGGCAGCGGTATGTTACCAAACTGGCCACCGGTGAGTTACTGGGCGCTTACTGCCTGACGGAACCCGGTGCCGGGAGCGATGCCAATTCCGGGAAAACACAGGCCAGGTTATCAGAAGATGGAAAGCATTATATTCTGAACGGTCAGAAAATGTGGATCACCAATGCAAATTTTGCAGACATCCAGACCGTGTTTGCCAAAATCGACAATGATCGTGTTCTCAGCGCCTTCATCGTTGAACGTGACTACCCTGGTGTGGTGATTTCGCCAGACGAAAAGAAGATGGGGATCAAAGGCTCCTCCACCGCGCAGATCTTCTATACCGACGTCAACGTTCCCGTTGAAAACATGCTTGGCAAGCGGGGAGAGGGTTTCCGGATTGCGCTCAATATTTTGCATATGGGACGTATCAAACTGGGAGCCAATGTGCTGGGAGCAGCCAAAAAGGCCATCAGTGATTCGGTCCAGTACGCCAATGAGCGGAAACAGTTTGGAGTCCTGATCTCTACCTTCGGAGCCATCAAACACAAGCTGGCTGAACAGGTTATCCAAACCTTCGCGCTTGAATCGGCCATCTACCGGGTCAGCAAGGATATTGACAGACAGATTGATCTGAACAAAGCGGAAGGCATGGATAAAGGCAGAGCTGCCATCGAGGGAATAAGCCACTATGCTGTGGAAGCAGCCATCCTGAAGGTTTTTGGCTCAGAAGTACTTGATTTTGTGATTGATGAGGCTGTCCAGATCCATGGAGGGATGGGGTACTCTGCCGAAATGGCAGTTGAACGCGGATATCGGGACTCCCGGATCAACCGAATCTTTGAAGGCACGAATGAGATCAACCGGCTGCTGGTTGTCGATACCGCTATGAAACGGGGCATGAAGGGGGATTTTGACCTCGCTGGAAAAGCCGGAACACTGAAAGCCAACCTGGAAAATGTGGTAGAGAAGGGCGTGGACGGAGAAGGCTATTACGAGGAGAAGATGAGAATCCTCCGTAATTTCAAGAAGGCAATTCTGCTGGTTATCAATGGCGCTTCAAGCATGTTTGGACGCCAACTGGTTCACGAGCAGGAGGTGTTGAATAACCTCTCTGATATGATCACCGAGCTCTATGTAGCTGAATCAACTGCACTCAGGGTCAAGAAGATGGAATCCCTGAAGGGAGAAGCAGCCATCGCGGTTTACAGGCAAATCCTCGATGTGTTGGTGTATGATGCTGCCGGCAGGATGGAGAAGAATGGCCAGGACGCGATCAATTCATTCGCGGCAGGCAAAGAGGCACAAGGCCTGATTGCAGCCATCAAAGCCCTGTCGGTTGTAAAAGGCGTGAATGTGAAGGTGGCCAGGCGAGTGATTGCTGACAAATTGATTGAAGACAACAGTTACAAATTTTGAGGATAATAATGATCATTCTGTCTGGTAGCGGGGGCGCATTTGAAGGAGGGTTTCTGACCCTGGTTGTAGTCCTTGTTGCCATATTCGCGATCGCATTGTTTGTTATTTTCCTCCGAAAAAACACTTTCCCAATTCTGAATCTTCTGTTTATCAGGATTTTCAGAGGTAAATACAGCTTTGAATACCTTGAATTCTTCAAAAAAAATAATCTCCGCAATCCACTGAATAATTGCATCAGAGATGAGATCACCCTTCATTTTTCCGTCTTTTTTAAGCGGTTAAAGGGAGCGGGGGATTTCACTACAACCCTCCCCATTGAGTTTAAGGATGTCCCTTTCCTGACCTCTTACCGGAAATTGGTAAAAGAGTTTGGTACGCCGCACTGCATTAACATCGCCCGGTTTGAGCGCAAAAGGGTCAAGGTGGTTGGATACAACGAGACGTTTCATCAGAAAAAGATGAAATCGTTATTCTATTTCATTGAGGATGAGTTTGTTATGGGTGAATTTGTCTTTTCGGAAACTCGCCGGATGGATCCCACCCAAGTCAAAGAGGCTCTCTCCCGGAAATACCTGGATGGGAAGGAGTTATCGTTCGACAGCTTTTATATTGAAAATCCCCGGGGAAATGTTCTGAATTACCATGACAACGGTTTTTTCGCTTCTGTCAAATACCTCTATCGAGAGGATACACGTATCAATGACATTCTTAATGACATATTTGCCCATGCCCATCAGAACGGACAGGCTTTCAAAAAGGCAATGATTCAGGAGGAATTATTGAACCGGTTTTGATTCGGCAGGCTTTTCCGGACTTTTTCCAGTTTTCTTTGCTGGCGTAGAGATCTCAATGGTGATCTCCTCCTTTTCTGCATTGTACCCGACCGTAATCAGATCGTTGGGCTTAATCTTGGTCTTGATGATCTCTTCCGCGAGGGCATCTTCAATGTATTTCTGGATCGCTCGTTTGAGTGGTCGTGCCCCAAACTGGGAATCCCATCCTTTTTCGGCAATGAAATCTTTGGCTTCCGGCTGGATATCGATGCCGTATCCCATGGCTTTCACCCGGTTGTAGAGGTGAGTCAGTTCAATGTCGATGATCTTATGGATATCTTCGCGCTCCAGGGCGTTGAAAATCACTACATCATCAATCCGGTTCAGAAATTCCGGTGCAAATGCCTTCTTCAGGGCATTCTCAATGACACTCCGGCTATGCTCGGCCGAAGAGGACTGCCGTGCCGTAGTAGCAAAACCGACACCCTGACCGAAATCTTTCAACTGGCGGGAACCGATATTCGAGGTCATGATCACGATGGTGTTCTTAAAGTCGACCCTGCGTCCGAAACTATCCGTAAGTATACCATCGTCCAGTACCTGCAGGAGAATGTGAAAGACATCGGGGTGAGCTTTCTCGACTTCATCGAGCAGAACAATGGAGTAGGGGCGACGACGGATCTTTTCCGTCAGTTGTCCACCCTCTTCAAAACCGACATAGCCCGGGGGTGCTCCGATTAACCTGGAAACAGCAAATTTCTCCATGTATTCACTCATATCAATCCGAACGAGTGCGTCTTCCGTGTCAAAGAGGTATTTTGCGAGTATTTTTGCCAGGTGAGTTTTTCCTACGCCTGTGGGACCCAGGAAGATAAAGGTGCCAATCGGTTTGTTTGGATCCTTCAATCCGGCGCGGTTCCGCCGGATCGCTTTCACCACCTTTTTAATGGCCTCCTTCTGACCTATCACTGAGTATTCCAGCTCCTCTTCCATGTGAATCAGGCGCTCTCCTTCATTTTTTGCAATTCGTTTCACCGGGATGCCTGTCATCATGGCTACCACTTCAGCCACATTTTCTTCGCTGACTGTTTGCCGGTTGATCTTCGCTTCCTCTTCCCATTTCCGTTTCTCCCGCTCCAGGGTCTCCTGCAGTTTTCGTTCGGAGTCACGGAGGTCAGCGGCCTCTTCAAACTTCTGACTGTTGATCGCGGCTACCTTCTTTTTCCGGGCCTCTTCTATCTGGTTTTCAATCTCAATGATGTTCTGTGGTACGTTGATGTTGGAGATATGGACACGGGCACCAGCTTCATCAAGGGCATCAATGGCTTTGTCGGGAAGATAACGGTCAGATATATACCTGTTTGTCAATGATACACAGGCGTCTATAGCATCATCAGTATAGTTGACCAGGTGATGATCTTCATATTTCTCTTTGATATTGTTCAGGATCTCCAGGGTCTCTTCCGCAGTTGTAGGATCTACAAGTACCTTCTGAAACCTGCGCTCCAGGGCACCGTCTTTTTCAATGTACTGACGGTATTCATCGAGGGTAGTAGCTCCAATACACTGAAGATCACCCCGGGCCAGCGCCGGTTTGAACATGTTGGATGCATCGAGCGAACCGGAGGCATTTCCAGCTCCAACGATGGTGTGGATTTCGTCAATGAAGAGGATGATGTCCGGGTTCTTTTCCAGTTCATTCAGCACCGCCTTCATCCGCTCTTCAAACTGTCCGCGGTATTTGGTTCCGGCAACAAGAGATGCCAGATCCAGTGAGATGATGCGCTTGTTAAAGAGGGCCCTCGATACTTTCCGGTTTACGATCCGCAATGCGAGCCCTTCGGCTATGGCAGATTTACCTACACCCGGTTCACCGATCAGGATTGGGTTATTCTTCTTCCGCCGGCTCAACACCTGCGCGATGCGCTGCAGTTCCTGCTCCCTCCCGACAATGGGATCGAGCTTGTCCTCTTCAGCCGCCCGCGTGATATCACGGCCAAAATTATCCAGCACAGGGGTCTTGGATTTCGATTCGGAGGGTCTTTTGGTGGAACTGCTGAATCCTTTTTCGCTCTCTTCCGGCTCCTCTTCATCATCATCTTTCGGAAGGATATCTTTGGGCTCAAACGTGCTCTCTTCCCGTACGTTGGTAAGGATCGACTTCAGCTCCTCCGATACGGTGCCGTAGTTCACGCCATATCCGTTGAAAGTTTTGGTTACCAGGTTGTTTTCATCCTTCAGGATGGCCAGCAGCAGATGCTCTGTGCCGATCAGTTCACTGTTGAATATCTTGGCTTCCAGATAGGTTATCTTGAGTGCGCGCTCAGCCTGTTTAATCAAGGGGAGGTGATCACCGGAAATCGTTTTCTCGGTGTGGTTGGCCACGGAGTTTTCAATGCGCTTCCGGATCTCCATCAGGTCCATGCCAAGATTACGTAAAATCCTGACGGCGAGGCCTTCACCCTCACGGATGATTCCCAATAACAGGTGCTCAAGCCCAATGTAGTTATTCCCAAGGCGATGTGCCTCCTCCCTGCTAAAGATCAGGACATCTTTTACCCGTTGCGAAAATTTTGCTTCCATAAAATCTCTCCAAAGATACACAAAAATCAAACCATCCTGAAGAATCTGCAAAAATGGCTTGTTTTCAAAAATACGACCGAAACCTGAATCAGTCATCGGAACCGCCGGGAATTATTAACAAAATCATGTTCATAATCGCCTAAAAAAGATGACTGGAATGGATGGTTTTCTCATAAATAATTGGTAATTTCGTAATGTGTTTTCTTTTTATATATCTATCTGATTATTAGACACTTAATTTCTATACGCCCATGAGTGAAACGGGAGAAAAGATCGTCCAGGTAAACATAGAGAACCAGATGAAGAGTGCCTACATCGATTATGCGATGTCGGTGATTGTGGCCAGGGCTTTACCTGATGTAAGAGACGGGCTGAAACCGGTTCATCGCCGGGTACTTTTTGGCATGTCGGAACTGGGTGTTTACTCCAACAGACCCTTTAAAAAATCTGCCAGAATAGTAGGGGAGGTGCTCGGTAAATATCACCCACACGGTGATACCTCTGTCTATGATGCCATGGTCAGGATGGCCCAGGAGTGGAGCCTGAGATATCCTTTGGTTGACGGACAGGGGAATTTCGGTTCTATGGATGGTGATAATCCGGCTGCCATGCGGTACACGGAGGCCCGGCTGAAGAAAATTGCCGAGGAGATACTGGCCGACCTGGATAAGGAGACGGTTAATTTTCAGCTCAATTTTGACGATACGCTGGAAGAGCCCACTGTGCTGCCCGCTAAAATTCCTAATTTACTGGTTAACGGTGCTTCCGGGATTGCCGTAGGGATGGCAACCAACATGCCGCCACATAACCTTTCGGAGGTGATCGATGGGGTCATCGCCTACATTAATAATCGGGATATCTCGATTGCTGACCTGATGAAGTTAATCAAGGCTCCTGATTTTCCAACAGGTGGTGTAATCTATGGGTACGAAGGGGTAAAGGAGGCCTATGAGACCGGAAGAGGCCGGATTGTGATGAGAGGGGAGGCGAAGATAGAGACGCTGGAGAGCGGTAAGGAGAGAATTGTCGTCACTTCAGTCCCTTACCAGGTCAATAAGGCGGAAATGATCAAGAGGGCTGCTGAACTGGTTAATGATAAAAAAATAGAGGGGATCACGGATATCAGGGATGAATCGGACCGGACAGGAGTGCGGATCGTTTATGAACTTAAAAAAGAGGTCATTACCAATGTGGTGCTGAACAAACTCTATCAATATACTCCGCTCCAGACCTCCTTCAATGTCAACAACATAGCCTTGGTAAACGGGCGTCCGATGATGCTCAACCTCAAGGATCTGGTCGTTCATTACGTCGATCACCGGCACAACGTCGTAACCCGGCGTACCGAATATGAACTCCGGGAGGCCGAAAAACGGGCGCACATCCTGGAAGGCCTGCTTGTCGCGCTGGACAACCTGGATGCAATCATCTCCCTGATCCGGGCATCGCAAACACCGGAAGAGGCCAGGGCAGGTCTGATAGAGCGTTTCAGCCTGACAGAGATTCAGGCCAGAGCCATTCTCGACATGCGGTTGCAACGTCTGACCGGACTTGAAAGAGAGAAGATCCGGGAAGAGTATGAAGAACTTCTTAAAAAGATTGATTCCTATAAACTGATCCTTGCAGATGAAACCCTCCGGATGGAGATCATTAAAGAGGAGTTGCTGGAGATCAAAGAGAAATATGGGGATGAGGCGCGATCACAAATTGTGTATGCCGCTTCCGACTTCCGGATTGAAGATACCATTCCCGACGAGGATGTGGTAATTACCATCTCTCACCTGGGATATATCAAGCGAACAGCATTGAGTGAATACCGGCGCCAGCACCGAGGAGGAAAGGGGCACAAAGGGTCCGAGATACGGGACGAGGATTTTCTGGAACACCTGTTTGTGGCAACCAACCATAATTACCTTCTGCTCTTTACCGAAAAAGGGAAATGTTTCTGGCTCAGAGTATTTGAAATTCCGGAAGGGACAAAGACATCCAAAGGAAGAGCTATTCAGAACCTGCTTTCCATCGAAAGTGACGACAAGGTAAGAGCCTATATCAATGTCAAAGACCTGAAGAACCAGGAGTACATCAATTCCAACTACATCATCCTGGCAACCCAGCGAGGAACAATTAAAAAAACCTCCCTGGAGGCATATTCCCGTCCACGCCAAAATGGCATCAATGCAATTACCATCAATGAAGGGGATCATCTTCTGGAGGCAAAACTGACAAACGGTGACGACGAAGTGGTACTGGCCCTGAAATCGGGCAGGGCAATCCGGTTCAATGAGCAGAAGGTTCGTCCAATGGGCAGGAATGCCGCTGGTGTCAAAGGAATAACTCTTTCCGATCCTCACGACGAGGTGGTGGGAATGATATGCATTCCCCAGGATAAGCGGTGCGAAATTCTGGTTGTTTCCGAAAATGGATTTGGAAAACGCTCTGATATCGATGATTACCGGGTAACCAACCGGGGAGGGAAAGGGGTGAAGACGATCAATATCACGAAAAAGACCGGGCGTTTAATCGCCATCAAACAGGTAACAGACCAGGATGATCTTATGATTATCAACCGCTCCGGGATCATTATTCGTATGGCAGTCGGAAACTTGCGTGTAGTAGGACGGGCCACACAGGGAGTCAGGTTACTTAAGATCAAAGAGGGTGACAGCATTGCAGCAGTGGCCAAGGTTGAAGTTGAAGTTGAAGTTGAAGATGTTGAGGAAGTAACAGAACTGCCAGACAATACTACTGACCAGGAAGATGAGTCCCTGCAACCAGAAAATAATTGATAAGAAATTAACAATTCCAGATTTCATTGCTTATTTTTGCACACCAATCATTATTTGAACCATAAAAGGAACCAAAACTATATTTCTTATGAAAAGATTTGCATTTATGATGGTACTGGCCCTTACCATCACCATCGCTTTCGGACAAAAGAATGTTCGTCAAACCGCCTCTAACTATTTAAAAGCAGGAAAGTTAGACAAAGCTGTGGAGGCTATTAACGCCTGTATAGCCAATCCCGCAACCATTGAAGATGCACGCGCGTGGTTTATTCGTGGGAATATCTACCTGGAGATTGCCAATACAACGGATGAAAATTACAGGGCACTTGATCCTGATCCGTTGCCCAAAGTTCTTGAATCGTATGAAAAATCAATGAAGTATGATCCCAAGAAGGAGTTCTTTGAAGATATTTTTGCCAAACTGAACTGGGAACGAAATAACCTGTATAATATAGCGGTGGATGCATACAACAACCAGGATTTCACCAAAGCCATGCAAAGTTTTGCCAGTGCAGCAGATGTGATTGCCGTTTCCGGAATTGCCGACACCGTTGCCTTACTGAATACGGCTTATTGCGCAACCCTGGCAAATGATTATGAGAATGCGAAGAAATATTACATTTTACTTCTGGAGGAAAACTATCAAACACCGGCTCTATTCGTCAGTCTTTCTGACCTTTACAGGATAGAAGGAGATCAGGAAAATGCCATGAAGTACATCCAGATGGGAAAAGAAGCTTACCCGGAAGATCCCACGGTATTCCTTGGGGAAACCAGTGTTTTTCTGACGTTTAACCTGACCGATCAAGCCCTCAGAAACCTGCTTGCCTATATTGAAACCGACACCACCAATTTTTCCGTCTATTTTGCTCTGGGGACGATTTATGATAAGATAGTGAACGACACCACAGTCGATGAAGCAACCAGGATAGATGCACTGGAGAAAGCGATAACTGCCTATAAAAGGTCGCTTAAACTGAATCCGGAATATTTCAACGCCCTCTATAACATTGGCGCGCTATATGTGAATACTGCTGCAGCCATTGAGATTGAAGCAAATGCATTGCCATTGGATAAGGTAGAGGAGTACGAAACCATGAAAGCTGAATTGACCAACTACCTGGAGCTGGCAGCTCCATACCTTGAGCAGGCGACAAGCATGCAGCCTGATGATGTCAATACGCTGCAAACATTGCGACTGATTTATTCCAGGACAGGACAGAATGAAAAACTGAGAGAGATCACTGCCAAAATCGATGCATTAACCCAATAGGGGAGATATGTCGCAAGGGAGGCAATTGCTGCCTCCTTTATTGTTGATATTTCTATTTAACATAATATTAATTATAGGACAA
>JADHVQ010000074.1 GCA_016783905.1 Bacteroidales bacterium | reverse complement strand
TTAAACATCGAGACCGGTTTTCCATGAATGGTCAGGTATCGTTTCATGGCATCTGCCGTCAGACAGGCATGGACCGGCAGAATGCCGATCAAATCCCCGGGATGAAACTGTTCCATCATAGTGTGATCAAGCCTCAGGATACCGTGTTCCTGGGAGATGCTGGTGACGGTACAACCCTCCAGGGGATCCGACCATCCCTCTCCGGTAAGTTGCACCACCAGGCCGAATATCTCCTGTCCTTCGCTGATGATGCTCTCTTTTGAAAGGTGAATGGCGCCGGCATAGACAACGGCTTCGCTCCGTTCAGGATAGAGATCAACCAACGGGGCCGCCAGACAAAGGGAGATCTGACCGGTGGTGCAAGCTCCGACAGCCAGTTGCATGACATCGTAAAAGAGAAAATTTCCCGGACGGATCTCATCTGCTCCCGGGAACTCCTCCAACACGCTGCAGGATGGCGTATCCCCCACACTGATGATGCCCCGGTGCTCCGGGTCCGCGTGTCGCTGGATTTTCTGAAGTTCCTGAATGCCATGATGATAAATATTCTCAATCTCATCTGTCCCCGTCGCATGGTAACTTTCTCCAAAGTGGGATAAGAATCCCTGAAAACGAAGTTTCCAGCTTTGCTGACATCCCCGGATGATACGTTCTATCGTCGCCAGGTCCGAAGGCGGGAGGCCCGACCGGTGGTACCCGGTATCAATCTCAATGAAAATACCGGCCTGGTTCCGGAGTTTTTTATCAAGGATGCGCAGGGTGTCCGGTGAATTTACCACCAGGTTGAGCTGAGTCGTTCCCGCCAGCCGGTCGATCTCATCCAACTCCCGCAGGTTGACCGGGAAGGCGACGGTGAAGTCATTCCACCCGGCATCCGCGAAGTAACAGGCCATCCCAACTGAAGATACGGTAATGGAGGTCACTCCTTCTTCCCGGTACCATTCACCGATGGCGGCCGACTGATGGGATTTAAAATGCGGCCGGAAGATCACGTTGCTCCTGCGTGCCTTGTCCGCCATCATCCGGATATTCTCCCGGCATTTGCGCTCGTCGAGCAGCAGGGTCGGGCGTTTGATCTGATCAAGGAAGCTCATTTTCGTCACTCATGCCTCATGGCTTGTCTCTTCCCCTAATCGCTAATCCCTTTCAAACGTTCATTAAAATACTCCACAATCATGGTATTCAGATGTACCAGGTCTTTGCCCCTGACATTGTGAGGATGGTTTGGATAAAGGAAGAAATCGACCTGCTTGCCCTCTTCCACGCACTTTTTCAGAAAGTTCAACGAGTTTTGCGGAACCACGGTTTCGTCCTGGTACCCCTGGATGATCAGGATATCGCCGGTCACCTTATCTGCATCGTTCAGCAGGGAGGAGGTGGCATACCCCTCAGGATTGATCTCCGGACTGTCCATGTACCGCTCCCCATACATCACTTCGTAATATTTCCAGTCGACCACCGGTCCGCCTGCCACCACTACCTTAAACTGATCCGGGTTCCTCAGGGTCATGAGAAGTGCCATGAAGCCGCCATAACTCCATCCGTTGATCCCGATCCGGGCAGTGTCAACCCATGGGAGGGATTTCAGGTAGGCCACGCCCGTCATCTGGTCGGCCAGTTCGCAGGTTCCAAGCTTTCTGAATATGGCATGTTCAAAAGCGGTTCCGCGGTTTGCCGTCCCTCTGTTATCCAGGGTAAAGACCACATAGCCCCGCTGGGCCAGGTAGTTCAGGAAGAAGCCCCCGCCCCCCAGCCAGGAGTCGGTCACCAGCTGGGAATGAGGTCCTCCGTAAACATAAATGAAAACCGGGTATTGGTTCGTGGAGTCGAAATCAACCGGTTTGATGAGCCGGCAGTAGAGATCGGTATTATCTTCATTGAGGAGGGAGAAGATTCGGGTTTCACCCAGGTTATACTCTGTTAGCGGATTCGGACTCTCCTGCACCACCCGGATGAGTTTCCCACGATGATCCAGTAAGTCCGTCTGGGAGGGAACAGAAAGAGATGAGTAACGATCCAGAATATATTTCGCATCATCTGATAATAGCACCCGGTGACTGCCCGGAGCCCTGGTGATCTCTGTCAGCTCCCCTGATTTGAGATCCACCGCATAGAGGTAATCTCCCAGCGGGCTGTTCTTCGTACACATGAAATATGCCCGTGTGCCTTTGGGATCAAATCCGGTAAATTCAGTCACCACCCATTCGCCTCTGGTCAGCTGTTTCATCAGCTCTCCGTTGGTACGGTAAAGATATAGATGGGTATAACCATCCCGGTCGCTCATCCAGACAAACTGTTTCGGATTCTCCGGTAGGAAAAAGAGCTCGTGCTGCGGTTCTACATAGCTCTCGCTGCGCTCTTCAAAGAGGGTTTTCACAAACGAACCATCGGATGCATTGTACTGATTCACCCACAAGTGGTTCTGGTCCCGGTTCAGAACAACCACATAGATTGATTGCTCGTCCGGACTCCAGGTGATGTTGGTGAGATATTGGTCGGCCGGCTTCCCGGTGTTCAGGTAAACGGTGGTTCCGGAATCAGGATGGTAAATCCCGATGGTTACTTCATGGCTGGTCATCCCGGCCATCGGGTATTTCGTTGGACTGACTTCAGCAATCCGGGGGTCGATATCAATCAGGGGATAACCGGTCACCATCGACTCATCCATCCGGTAAAATGCCAGTAGATTTCCTTTTGGAGACCAGAATAATCCTTTGTGGATGCCAAACTCGTTCCGGTGTACCGAAGTGCCATATTCAAGCCCCTCTTTTCCATCGAAGGTTACCTGGGTTTCTGTCTCATCGATGGCTACATAGATGTTATGGTCAAGTGTATAAGCGACATGAAACTGCTCCGGGTCAATCGCTACATTTTCGCCCTTCGGATTGAATGAATTGGCTGTACGGAGGGTCTGATCAGGAAGGTCGACCAGCAGGATCCGTCCGTCATGGATAAACCAGAACTCGTTGGGATTGGAAAAGGTAATGGATGGGAATCGTTTCGGCGAGGTTACCTGCATATCCGCTAGCTTCCCATTAAGGGTGTCAAGTGCAAGGAGGGTATCCTGTGCATCGGTTTTTACGGATTCCGACAACAGGGTTTCGCCACGTACAAAAGCAAAACGGGGGGAGTTCCCGCACCACTGAAGCTGATTCAGTCTTTCAGGGTACAGCGTCCGGTTCAACCCGGAGGCATCTTCCAGGGTAAAAAGAGTCAGTTGGGCATGGCTTCCTGGTGAAAAGAGAGCCACGGCCAGGATGAGCAGCATTTTTTTCATAACGTTATATTAGCGGGAAACCCCATGGATTGCGTCAGAAAGTGTTGGGACAAGCTTGATATCCTCCTCGATGGCATTGCCGACTACAACCAGGTCGGCCCCCGACTGACAGGCTTTTTCAGCCTGAAGGGGAGTCCGGATTCCTCCTCCTACCACCAGTGGAATGGTAATATACTTTTTCACCTGTTTGATCATGCTCAACGGCACCGGGTTGGTGGCTCCGCTGCCTGCATCCATATAGATCAGTTTCAACCCCAGGAGCTCCCCTGCAAGCGCGGTACAAACGGCGATCTCGCTTTTCTCCGACGGAATAGGATCGGTATTGCTCATGTAAGCAACTGTGGTCCGGTTTCCCCCGTCAACCAAAAGGTAACCGGTGGGGATGACCTCCAGTTTAATTGCTTTCAGGTAGGGCGCCGCCACTACATGATTCCCGATGAGCAACTCGGGATTCCGGCCCGAAATCAGGGAAAGGAACAGGATGCCGTCGGCTTTGGCATTGATCTGAAAGTGGTTGCCGGGGAAAAGGATGACCGGGATATTACAACTCTCTTTGATCTGGGTCAGAAAAAGTTCCTGCTGATCCCGGGTGAGCAGACTCCCTCCGAAGAAAAAATAGTCAACCCCGGATTTACTGGATACCTTGATCAGCCTTTTCAACCGGTCAAGGGTGTATTTGTCGGGATCAATCAGTATGGCAAACCGCTTGTTGCCTTCTTTTATACTGTTGGTCAGGGATGCTTGGAAATTCATAGGCATAAGGTTAATAGATGGCAGAAGCGATTTGTCTGATATTCTCGGAGATGCCGACCGTGAAGTAGTGGAGAACAGGAACCCCAAAGGAGATCAGCTCTTTCGACTGATTGATGGTCCACTCAATCCCCACCTGGAAAGCCTCTTTGTTGGATTTGCATTGCTGGATCTCCTTGACCAGGTCTTCCGGGATATCGATGTTAAAGATCTGAGGGAGGGTATTGATTTCCTGGATGGTGGCAACCGGTTTCAAACCCGGGATGATCGGCACTGTGATCCCGGCTTCCCGGCATCGTTTCTCGAAGCTGAAATAGCTCTGGTTGTCGTAAAACATCTGGGTGATGATGTATTCAGCTCCGGCATCGATCTTCTCCTTCAGGTACTTCAGATCGTAAGCAAAATTTGGGGATTCGACATGTTTTTCAGGGTACCCGGCGATCCCCACACAGAAATCGGTGGCGGTAGTATTCTTGAGATCTTCATCAAGATATTTCCCATTGTTCATAGCTGTAATCTGTTTCACCAGCCCCGAGGCATAGGGGTGCCCGTCGGGTTCGGGAATGAAATTCCGGATCCCTTTGGGAGGATCTCCCCGCAATGCCAGCAGGTTATTGATCCCGAGGTAGTGAAAATCGATCAGGGCGTTTTCAGTATCCTCTTTCGAGAAGCCTCCGCAGATCAGGTGGGGAACCACTTCCACCTCAGGGTATTTATACTTGATAGCTGCAGATATGGCAACCGTTCCCGGGCGTTTCCGGATGGTTTTCTTCTCCAGGAGTCCGCCCGGATGTTTCTTGTAAACCACCTCTTCCTGATGATACGTCACATTGATGAATGAGGGGTTGAACCCGATAAGCGGGTCGATGATCCTGTAGATGCGTTTGATGTTATGCCCTTTGAGCGGCGGCAGCAATTCAAATGAGAAGAGGGTTTTATCTGAATTCTTGATCTGGTCAATGACTCTCATAATGTATAGTTCAATACAGGGTTCAACAATTTTTCAATGCGGTCAGTAGCGCTGTTTTTTCTCCTGGCGTAATCGGAGATCTGGTCTTTGTTGATCTTACCCAGGTTAAAATAACAGCTTTCAGGATGCGCGAAATAGTACCCGCAAACGCTGGCTGCAGGATACATGGCAAAATTCTCGGTTAGCCTGACATCAATATTTTTATTTACTTCCAGCAGGTCAAAGAGAAGCTCTTTCTCGGAGTGATCAGGACAGGCCGGATAACCTGGTGCCGGACGGATGCCCTGGTACCCTTCCCGGAGTATCGACTGCATATCCAGATCTTCCTCTTTGGTATATCCCCAGAACTCCTTTCTGACCTGGTGATGAAGCCGCTCGGCAAACGCTTCGGCCAGGCGGTCGGCGAGTGCCTTGATCAGGATCGCCTGGTAATCATCCAGCTCCTGCTCATACTGATCCACCCACTCCTTCACGCCCAGCCCGGCGGTAACCACAAAGGCGCCCATGTAGTCTACCTGTCCCGACTCTTTTGGCGCAACGAAATCAGCCAGGCAGAGGTTGGGTTTTCCATTCTCTTTCTGCTCCTGGTTACGCAGGAAGTGGAGGGTGGTAATCAGCTCTTTGCGGGAGTCATCTTTGTAGATCTCCACGTCATCACCCACCGAGTTACAGGGATAGATCCCGATGATCCCTTTGGCCAGCAGCATCTTCTTACTGATGATATCTTTCAGCATGACCGAGGCATCTTCGAAAAGTTTGCCAGCCTCCTCTCCTTTGACTGGATCTTCCAGGATGGCAGGATATTTCCCGTTCAGTTTCCAGGCGTGGAAGAAGAAGGTCCAATCGATGTAGTCGCGGATATCATGTAAAGGGAAATCATAGAAAACCATGTTTCCCGTCATCTGGGGCTTGGGAATGAAATAGGTTTCCCAATCGACCTTCAGCCGGTTCTTCCGGGCTTCAGAAAGGGTGATGTTGACCCGTTTATGTTTCCGGTCATGTTGGTCACGCAGCTCCTGGTAGTGCTGCCGGATGGAGTTGGCATAGGACTCCCGGTTTTCGGGCGAGAGGAGGTTTCGCATGACACCGACTGCTTTAGAGGCATCTCTGACATGGATCACGGGTGAATCGATGTTGGGTTCTATCTTTACCGAAGTATGGATCTCCGAGGTAGTAGCTCCCCCGATCAGCAGGGGGACTTTTAATCCGGTGCGTTGCATCTCCCGGGCCACATGCACCATCTCCTCCAGTGAGGGGGTGATCAAACCGGAGAGGCCTACCACATCCACCTCCCGGATTATGGCTTCCTGGAGGATCTTCTCAGCAGGCACCATCACTCCGAGGTCAAAGACCTCGAAGTTGTTGCATCCCAGCACCACGCCCACGATGTTTTTTCCGATGTCGTGCACATCTCCTTTGACCGTAGCCAGAAGGATCTTCCCGGCGCTGCGGGCCGCCAGTTTGTCCTTGGTTTTTTCGGCTTCCAGGACCGGCATCAACCGGGCAACTGCTTTTTTCATCACCCGGGCGCTTTTGATTACCTGGGGCAAAAACATCTTCCCTGCACCAAAGAGGTCGCCCACCTGGTTCATTCCGTCCATCAGGGGTCCTTCAATGATCTGGAGTGCCTGATTATAATGCACAAGGGCTTCGTCAATATCCTGATCGATGTAGTCGGTGATGCCTTTGATCAACGCGTGAGCCAGGCGCTTGTCCAGCGTGAATGTCCTCCACTCCTGCTCCAGGATCTCTCGTTTCTCCCCGTCACGATGCGTATCTGCATAAGCGATCAGACGATCGGTAGCATCTTTTCTCCGGTTCAGGATCACATCCTCCACCAGTTTCAGCAAATCCTTCGGGATCTCGTCGTAGACCAGGAGGTTTCCAGCGTTGACGATCCCCATATCCAAACCGGCTTTGATGGCATGGAAAAGGAAGGCCGAATGCATGGCTTCCCGGATAAGATCGTTCCCCCGGAACGAGAAGGAAAGATTGCTGATACCGCCGCTGACACAGGCATAAGGAAGGTTTTCCTTGATCCATTTCACGGTGCGGATGAAATCCACCGCATAGGTGTTATGTTCATCAATCCCGGTGGCAACCGTGAGGATATTGGGATCAAAAATGATATCTTCGGGCAGGAGACCCACTTCTTTGGTAAGGATATCGTAAGCCCTGCGGGCGATCATGATACGGCGTTCGAACGTGGTAGCCTGACCCTCCTCATCGAAGGCCATCACGATCACCGCGGCGCCCATCTTTTTCAGAAAGCGAGCATGTTCCCTGAATTCATCCGGTCCTTCCTTCAGACTGATAGAGTTGACGACCGGTTTCCCCTGGATGCAGGAGAGCGCCGCAACGATCACAGGCCATCTGGAAGAGTCGACCATCACCGGAACTTTGGCAATATCCGGATCGGAAGCCAGCATGTGGAGGAAGGTGGTCATCGCTTTTTCTGCATCCAGCATCGCTTCATCCATGCTGATATCGATGATCTGGGCTCCGTTTTCCACCTGTTGCCGGGCTACCGAAAGGGCCTCTTCGTAATTCTCCTCCCGGATCAGGCGGGCGAACTTTATTGAACCACTCACGTTGGTGCGCTCCCCGATGTTGATGAAGTTACTGCCCTTATAAATCAGCAATGGCTCCAGACCACTCAGGCGCAATTCATGTCTCTTTTTTGGGACTTCCCGTGGTTTGTATCCGGCAGCCAGGTCCACCAGTTTTTTAATGTGATCCGGGGTCGTGCCACAACAACCTCCAATGATATTGATAAAGCCCTCCTCCAGGAAATCCCTGACATAGCCGGCCATGGTTTCCGGGGTCTCGTCATACTCCCCGAACTGGTTTGGCAATCCGGCGTTGGGGTAAACCATCAAAGGGAACGGGGCAAGGCGGGAAAACTCCTCCAGGTAGGGGCGGAGTTCCCGTGCACCGAGGGAGCAGTTCAACCCCAGTGCAAATAGGTCGAAATGATACACAGAGTAGAGAAACGCTTCGAGGGTCTGGCCTGAGAGGGTTCTTCCGCTCAGGTCGGATACCGTCACAGAGGCAACCACTGGCAAATGGATCTTCCGCTCCTCGAAAATATCGGTGATTGCAACCAGCGCTGCTTTGGCGTTCAGTGTATCAAAAATAGTCTCCACCACCAACAGATCAGCTTTTCCGTCGATCAAACCCAATGCCTGCTCACGGTAAGCCTGGTAGAGATCCTCAAAGGTCACCGCACGAAAGGCAGGATCCTGCACATCGGGAGAGAGGGAGGCAGTTTTATTGGTAGGCCCCATCGAACCTGCTACCCAACGTGGTTTGTCGGGGGTAAACCGGGAATATCGGCCGGCCACCTCCCGGGCGATCCGGGCTGCCTCGAAGTTGATCTCGTAAGCCAGATCCTCCATCTGGTAGTCGGCCATCGAGATGCGGTTGGCGTTAAACGTATCGGTTTCGATGATATCGGCACCCGCCTCCAGGAATTTTTCATGGATCTCCTGTATGATCCCGGGTTGCGTAAGCACCAGCAGGTCGTTGTTCCCCTTCAGGTTCGCCTGGAAATCACGGAACCGCTCTCCCCGGTATTCGGTTTCACCCAGGTTGTATTGCTGGATCATGGTCCCCATAGCCCCGTCGAGGACCAGGATTCGTTTTGCCATGTATTTTCCAAGGTTTGCAGCCATCCATCAGCAGTTTTCCGGCACCGTTGCCCAGGTCAGAATGAAATCTTCCGTCCGGTGGTAGGATACCGGTATCAGGGAATCTTCCCTGATACCCAGGATGCGGGTTTTCAGTTCCCCTTGGGTGGCACAAAGGTACTCAAACGATTCGATACATAATTCATGTTGAATATCTGTATCGGGCTTTCCATTGATTTTATAAAGGGCCTCCTTCACAGCCCAGAAGATGGTGAGTATCACCAGGCGATCGGGTCCGGAGACCAACGAAAGTTCATGCGGGGTGAGAAACCGGTCTGCCACCCGGTTGATTTTCTCCCTCACCTGTTCCAGGTCAATCCCCACGATTGAAGTGGTGGAGCAGATGGCAGCAGCATAGGACCCGGAATGTGCAAAAGAGAGATGTGCCCGGTCTGAAACCAGGAGAGGTTTCCCATACTCCGTATACCGGATTCCGACCTTCGGGGTTTGCAACAGGTGGGACAATGCCATCCGGCAGCCCAGCCATTGCAACTTACGGTTCCGGTTACGGATGGATGCACAGATCGTTTCATCCTCCGGATCCAGATCAAGTTGTCCGAGCAGCGTTTCTGCATCTTCGGTTGCATGCCAGACTGCAAGCAGGCTTCCAGGTGCGATCGTTCGGGTAAAAACAATGGGCATACAGGGGATTTGCGGAGTTGTTTTCCAGGCCAAAAATACAAATTTCATTTGGGCGTTTCCCCCCTTTTGAGTAACTTTGCCGTTCATTTTAAAAAAAGGCATGGAATGGAAAATATAACCGCAGCTAAAGATATGAAATACAAAGTAGCTGATCTCTCCCTGGCCGACTGGGGGCGAAAAGAGATTGAAATTGCTGAAAAGGAGATGCCCGGACTGATGGCGATCCGGAAAAAATATACTGCAGAAAAGCCACTCAAAGGGGCAAGGCTGACAGGGTCACTACACATGACTATTCAAACGGCGGTGCTGATCGAAACACTGATTGACCTGGGAGCTGAAGTGCGCTGGGCCAGTTGCAACATCTTCTCCACGCAAGACCATGCCGCTGCCGCCCTGGCTGTGAAAGAGATCCCTGTGTTTGCCTGGAAAGGAGAGACCCTCGACGAATACTGGTGGTGTACCCACCAGGCGCTCAGTTTCCCCGGCGAACTGGGACCGAACCTGGTTGTGGATGATGGGGGAGATGCCACCCTGATGATCCACAAGGGATATGAAGTGGAGAAGAATCCCGGATTGCTGAAAAAAGAGCTGCCCACAGCTGACGAGAGGTCGATGATGAAACAGTTGCGGGAGATCTATGTTGAGGATAACCATCGCTGGCACCGGACAGTCAAAGAGTGGAAAGGTGTTTCGGAAGAGACCACCACCGGCGTGCACCGACTCTACCAGATGAAGGAGAACGGCACCTTGCTTGTTCCGGCCATCAATGTAAACGATTCTGTTACCAAATCGAAGTTTGATAACCTTTACGGATGCCGTGAATCCCTGGCCGACGGCATCAAGCGGGCTACCGATGTGATGATCGCGGGCAAGGTAGTTGTGGTGCTGGGATATGGCGATGTGGGGAAAGGTTGTGCCAAGTCGATGAAATCTTATGGCGCCCGTGTGCTGGTAACGGAAATTGACCCGATTTGTGCGTTGCAGGCAGCCATGGAGGGCTTTGAAGTAACCACCGTGGAAGATGCATTGGATGAGGGGAATATCTGGGTGACCACTACCGGGAATAAAGATGTCCTCACAGCCGAACACATATCCAAAATGAAAGACGAAGCCATTGTATGCAACATTGGCCATTTTGATAATGAGATCCAGGTAGAGCAACTCAACGCCTGGCCCGGGATCATCAAGGTCAACATCAAACCGCAGGTGGACAAGTATAGCTTCCGCGATGGAAAATCGATCTACCTGCTGGCTGAAGGACGACTCGTCAACCTGGGGTGTGCCACAGGGCACCCGTCATTTGTGATGAGTAACTCGTTCTCCAACCAAATACTGGCTCAGTTGGATCTGTGGGAACACGATTATGAAGTGGAGGTATACCGGCTTTCCAAGAAACTGGATGAAGAGGTAGCCCGTCTGCATCTTGAACAACTGGGTGTGAAACTGACCAGGCTAACTCCTGAACAGTCGGAATACATCGGGGTGCCGGTGGAGGGTCCGTACAAGCCGGAGCATTACCGGTACTAGGCCAGTTGGCAGTTGGCAATCTCAATGCTTAGTTATAAACGTATAAGAGATTGCCGTCGTAGGTTGTGTGGTATTGTTTCAGGAGGTAGGTGGAGGGTCCTTCAAACGGCGATCCATCGAGCAGAATGTATTTCGAGCCGCATACCGGGCAAACGGCAGTAATCCCCGACTCTTCCACCTCAATGCGTGCACCCTCCTCCCACGGATCCCATGGACAGGTTCTTTCATAGGCAAAAAACTCTTCCAGTGTCAGCCGGTAGATTATGATTCCTCTGTATCCCCCGGACACAGTCACCCATCCTCCCGGAGAGTTCAATTCCAGGTATTCGGTGGAGTTGGGATTGATGAAGAAGTTCACGTACACCTCAGGAATGGTTGGCTGCGGATTTTCTTTTTTACAGGAGACAAGAACCAGAAAGGGCAGCAGGATCAACCAGGTGTAACGGATGTTCATCGGTAAAATTTTTCAGGATTTAAAGCGTTATAATAACGAACAGGTTCAGGTTTAATTGTACATTGCTCCCCGGAAAATTTCCCATATGAAACAACCCCTCTTCTTTGTTCTTTTTTGCCTTTCTCTCCTCCTTCCGTTAAGCTACACCTCCTGCTTTCCCGAGTCGGCTGTGCGTCAGAAAAAGATTGACCGCAACCGGAGGTTACAGGAGAAGAAAGCCCGAAAAACATACGAAATGGATCTGAAACGCCATCATAAAAGCCAGTCGAAAGAGACCCGTGCCCGGATGAGAGAGTCACGCAGAAATACCAAACAGGTTACCCCTCTCAGAAAGTAGCAGAATTTCCCCTGTAAATTCGTCCATAAAAAGAGATCGTTGGACAGCTAATTTTTATAGCTGGTATATTAGGGCTCCCGGTTATTTGGATTGGGTCTTGATTTCCTTGCTATCATTAAATAATTTTGTATCTTAGATTAAAATATTATTATCTTTACCACCTTCTTAAGCACAGTGTTCTAACATAAAATTATATGGTATGTTAAGAAATTTACTATTAGCTATTGGAATTGTACTGACATCGAGTGTGTTGGTATTCTCACAATCCGGATCCGGGTCCCTCAAAGGGAGAATCGTTGACAGGCAGACCAAGGAGCCAATTCCTTTTGCCAATATTGTGGTTGAAGTAGGCGGTGTTCAAATTGGTGGTTCAACATCGGACTTCGATGGTAATTACCAGATCAAGCCTGTGCCTGCAGGTAAAGTTGACCTGAAAGCAACCTATGTAGGTTACCGGGACTTTGTGATGAAAGGGATCATCATCTTTGTGGATAAGATCACCTTTCAGGACGTGGAACTGGAGATGGCAACAACCATGCTTTCCGAGGTAGAGGTAGTAGATTATAAAGTTCCCCTGATCTCGAAAGACCAGACGGTGTCTGGAGGTACAGTCACCCAGGAGGAGATCGCCAAAATGGCCAACAAATCGGCTTCTGCTGTGGCCACCACGGTGGGTGGTGTAACCACCACCGCCAGTGGGGGTATCGCCTCGATCCGTGGAGCCCGTTCGAATACGGAGGTCTATTACATCGACGGGATGCGCGTAGTTGGAAGCGCTGCTCTTCCTCAATCTGCTATCGAGCAGGTGGAGGTGATCCTGGGTGGTACGCCAGCAGCTTACGGTGACGCTGCCGGGGGTATCATCAGTGTAACCACCAGGGGGCCATCCCGCGACTTTTCCACCGGGATTGACCTGCAGACATCCCAGTTCCTGGACCCTTTCGGGTATAACCGGCTTGGATTGAATCTCACCGGCCC
>JADHVQ010000073.1 GCA_016783905.1 Bacteroidales bacterium | reverse complement strand
TACCTCTTGAAGTTCAATCTCTTTTCGTTCCAGGTAGATCACCAGGTTCTGGGTCTTTGATCCGATGGGATAGACCAGCTGATCATATCCAACGTAGGAGAGTCTCAGACTCCGGATAGGCTGAAAGTAGCGAAACCGAAACTTGCCGTCGATATCAGTGGTGCCGCCGTAATTACTCTGGTTGATTACAATATGAACGAATGCCAGGGGCTCACTGGTCTTTGAATCAACAACCCGGCCGGAGATCGTATAAGAGCTCTGAGAACACAGATAAAGAACTGGAAAAAGAATCAGGAAAACGAGGAAAAACGTTGGCTTGTGCATGCAGAAGATTTTGTCAAATTTACAAAAAGAGGATGAAATAATCCGTGATAATCTGCGTTGCCGAAGGCATCCGTGTCATCTGCGTTCTATTTTATTTTAAGTTTGCATAAACCTTCCAACCTTGACTGAACCATTTCCTGTCATCGCCAAAACCCTCTCAGGGCTTGAAGAGGCGCTCATAACTGAACTGCAGGTGATGGGGATAAAAGCCGAACCTCTACATCGTGCAGTTCGTTTCACCGGATCAAATGATACCCTCTACCGGGCGAACTACTGCTCCCGCCTGGCGCTCCGTTTTCTGAAAGTGATCACCTCCTTTGACGTTCATAAACAACAAGATCTCTACGACCAGGTCAATGCCTTTCCCTGGGAAGAATTCATTACAGAAGACCACACGTTTGCCATTGATGCAGTGATCAGCCAATCGGTTTTCACCAACTCCCTTTTTGTTGCCCAGAAAGCTAAAGATGCGATAGCCGACCGGTTCCGGACGATCTATGGGAAACGACCCTCTGTCGACCTGGAGCATCCCGACCTGCGGATCAACATCCACCTGCAACGCGAACAGTGTACGGTATCCCTGGATAGCTCAGGCCCTTCTTTGCATAAACGAGGGTACCGCAAAAGGACCTGGGAAGCTCCTGTCAGTGAAGTACTGGCAACCGGATTGATCCACCTCTCGGGATGGGATCAGCAAACCCCATTCTATGATCCGATGTGTGGTTCCGGAACCATACCCATGGAGGCTGCTATGCTTGCCTCCGCCACACCGGCAGGTTATTTTCGTCACGAGTTTGGGTTCATGAAATGGCGCGACTTTGATTCCGGATTGTGGAACCGTATCAAATCAGAAGCTGATGCAGGCATCCGGCCGGTAACCGTCCCCATCCGGGGCTCCGATAGCGCCCGGCAAGCGATCCATGCCGCCAGGATCAATATGCAGAAAACACATCTTGGATCGGCTGTCCGGTTCACCGCTTCAAATTTTCACACTACCAAACCCCCGTTCGAGTCGGGTCTTATGCTGATGAATCCCCCTTATGATGAACGGATCCAGCTCGACGATGCGATTGCTTTTTACCGCAGTTTGGGAAATACGCTGAAAAATCTCTATGCCGGATGGGAAGCCTGGATCATCTCCTCCGATCTGAAAGCGCTGAAATTCGTCGGACTGAAACCCTCCCGGAAAATTCCCCTCTTCAACGGTCCGCTCGAATGCCGGTTTGTGAAGTTCGATTTGTACGAAGGACGAGGTCCGCTTTTTTAAATACCTTTGAAGTCAAATAAATCCTAGGACTTATATGAAACGAATCGAGAACATCGGCGTATTTACCTCCGGCGGGGATTCGCCGGGCATGAATGCGGCCATCCGGGCAGTAGTCCGGACCGGCATCTGGGAAGGTTATGATATGTTTGGAATCTACCGGGGGTATGAAGGATTGATAGACGATCAGATTGAACCCCTCTACAGCCATTCTGTCTCGAATATCATACAGCGCGGGGGGACCATCCTGAAAACAGCCCGGAGCAAGCGATTCATGACGGTTGAAGGCAGGGCGCAAGCCTATGAGAACCTCACGAAGCGAAACATTGATGCGCTGGTGGCCATCGGGGGAAACGGGACCTTCACCGGGGCAGCCGAGTTTACCAGAGAGTATGAACTCCCGGTGATCGGACTTCCGGGAACCATCGATAACGATCTATATGGTACCGACTATACCATCGGTTTTGATACCGCAATCAACACGGTGACTGAGGCAACGGATAAGATCCGCGATACCGCCACCTCGCACGACCGTCTTTTCTTCATCCAGGTGATGGGACGGGATTCCGGCTATATCGCTCTCTGGAGCGGGGTGGCTTGCGGAGCGGAATTCATCCTGGTCCCCGAAACCAAAACCTACATCGATAATCTGACCCGGCTGGTGAAGCACGATATCAGGAAGAACAAAACCTCCGGGATCGTGATTGTGGCCGAAGGAGATGATGCGGGTGATGCAGAAGTGATAGCGGCCAAAGTGAAAGAGCGGCTTCCGGAATTGGAAACCCGGGTCACCATTTTGGGCCATATCCAGCGGGGCGGTTCCCCAACCGCCAGGGACCGGATGCTGGCCAGCATGCTGGGATATGCCTCCATCAAAGCGCTGAAAGAGGGTCAGCAGGGGGTAATGGTGGGATTGATCAACAAACAGATCGTCTACACCCCCTTTGAAGAAGCTACAAAAAACCGGAAAGGAATCATCCTCGACCTCCTGGAGATGTCACGGGTACTCGCTCTTTAGTGGTGCAGTGGTGCAGTGGTGCAGTGGTGCAGTGGTGCAGTGGTGCAGTGGTGCAGTGGTGCAGTGGTGCAGTGGTGCAGTGGTGCAGTGGTGAGATGGTGAGATGGTAAAATGGTGAAATCATGGCAATATATGGCAATTCATGGCAATTCATGGCAATTCATGGCAATTGATAGTTAACTCGTCTTGGAACACGTAACTCTCTTTGCCGATGTCATCCTCCCGCTGCCGGTCAGCGGGACGTTTACTTATCGCGTTCCCTTTGAGCTGAATGACTTGGTGAAAGAGGGAGTAAGAGTGGTTGTGCAGTTTGGTCAGCGGAAGATCTATACGGCCCTGGTCAGAAAGATCCATCAAAAACCTCCGGAGAAACATATTCCCAAATACATCCTCTCAATGCTGGATGAAATCCCGATCGTATCCGGTATCCAGTTCGCTTTCTGGGACTGGATCTCCTCCTATTATATGTGTCATCAGGGGGAGGTGATGAATGCTGCGTTGCCATCGGCATTCAAACTGGCCAGCGAATCGAAGGTCGTGCTGAATCCCTCTTTTTCAGGTGACACCGGTGAGTTAAACGAAAAGGAGTTGCTCTTGCTGGAGGCGCTGGGACACAGGAAGACGATCGCTATTTCGGAGGTGGTCCGTATCCTCGATCAGCAAAAGGTCATCCCGGTCATCAATACCATGATTGATAAAGGAATTGTCCTGCTGGAAGAAGAGCTGAAAGATAAATACCGCCCCAGGAGAGAAAAAATCCTGGCTCTCTCAGAGGAGCTTGCCACCAGCGAAGAGAACCTCCGGAACCTGTTTGATGCATTGGAAAAGAGAGCAACCAAACAGCTGGAGGTGCTGATGACCTTTATCCACCTCACAAAATATAAACCGGGTCACCCTGTCTCGATCTCCCGATCTGTGCTGATGAAAGAGCTTGAAGGGGGAGACGGGGCGCTGAATGCCCTCATTAAAAAAGGGATTCTCTTGCTAACAGAGCAACAGGTTAGCAGGATGGATTCCGGAGGTCAACAGATACCGGTCGATAGCATCAGGTTAACCGAGGTCCAGCAACAGGCGCTCGATGCTATGAAGAAAGAGTGGCACCAGAAAGAGGTGGTTCTGTTGCATGGAGTTACCTCCAGCGGTAAAACGGAGCTGTACATCCACCTGATCCAGGAGACCCTTGATGCCGGGAAACAGGCGCTCTACCTGCTCCCCGAAATTGCCCTGACCACTCAGATCATCAGCCGCCTGAAGAGGTATTTCGGTGACCGGATCGGAGTCTATCACTCCCGATTCAACGAGCAGGAGAAAGCGGAGATCTGGAACCGCACGGTGGATCATCAGTATGAGGTGATCCTGGGAGCAAGATCGGCAATCTTTGCTCCATTCACCAACCTGGGGCTGGTGATCGTGGATGAAGAGCACGACTCCTCCTTCAAGCAGTTCGACCCGGCTCCCCGGTATCATGGAAGGGATGCAGGGATTCTCCTGGCTAAACTGCATGGCGCCCGTGCGATCCTTGGTTCAGCGACCCCTTCGGTTGAGAGCTACTTCAATGCCAGGCAGGGGAAGTATGGCCTGGTAGAGATGATGATCCGGTTTGGCGAGATGCAACTTCCGGAGATCGAAGTGGTGGATATCAAACAGGAGCTGCGAAGGGGAAAGATGAAGGCACACTTCTCTTCGGCTTTAATGGAAAAAATGGAAAGAGCCCTGCAGAACCGGGAGCAGATCATCCTCTTTCAAAACCGCAGGGGCTTTTCCCTCCGGCTGGAGTGCGAAACATGCCACTGGATGCCCACCTGTAAAAACTGCGACGTGACCCTGGTCTATCATAAGAAGATCAACCAGCTTCGGTGTCACTACTGCGGATTTGTATCACGGATTCCCGAAAAATGCCCCGAGTGCAATGGGATTAAGATACGCATGAAGGGATTTGGGACAGAACGGGTGGAAGAGGATCTGCAGATCCTTCTTCCGGATGCCCGGGTAGCCCGTATGGACCTCGATACCACCCGGTCGAAACATGGGCATCAGAAGATCATCACCGACTTTGAAGACCGCAAGATCGATATCCTGATCGGCACCCAGATGGTCACCAAAGGACTTGATTTCGACCATGTGAGCACCGTATGTATCCTGAATGCAGATAACATGCTCAGCTATCCCGACTTCCGTTCAGCCGAGCGGAGTTACCAGCTAATGGCACAGGTTGGCGGGCGTTCGGGTCGGAAAAAGAGACGGGGTGAGGTGATCATTCAAACCTGGCAGCCTTCAAATGCCATTATCCAAAACGTGGTTAACAATGATTATCAGTCGATGTACCTGGGACAGCTGAATGAACGCAAACGGTTCAAATACCCACCGTTCCATCGCCTGATCATCCTGCGCCTCAAGCACCGGAAACCTGAAGTGTTGAACAAAGCTGCCTCTATCCTGGCTTCCGACCTTCGGACCATCTTCGGGAAACGCATCCTCGGCCCCGAATACCCGATGGTCTCCCGCATCATGAACCTCTATATCAAGCAGATCATGATCAAACTCGAACGGGGTGGAGAGATCATTGCCATGAAAGAGAAACTTCATGGAATTCTTGAAGAGTTTAGCAAAATCAAAGAATTTTCAGGTGTGAGGATTATTGTGGATGTCGATCCGGTGTAGTATCCACAACCAGAAAAACGTCCTCCCCCTCCCTCTTCATGAGGTATTTTTCGCGGGCGAATCGCTCCAGTTCAGCGGTGTCATGCAATAACTTCTGGGTGAGAATGGAATCCTTGCGGATTTCGTCCAGGTAAAACTGCTTTTCCCGCCTCAACTCATTCAGCTGATTCTTCAGCCGGAGCCTGAGAATGATGTTGTTGCTGTCAAAAAAGAACAACCAAACCAAGAAAGCAACCGAGGTCAGAAAATACTTGTTGAGGATAATATGCAGGATCTTCTTCCACATACTTTTTCAGGGTCGAGGGTCAAGGATCAAGGGTCAAGGATCGAAGTATACGTATTTGGGATAACAAAGTTACAACCAGTTCAATGAAATTCAAAACTATTTTCACCATCTCACCATTTCACTACCTCGCTATTTCGCTTCTCGCTACTTTCGTAAAAACAGCTATATTTGTGTATGTAAAAACGTTCATATGGAGAAACACCCCAAAGATCCTCTGGTGGAGGAGACCATTCAGAAGTCCCTCTCTGCAGCCCATGCATTATTGAAACTGGACCAGAACCAGACCGACAGGATCACCCGGGCCATCTATGAAGCGGGATTTGCCAACCGCTGGACTTTGGCTCAGCATGCACATCAGGAGACCGGGATCGGCATCGTGCATGACAAGATGGTCAAGAACATCATTGCAACCCGTATTGTCTACAAGGATATCATTGGTCAGAAAACGGTCGGGATCATCCGAGAGGATGAGGAGAACCAGATCACGGAAATAGCCAGACCCATGGGGCCTATCTTCGCGGTGACTCCCATCACCAATCCTACCTCCACGGCTATGTTTAAGATCCTCATCACGATGAAGACGAGAAATCCGATCATGATCTATCCCCACGGCGCTGCACGGAATTGTACCATCGAAGCTGCCCGGATCTGTTACGAAGCCGCCTTGAGGGCCGGAGCTCCGGAAAACTGTATCCAGTGGATCCCACGAGCTTCCCGGGATCAGGTACTCAACTTCATGAGCCACCGAAGGACAGCCCTGGTGTTGGCCACGGGATCGGTTAGCTTGGTGAGGGCGGCATATAGCTCAGGAAATCCCGCCATTGGCGTTGGTCCGGGAAATGTACCGGTCTATATCGGCAAAACTGCCGATGTTCCTTTTTCTGTGGACCAGATCCTGGTATCGAAACTATTTGACCATGGGACCATCTGCGCCAGTGAGCAGTCGGTTGTGGTATCAAAAGACAATGCAGAAAAGGTTCGGAGAGAGTTCAAAAAGCAGAAAGGGTATTTCCTGTCGCCCGAAGAGATGGAGAAGGTAGGAAAGATCGCCATCAATACTTCCCAGCAAACCATGAGCCCGGAAGTCATCGGACAGCCACCAGAGGTGATCGCCCGGTTGGCCGGGATCACCATCCCCAAAGGAACCCGGCTGCTCATCGCTCCCTTGGAGCCACACCAGGTTGGCATCGACTGGCCGCTCTCACTGGAGATCCTGGCACCCATTCTGGCCTTCTACGAAGTCGCCGGTTTTGATGAAGCCATCGCCCTGTGCAAACAGATCAACGAACATGGCGGCCTGGGCCATACCGTTAGCATCTTCTCCAACGACCCGGCCAAGATCCACTATTTTGCTCATACCCTGAACGCGGGACGGATCGTTGTCAACACGCCCTCTTCCCAGGGAGCGATAGGAGGGCTTTATAATTCACTTAATCCCTCACTGACCCTTGCTTGTGGATCAGGCGGAAAGAATTTTACCACCGATAATATTTCCGTTCGTCACCTGCTGAATATTCAACGGATTGCATACCGGAAAGTCAAAGTCTGTACGGAGCACCAGAAAGGCGAAGCCTTCTGTTGTGATAAGAACCTCACCATTGAAGAGATCGATAAAGAGTGT
Organism: Bacteroidales bacterium; assembly: GCA_016783905.1. Lineage (GTDB taxonomy): Bacteria > Bacteroidota > Bacteroidia > Bacteroidales > FEN-979 > QYOJ01. The sequence goes on along the minus strand of JADHVQ010000073.1, from coordinate 5,481 downwards.
GAAACCGCCCGCAGCGAATTAGCGAACAGCGAAAAGCGAATAGCGAACAGCGATTAAGGATTAGCTGTCAGATAGTCGTATATGACCAGCTGTGATCTCACCTTCGGTCCACGTGTTCTCCGGTAGGCATTGGGTTTTCCCTCCCCCAGGAAACGGGCTTTGGTGTTGTCGGAAAGCTGGATCTGCAACATGTGCCAGAGCTCTTCCTGTATTGATTTATCATAGATAGGGCAGGCAACCTCAATCCGGTTGTCGAAATTGCGTACCATCCAGTCGGCAGAGGTGATGTAGTACATCGGATTGCTATCGTTGCAAAACACAATCACCCTCGAGTGTTCAAGAAACCTGTCCACGATGCTGATCCCATCCATGTTCTCACTCAATCTCCGGATGCCGGGTATCGGAACACAGGTACCCCGGATGATAAGTTTGATCTTAACTCCCGCCTGGCTGGCTTTGTACAGCTTCTTTACAATCGTTTCATCCACCAGGTTATTCAGCTTGATGATCACCCATGCCTCTTTTCCGGATTTGGCGTTTTTGATCTCCTGGTTCACCAAACGGATGAAATAGTTCCGCATGCTGAAAGGGGAGAGGATAAGTGATTTGTAACGAAAAGGTCGATACGCTGATTCCATCTGGTGGAACGCGTTAGAGACATCCTGGCAGATCCGGGGATCGGAGGTGAGGAGACTGTCATCGGCATAAACACGGGCGGTGTCTTCATTGAAATTTCCCGTACTTAACATGGCATAGAAGATATTTCTCGAGCTCTCTTTCCTTCTGATGAGTAGCAATTTGGAATGCACCTTGAATCCCGGGATGCTATGGATTACCTTAACTCCCTCTTCGTGAAGTCTCTCTGTCCAGTAGATATTAGCCTCCTCATCGAATCGCGCCTGCAGTTCCATATAGACAGTCACATGTTTCCCGTTCCTGGCAGCGTTGATCAGGGCGTTGATCACACTTGAATTTTTAGCCGCCCGGTAGATGGTCATTTTAATGGACCGGACGCGGGGATCAATCGATGCTTCCCGCAGAAGATCGATGACATGCCTGAAGGTCTGATAAGGAAAATGAAGCATGATATCTTTCTGCTTCATCAGGGAGATGATGCTGGTATTGGGATTGATATCGGGATGCCGTTGAGGAGGAAGGGGCGGGTACTCCAGTTCGGGATGTCCCAGATCCGGAAAGCTCATGAAGTCTTTGAAGTTATGATACCTGCCCCCGCCACGGATGGGGTCATCTTTCTGGATGTCCAGTTTTTTTCTCAGCAACTTCAGGAGTTCCTTCGGCATGGAGTTGTCGTAGACGAACCGCACAGGATTTCCACTTTTTCGCTGCTTGATACTTTCAGCCATCACCTCCAGGAAACTTTTCGAAACATCAATGTCAATATCCAGTTCGGCATCCCTTGTAACCTTCACTGTATATGCGTTAAACGTGTCGTAACCCAAAAGGAAGAATATTTCCGATAAACAGAACCGGATCACATCATCGAGCAACATCACATACACGCTCTTCCCTTCGCGGGGGAGGATCAGGAAACGGGAGACCGATTTTGTAGGGACCTCAATGAGGGCATAGTCGGGAGCAATTTCAGGATTACTGCTTTCCAGGGATACAGCAAGGTAGATAGACTTGTCAATCAGCGTGGAAATATCTTTGAAACTGCTGATCATCAAAGGAAATAAAAATACCCGTACCTCCTCCTGGAAATACTTTCTGACGAACTCGCCCTGTGTTGGAGTTAGCTGCTTCTCGTTGATGACATGAATGTTGTGTCCGGCAAACTCCTCCACGATCGATTCAAAGATCAGCTGGAACTCCTTCTCCTGGGCGATCACAATCTCCCCGATCCGATGAAGGATCTTTTTCGGATTGATGTAAGTATCGTAGAGCATCTTCTCAACCTTAATCATTCGGTTTAGAGTAGCTACTCTGACACGGAAAAACTCGTCGCGGTTATTGGAAAAGATCCCCAGGAACTTAAGCCGTTCGATAAGGGGATTCTTCTTATCTGCCGCCTCCTGCAATACCCGTCCGTTGAAATAGAGCCAGCTAATTTCTCGGTTTAACATTTGGGGTTTGTTCCTGGCGGCCATGGGATTACTTTAGCATCTTGGGTGAAAAAATAAAAAGTTGACGGGCATCGGCATTGGGAACCTCTTCCCATTTTAAGGTTTCAAAGCAGATAGCAACGATGCAGGATGTAGGCATGTCGTCAATTCCCGGATGGAGGAAAAGGTTAGCCAGATTGGTAATGGTCGGATTATGGCCAACGATCATCAGCGATTCGATGTCGTTCGGCGTGGCGTAGATAATATCCAGGATCCTGTCATAGTATCCGTCGTAAATCTTTCGTTCAACTACAACATCTGCCAGCGGATAACCCAGTCCAACGGCAAACAGATTGGCTGTTTCAATAGCTCTGACAGCCGGGCTGCTGATGATCAGGTCAGGATGAACACCGCGCCCCTTCAGGTAATTGATCACCCGGCGGCTTTTCGCAACTCCTTTCTTCATCAGCGGCCGTTCGATATCACTCAGCCCGGGATGATCCCAGGAAGATTTTGCATGCCGTATGAGATATAGAGTTTTCATGTCAATAAGCAAACAACGGAAACTCAGCCATCATCTCATTTACCTGTTTCCTCACGTCCAGGATCTTATCCTCGTTTTCAAGGTCACTGATCACTTCATCAATCAGATCAACAACAGGTCCCATATGCTCTTCAGTCATCCCCCGGGTGGTGATGGCAGGGGTTCCAACACGCAAACCTGATGTCTGGAAGGGAGATCGACTGTCGAACGGGACCATGTTTTTATTGACTGTGATATCCGCTTTTACCAGGGTGTTTTCCACCTTCCTGCCGGTTATATCGGGGAATTTCTTGCGCAGGTCGATCAGCATCAGGTGGTTATCAGTACCTCCGGAGATGACATGATAGCCTTTGTCGACAAAAGCCTGGGCCATCACGGTCGCATTTTTCTTCACCTGGATGATGTAATCCATATATTCATCGGTCAGGGCTTCATAGAAAGAAACAGCCTTGGAGGCAATCACATGCTCGAGCGGTCCTCCCTGTATACCCGGGAATACAGCTGAATCAAGCATTTGCGAGAACAGTTTGATCTCCCCCTTCAGGGTGGTTACCCCCCATGGATTCGGAAAGTCTTTCCCAATCAGGATCATCCCACCACGGGGTCCGCGAAGGGTCTTATGCGTAGTGGTGGTGACCACATGACACCAGGGCAGGGGATCGTTCAATAACCCACGGGCGATCAACCCGGCAGGATGTGCAATATCCGCCATCAGGATGGCCCCGATCTTGTCGGCAATCTCCCGCATCCGTTGATAGTCCCAGTCGCGGGAATAAGCCGAAGCTCCGGCAATGATCAGCTTCGGCCGGATCTCCAACGCTTGCGCCTCCATCTTGTCATAATTGATCATCCCGGTCGACTCCTCCACCTGATATCCAATTGCCTTGTAGAGAATCCCGGATGAGTTTACCGGAGATCCGTGTGAGAGATGCCCTCCATGAGCGAGGTCCAGTCCCATAAAGGTATCGCCTGGCTGTAACACGGTCATCAGCACAGCCATGTTGGCCTGAGCGCCGGAGTGAGGCTGAACATTGACCCATTCGGCGTTGAAAAGCTCTTTGGCTCGTTCGATAGCTAACGTTTCTGATTCGTCAACGTGCTGGCAACCACCATAATATCTTTTTGCTGGATATCCTTCTGCATATTTATTGGTCAAACAGGATCCCATCGCCTTCAACACCTGCTCGCTGACAAAATTCTCCGAAGCGATCAACTCCAGGCCACTGGTCTGGCGATGTAACTCTTTTTTGATGATGGTGAAGATAGCCGCGTCTTTTTTCATAGAGATTGAAATTTAGTGCTTTTTGTTTCGTTTTCCCGGAAAGGGGGAAAGCACGCACAAAATTAGCATATTTACAGGAAATTCTGCAATTTTGTAATCCACCAAAAAACACCAAATTTCAACTTAATAGCCTTGAAACACATGGCTCCAACATATAATTCTTCGGTTTTCAGTCCACAGTCCACAGTCTTCAGTCATCTCTTATACCCTCATACCCTCATACCCTCATACCCTCGTCTTTCGTCCTTCGTCCCTCGTCCTTCGTCCCTCGTCCTTCTTCTCTTCTTCCTCCTGCCTCTCTCCCTTTTCGCACAATTCGATGCCGGCATAAACGACACCATCAATCCCGGTATTCCGGTGACCCTCACCGCCACCTACGGATTGATTGGTGAAGGAGTTGCCATTGATGATAATGGCGTTGAAGGCCCTTTACCGATCGGATTCAGTTTCAGTTTTTTTGGCAATATCTACACCCAGTTTTACATCGGGGCCAATGGCTGGATCAGCTTCTCTCCAAATCAGAATGCCAAAGGAATTCGAAATGCGTTTGCAGTCCCTAATTCGGCAGATTATAATCCAAAAAATTGTATCCTGGGCCCTTTTCAGGATTTGAATCCACTCCAGGCAGGAGGCCCGTTTATTTTCTACCGTACCATCGAACCTGATTCGAATAAGCATTTGGTTGTCATGTGGTGCCAGACTCCCCTTTACAGCAATGCGTGCAGAGATTCACTGGTGACCTTACAGATTGTGTTGAATGAAGGAAGCGGCACCATTGAAAATCATCTGATGAACAAACCTTCCTGTCCGGAATGGAATGATAACCTGGCTACGATGGGCGTACAGAATGAAACCGGTTATATCGGGTATGCCGTACCTGGCCGAAATGCCACCTCATGGGACGCACAAATGGAAGGGTGGATGTATACTCCAACATCAGCTGATAGCTTCCAGATAGCCCAAATTCCTTACAACCTTCAACCGATCGTGCCCGGAGAAAAGGTTGTGTACCGATGGGTTCAGGGAACAGAGCAAATATCCTCACAGCAGAGCGTGGTGGTTACTCCTGCAGAGACCACCACCTATTATGCCTACATCACCCTTTGCGACGGGCAGGAGTTCATGGATAGTGTAACCGTTTTTGTAATTCCTTATATTCCTACCGCCTTTACCCCTAATGGTGATGGATTGAATGATGAATTCAGGATGGTAGGATTACCCCCGGAAAACATCGCCGAGTTTCACTTTCAGATTTTTAACCGCTGGGGAGAGGTGGTCTTTTCAACCCGAAATATAGAAGAGGGGTGGGATGGTACCCTGAAAGGAGAAGCGTGTCCTGAGGGTCTCTATGTGTGGGCGATTTATTATCAGGAACAGGACCGGCACAAAGTGACAAACAAAGGAACAGTCATAATGATCAGATAACCTCCTGCAATACTCCCAGCAAATCCTGCCTGGTAAAGGGTTTCTCGATATAATGATTGGCTCCTTTGGAGATGATAAACTCCTTTTCGTTGCGGAAGGTATAGCCGGTGACAGCGATGATCGGAGTGCTAACATAAGCAGGTATCTTACGGGTCTCCGTAATGGCG
>JADHVQ010000072.1 GCA_016783905.1 Bacteroidales bacterium | reverse complement strand
GTCCGCACGGATCATCACACCAGCCAGCGCGATCATGGTCAGCGAGTTGATCACCGGTGCCAGTACCGGCCCTACCCAGGTAGTCGGGATCAGGAAGAGGATGTCCCAGGTGAGCAGGGATTCAGGCCATCCCAGTAACAACCACAGGAATATATAATAGAAGATATCCCAGATGGCGAATATGTATATAAACCAGGCAAACCGGATGATCCAGCGCCTGGCAGCCAGGATGGCCACTGTGATCAGCATGATAAGGGTAGCCGCCTCCCTGAGGATCTCGGTGGTGGCGACGGGGCCTTCGATGATTTTCAGCGGAAAAGCGAATCCCTCCGGATAGTAGATCGCCCGCAGATAAACCACCACGGCGCTTTCCAGGAATCCCATGGCGATGGCAAACAGGGTGATGAGGAGGGTTCGTGTCCGGTCTTTCTGATCCATGAAAAAGTCGTAGTTTGAAACTCAAAAATAAAAAATTTACCGCAGATTCTACAGATTCAAATCACCCCAGTTCCTCATTTCTCATTCCTCATTCCTCATTTCACCACCTCACCACTTCAACTTCCCCTCACGAACCGTATAAATCCCTCCAGGTGTTCCCGGATCTTTCCTGCCAGGAAATAGGGGAGGCTCATAAGGTAAAAGATCTTTCCGGTAGTGGTTCGGGCCTCCTTTACCATCAACGGCCCTGCGTAAAGTCTGACGGCGAAGTGATGGGGTGCGGCTTTTACAAACTGGTGCAAAGACCGCAGTCTGCCCGGTTCGCCTCTCTTCACCTCTACCGGGATCATCAGCCCCTTGTGTTCGATTACGAAGTCCACTTCGGCAGAGGATTGGGTTTTATTTCTAACCCAGAAATGAAGAGTTGGTTCTCCGGTCTCTCCGGTTTCCGTTGAATTCATGAGTTCCTGGGTGACGACGTGCAAGGAGATTTGCCGGTTGAAGATGGCTGAAAGATCTTCCTGATCCGCAAGCGCCTCCTGAATCCCTGTGAAATAGTTGACCAGGCCGGTATCCGGCAGCTGGATCCGGGGCGACCGGCCGGTATCGATCCTCCAGGGAAGAGTGGTTCGGGTGGTAGGATAGATCAGATGGATAAGCCCGTTTTGCACGAGGAGCTGAAACGCGGTTCCCACTTCCCGGCTTTTGAACTCCGGATCACTGAAACCACGGTAGGTGATGCGGGTAGCTGCAAAGGGGAATGCATCCTGGTATATCTGTACCAGCCGCTCACGGGTTTTTTGGGTGGAGGCTATCGATGCCGCCCCGGAGAACAGTACCTCCAGGTGGTTGTCGTAGAGGGGAGCCAGCCGGGAAACGTTCTTGGTTTTCGCGAAAAGTTCCACCACCTCGGGAATGCCTCCCACCAGGCAAAACTGATGAAAGAGCCCCAGGAGCTTCTCATACCTGTAATTCAAAAACGGAACCTCCCGGTAGGCCTCCAGCGAATCCCGATCCCCGGCCACCCGGAGGAATTGTTCAAAGGAAAAAGTTTTAAGAGAAAAATTCATTTTGTCACCAAATCACTTTCCTCACTACCCTCACTACAAAGATAGCCAAATTGTCACAAAACAAATCATAATACAAAAATATTGTCTCTTTGTAACAGGTTTACTTGTTTGATATTTTTTTTTCTTGTACTTTTGCACCCCTTTTTAAACGAAATCCATGAATACGTTAAGTTACAAAACCATCAGCGCCAACAAGGAAACGGTAAACAAAGAGTGGGTGTTGATCAATGCAGAAGATGAGGTGCTGGGCCGACTGGCATCCAAAGTAGCGCTGCTTCTGAGAGGGAAGCTGAAGCCCAACTTCACTCCGCATGTGGATTGTGGAGATAATGTGGTGATCATCAATGCCGAGAAGATCAAACTGACGGGAAAGAAGCTGACCGATAAGGAGTACATCCGTCACTCCGGTTATCCGGGCGGACAGCGGAAACGCACCCCCCAGGAATTACTGGCAAAAAATCCACGTACCGTCATCGAATCGGCTGTCAAAGGGATGCTTCCCAAAAACCGCCTGGGCAGCGCTCTCTTCCGGAACCTATACGTGTATGCCGGTCCCGATCATCCGCATCAGGCCCAGCAACCCAAAGAAATCAATTTAAATACAATCAAGTAATATGGAAGTTATCAATGCCATTGGTAGAAGAAAGACTGCCATTGCACGGATCTACGTCCAAAACGGCCAGGGAACCATCACGGTCAACGGACGGGATTTCAAGGAATATTTTTCGACCTCCATCCTGCAATTCAAGGCAACAGAACCCTTTATGGTGACTGAGACCATGGGAAAATACGATGTGAAGGTCAACCTCGATGGAGGTGGCGTCAAAGGTCAGTCGGAAGCCATGTCGCTTGCCCTGGCCCGTGCCCTCTGTAAGATCGATGAGGAGATGCGCCCTGCCCTGAAAGCCAAAGGACTGCTGCGCAGAGATCCCAGGATGGTAGAGCGCAAGAAATATGGGCAAAAGAAAGCCCGGAAAAGATTCCAATTCAGCAAACGTTAATATTTTATCTGAACCATTATGCCGAGAACGACATTTAATGAATTGCTTGATGCCGGGGTTCACTTCGGTCACCTGAAGCGGAAATGGAACCCGAGCATGGCTCCCTATATTTTCATGGAACGAAACGGGATCCACATCATCGATCTCTACAAGACCATGGCCAAAATCGACGAAGCGGCCTCTGCCATGAAGCAGATCACCAAGTCGGGTAAGAAGATACTCTTTGTGGCTACAAAAAAACAGGCCAAAGAGCTGGTGGCTGAAAAGGTCAAACAGGTCAATATGCCCTATATGACTGAGCGCTGGCCCGGTGGGATGCTGACCAACTTTGCGACCATTCGCAAAGCAGTCCGGAAAATGACCTCCATCGATAAACTGATGAGCAGTCCCTCCTATGCCAACCTCTCCAAAAAAGAGCGCCTCACCATCACCCGTGAACGGGCGAAACTGGAGAAGAACCTGGGAAGTATTGCCGATCTGAACCGGCTCCCTGCCGCCCTCTTTATCGTGGACATCCTGAAGGAGCACATCGCACTGGCGGAAGCCCGGAAGCTCAATATCCCAACCTTCGCCATCGTGGATACCAACTCGGATCCGCGCCTGGTTGATTTTCCGATTCCCGCAAACGATGATGCCTCTAAATCAATCTCGTTGATCGTGGAGATCATGGTCCATGCCATCGAAGAAGGACTGGTTGAACGCAAGCTCGATCGCGACAAAAAAGCGGCGGAAGAGGAGCTGGATGAGGCCAGAGATGAGGATTTTGAAGCCAGGTTGGATAGAGACCATGAGGAAGAGTCCGAAGAGGTCATCAAGGTTATCCGCAAGGATTTTGTGGATACCAAAGTCCCCAAAGTGAAAGGAACTGACGACACAGAATCCGATTCCCCTAAGATCCCGCGGAAACGGATCACCAAACCAGTCGGAAGATCAAAGAGATAATTTTTAAGAATTTAGAACGATCACGTTATGAACATTACAGCATCAGATGTAAATAAGTTGCGCCAGATGACCGGCGCCGGAATGATGGATTGCAAAAAGGCCCTGCAGGAGAGCAATGGTGATTTCGACCAGGCCATTGATTACCTGCGGAAAAAAGGGCAGAAAGTGGCCTCCAAGCGGGCCGACCGTGAAGCAAATGAAGGTTATGTGGTAGCCAAAACCACAGATGACAAGGGCTTTGGTGCCGTTGTCCTGGTTAGCTGCGAGACCGATTTTGTTGGGAAAAATGAGGAATTTATCCAGTTTACTGAAGATCTTCTTGATCTGGGAATTCAAAACAAACTGAAAGAAGCTTCCGCGCTTCTCCCACTGAAAATAGGAACACTTACAGTTGAGGAAAAACTCAATGAGTTGCTTGGCAAAACCGGGGAAAAGATGCAGGTTGCAGCCTTCGAATCCATTGAAGCCCCCATCGTATTTGCATATAACCATCACGGAAACAGGCTCGCCACCATCGTTGGGTTCAATAAAAAAGAGGGTAACCATATCGGGGAACTCGGACGCGAAATTACGATGCAGGTCGCTGCCATGAATCCCGTTGCCGTCGATAAAGGGGATGTGGATCAAACCGTCATCGATCGGGAGATCGAAATCGGGAAGGAACAGGCCCGGCAGGAGGGGAAACCGGAAGAGTTACTGGAGAAGATCGCCATGGGGAAACTGAACAAATTCTTCAAGGAGAATACCCTGATGAACCAGGAGTTTATCAAGGATAACAAGAAGAGTGTTGGTCAGTATATCAGCGAACACGATAAAGAGCTGAAGGTGGTCGCCTTTAAACGCCTGCAGCTAGGCGAATAGAAAAAGGTAAAACGAATGCTGGATGTCGCCAGGGAAAGAATCGGTTCGCTCCATGTTCGAGGAGATCGCCCCACGGTATGATTTCCTGAACCACTTTCTCTCCTTTGGGATCGATAACAATTGGAGGAGACGGGTTGTAAGGGAGATCTGGAAGAGGTTCAATGAGCGGCTGACCTCTCTGCGCATCCTGGATGTGGCAACAGGCACAGGAGACCTTGCCATCGCTGTTTCAAAGCTCCATCCTGCACGCATCGATGGGATCGACATCTCTCCCTCCATGATGGAGGTGGGACAAAGGAAAATCGATTCAAAAGGACTCACAGATATGATCCTGTTCCGGGAAGGGGAAGCTGAGCGGATCCCTTTTGAAGAGAACAACTTCGACGTGGTTATGGTTGCTTTTGGTGTCCGCAATTTCGAAGAGCTGAAGAGTGGTTTGAAGGAGATGAAACGGGTGATGAAACCCGGAGGGCTGATGCTGATCCTTGAATTCTCTCATCCCGACAGTTTCCCATTGAAATCCCTCTACACCTTTTATTCCAGGATGATCATTCCGCTCTTCGGAAAGCTAATATCGAAGCACCACCAGGCCTATACCTACCTACCGGAAACGGTAGCCGCCTTCCCCGGTGGCGAAACCTTCCTCGCCATCTTGCAGGAACAGGGACTTCAAAAGCTACGGCAGATCAGGTTGTCAGGAGGAATCGCTACCCTTTATTGCGCCGAAAAATAATTACCTTTGCCGCGGAAATCCAAAATAAAAGCGGGTGACCAGCGTTAGTGATATCTAAAAGCCGAAGCCTTCCTTTGAAAAAACTAATCTACATTATCCCTCTGCTTTTTCTTCCGGTTGCCCTGATCCCGCTCAAAGCATCAGCCCAACGGTTTGGCGTGCCTAATATGCTCTTGTACGACAACGAAAAATTCCATTTCGGATTTGTCCTGGGCGCCAACCTGAGCTATGTCACCATCAAACCTGTCGCCGACATGAATACCCTGATCTGGGATTCCACCTACATCCCGGATATCCTTCCCTTACCCGACTCAGCCCGGATCCTCTCCATCGAAGGTGTGCCTACCCCCGGTTTTGTGATCAGCATCGTCAGCGATATGAGAATGGGTGACCATTTCAACCTCCGGTTTATTCCGTCACTGGCATTTGGAGATCGTGACCTGGTATATAATCTGCAGACATTCCGGGATGGCGATACATCCGTGATCAGCATCACCAAGCGTATTCCCTCCACCTACATCAGCTTTCCAGTGGAGATCAAATACAAATCCAAACGGTATAACAACTTCCGGACCTACCTGTTGACAGGAGTTCAGTATACCCTCGACCTCGCTTCTCAGGCGAAAAAACGGGAACAGAAGAGTGCCGATCAGAAGATCGTGAAGTTCAATCAGAACGACCTGTACGTGGAAGCAGGAATCGGGTTTGACTTTTACAACGAGTGGTTCAAGTTCGGAGTGGAACTGAAAATGATGTATGGTTTGATGGATGTGCTCACGCGCGAAAACAACATTTACACGGATGGCATTGCCAGGCTGAACTCGAAAATCTTTCAGCTCTCGCTTACCTTTGAATAACTTAGTTCCTTCCCTTTTTGTATCTTTGTTCAGTAAAGATATCGCATGAGTAAAATAGCTGTATTTCCAGGTTCTTTTGATCCGATCACCCGCGGGCATGAGTCGGTGATCCTACGGGCTCTGCCCCTGTTTGACACCATCGTGTTAGCCATCGGGGAAAATTTGGAAAAGAGTGGATATTTCCCGCTGGAAAAACGGATAAATTGGCTGAAGAAAATCTTTGCAGGCGAACCCAGGATCAGGGTAGTGAGCTATTCGGGACTGACGATCGATTTCTGCCGGCAAACCGGAGCGAACTTTATCCTCCGTGGCCTGCGGACCGCTGCCGATTTTGATTTTGAACGGGGCATTGGCCTCATGAACCGCTCAATGATGCCGGATCTGGAGACGGTTTTCTTGCTCAGCGCCCCGGAATATAGTGCCCTCAGCTCCTCCATCGTGCGGGAAATCCACCGGAACGGAGGAGATATCCGGCAGTTTGTCCCGGAGGGAATTAGCCCCTAAATCCCCTGGGGTGGGGCGAGTAAAATGAGAGAATGAATATAAATAACAAATGACAAGAATTTTTCCGTTAATAACCCTTATTTGCCTGGTTTTCTCCAGTTATTCCCAACAGGTTACCATTACAGGCTCGGCTATTGGTGCGGAGGGCAAAACAATCAGAATCATCGCCTGGGGCGACCTGATCACTTTTACGGAGGAGCGTGTCGCTGAAGCAGAAATCGACACCATGGGGAACTTCTCTATGACCTTTGATCTTCCTTCCACCACATTCATTGCAGTAGCCATCGATCTGCACCGTTTAGAACTGCTCATGCAGCCCGGGCAAACATACAAGATGAAGCTGGCCCCTATCAACTATACCGACAACCTGGAGGTAAATCCCTTTATCCTCTCCCAGAATTTGAAGATCGAACTGATCAATCCGGATAAAAATGAACTGAACATCTTGATCAATGGTTACAACAATAAGTACAACCAGTTTCTCCTGGATCACTTCAATGCCCTTTACCTGGAGCGGAAAAAGAACTACCTGGATACCTTCCGCATTCAGGTCAATAGCGGGTATACCGGGATAGATCAGCCCTATTTCCAGGATTTTATACGGTATAAAACAGCCGGTCTCGAGCAAATTGCACATGCCAAAAATCAGTATGACCTGGCCAGGAGCTATTTCATCGACCAGCCCATTCTCTACAACAACGTAGAGTACATGCAGTTTTTTAACAATTTCTTTACCAAATACCTGAAGGCTACCTCTAACATTTTGAGGAAGATTGACCTGATCCCCATCATCAAGGGAGCTGCACCCTACCCGAACCTGATGAAGACATTGGCTGCCGATTCAGTGTTGAGGAATGAGGATCTTCGTGAGCTGGTCCTTTTGAAGGGACTTTATGAATACTTTTATGCCAACCCGGAGTTGCAGGATCCGATCATTGCTATTTTGAAAACCATCAGCCAGGAGAGCCCCTGGGAAGGGAACCGGTTGGTTGCGGCAGATATGGTGGCCAAAGTAACCAAACTCCGTAGGGGAACGCCTGCTCCGGAATTTTCCCTGATGGGCCGAAAGAAAGATCAGTTTCACTCACTGAAGGATTTCAGGGGGAAGCCGGTGGTGATCAATTTCTGGACCACCTTTTGCCAGGGTTGCCTGGCTGAAATGGAGCTCCAGGTTCCCCTCTATGAGAAATACAAGGAGCAGGTGGAGTTCATCAGCATATGCGCCGACAGATACTGGATCAAGATGAACTATTTCGCCTTGACCAAGCCTGAATATGCCTGGACACTCCTCCACTATTCGGATGATACCGATTTGCTGGTGGATTACGAGGTAAGGACCTATCCGCTGTATGTGGTCATCGATAGAGAGGGCAACATTTTTCAGGCGCCGGCGCCCCATCCCAGCGAAGGACTTAAACAGGTGATCTTAGAACTAATCCACTGATTGAGAAGAAATTAGAAATATCATGCTCGGTTTTGTAAAAAAGATGTTAGGGAGTAAATCCGATAGGGATATCAAGGAGATCCAACCAGTCGTAGACCATACGGTGGAGATTGACCAACCCCTTCACTCCCTCTCCAACGATGATTTACGTGCCAGGACAATCGAGTTCAAGAAGCAAATCAGGGAATACATTGCCGGCAAAGAACAGGAAATTGCAGAGCTGAAGGTTCACATTGATTCCGGCGAGAATGAAATTGAGGAAAAGGAGAAGTTGTATGCCACGCTCGACAAACTTGAAAAGGAGAGTTACGATCTTACCCAGGATATCCTCAACGAGATCCTCCCTGAAACTTTTGCCGTGATGAGGGAAACGGCCCGCCGGTTTGTCAATAACGATTACCTGGAAGTAACAGCCTCACAGATGGATCGTGAGCTGGCTGCCCGAACTCCCAGTGTCGAGATCGCCGGCGACAAAGCAAGGTTCAAGAGCTCCTGGATGGCTGGAGGGAATATGATCCGATGGGACATGGTCCATTATGATTGCCAGCTGATCGGTGGGGTCGTTCTCCACCAGGGAAAGATTGCCGAGATGGCTACCGGGGAGGGGAAAACCCTCGTGGCCACACTGCCCGTTTACCTGAATGCACTGCCCGGCAAAGGAGTTCACATCGTCACGGTCAACGATTACCTGGCCAAACGTGACTCGGAATGGATGGGAACACTCTTTGAGTTTCACGGATTGAAGGTGGATTGCATTGATAAGCACGAACCCAACTCCCAGGCACGAAGAAATGCCTACCTGGCCGATATCACATATGGAACCAACAACGAATTCGGTTTCGATTACCTGCGTGATAATATGACAAGTTTACCGGAAGAGCTGGTACAACGGAAGCACAACTATGTGATTGTCGACGAGGTGGACTCAGTGTTGATCGATGACGCCCGGACCCCTCTGATCATCTCCGGTCCTACACCCAAAGGGGAAAATCAGTTGTTTGATGAATTGAAGCCGCAAGTGACTAAGTTATACAATGCCCAGCGGAACCTGGTGACCAAAATTCTCGCTGAAGCGAAGAGCCTGACTGCTGATGAGTCCAATAACGAGAACATTAAAAAAGCCGGCGAGCAGCTGCTTCGATGCCATCACGGGCTACCCAAAAACAAAGCGCTCATCAAATTCCTCAGTGAGCCGGGGATGAAGGCCCTGATGCAGAAAACCGAGAACTTCTACCTGCAGGAACAGGCGAAAAACATGCACATCATCAATGATGAACTCTTTTTTATCATCGATGAGAAGAACAACACCATTGAACTCTCCGAAAAGGGGATAGACCTGCTGACAGAGTCGTATGAAGATGCAACCTTTTACATCCTTCCGGATATTGGTTCGGAGCTGGCGGAACTGGAGAAACAAGAGCTGAATGAGTCGGATCTGCTGGAGAAAAAAAGCGCCCTGATGCGCGACTATGCCATCAAGGCAGAACGTGTACACACCGTAAACCAGCTGCTGAAAGCTTATGCTCTCTTTGAGAAGGACATTGAATACGTGGTGATGGATAATAAGGTGAAGATTGTCGACGAACAGACAGGCCGTATCCTGGAGGGAAGAAGATACTCCGACGGATTGCACCAGGCCATCGAAGCCAAAGAGAATGTGAAGATCGAAGCCGCCACGCAAACCTATGCGACCATCACCCTGCAGAACTACTTCCGGATGTATAACAAGCTGGCAGGGATGACCGGAACAGCAGAGACAGAAGCCGGTGAATTATGGGATATCTACAAATTGGATGTGGTTGTGATACCTACCAACAAACCGGTGGTGAGGGATGACCGTGAAGACCTGGTCTACAAGACAAAGCGGGAGAAGTTCAACGCGGTGATTGAAGAGATTGAAAAGATGGTTGAAGATGGCCGTCCTATACTTGTCGGGACAACATCTGTGGAGACTTCGGAACTGCTTAGCCGGATGCTAAAGCGGGTCAATATCCCACATAATGTATTGAATGCCAAGCTGCATGCAAAGGAGGCCGATATTGTGGCAGAAGCCGGGAAAGCCGGCACGGTAACCATCGCCACCAACATGGCCGGCCGGGGGACCGACATCAAGCTGGGGAAAGGGGTGAAAGAGGCCGGAGGCCTGGCTATCATGGGAACCGAACGGCATGAATCCCGGCGGGTTGACCGCCAGCTCCGGGGCAGGTCAGGTCGCCAGGGGGACCCGGGGAGTTCCCAGTTCTTCGTTTCCCTTGAAGATGACCTGATGCGAATGTTTGGATCGGGACGGATTGCGAAGATCATGGACACCATGGGAATTGAGGATGGTGAGGTGATCCAGCATGGGATGATCACCAAATCGATCGAGCGGGCGCAGAAGAAAGTGGAAGAGAACAACTTTGGTATCCGAAAACGACTGCTTGAGTATGACGACGTGATGAACATCCAGCGGGAAGCAATTTATAAGAAGCGCCACCATGCCCTGTTTGGAGAGAGACTGGCCGTCGACATCGCCAATATGATCTACGATGTTTGTGAAGCCAGCACCCTTGATTATCAGGAATACCGCGACTATGAAGGATTAAAACTGGAACTGCTCAAGGAGTTTGCCATCGAGTGCCCGGTTTCGGAGAAGGAGTTCTCCACCATGAGCAGCGATGAACTCACCACCCTTGTTTACAACACAACCTACAAACGGTACCGGCAAAAAAATGAAAGCATTGCCCAGCGCGTTTATCCCGTCGTAAAGAACGTATTTGAGAACGATACCCGGTACGAGAACATTGCAGTTCCGGTCACCGACGGAATGAAGTCGATGCAGGCTGTGGCCAGTCTGAAGAAGGCATTTGAAGACAAAGGGAAAGAGGTGGTGCTGGCAATTGAGAAGGGAGTAGTGCTTGGAATGATTGATAACGCTTGGAAAGAGCACCTCCGTGAGATGGACGACCTGAAGCAGTCGGTTCAGAATGCTGCCTATGAGCAGAAAGATCCCCTGCTGATCTATAAGTTTGAGTCGTTCGAACTTTTCAAAGCGATGTTGATGCGCAACAACAAGGAGATCATCTCCTTCCTGATCAAGTGCGATGTACCGATGCAGGCCGATAATGTTCAGGAAGCTCAAACACGCAAATTGGACCGGCAGCGGTTGAAAGAAGAGCGCTCCGACCTCCTTTCTCAGGCTCATGCAAATACCCAGGAGCGCAGCAGACCTCAGCCCGTAAAGGTGGAAAAGAAAGTGGGAAGAAACGACCCCTGCCCCTGTGGCAGTGGAAAGAAGTTTAAACATTGTCATGGAGCGGGAGGCTGATGAAAGTCAGAAGTCAGAAGTTAGAAGTACGAACTGGAAGTTAGAAGGTAGAAGTACGAAGTAAATTGAAAGATGTAAGATGTGAGTTCCAAAAAGATCCGATGAATCCCCAACTTTTTGACCCTAATGACCAATGACCAATGACCAATGACCAATAACCCTAATCCCAACTATATGGCTTTTTCCCGTATCCTCCTCAAACTCTCCGGCGAAGCCCTCGAAGGCTCACTGGGCTATGGCATCGACCCACAGCGACTGGCAGCCTATGCTGCCGAGATAAAATCCATTGTGGATGAACACGTTCAGGTCGCTATCGTGATCGGCGGCGGGAACATCTTCCGCGGCCTGCAGGGTACTGTGCAGGGAGTCGACCGCGTACAGGGCGACTACATGGGCATGTTAGCTACGGTGATCAACAGCATGGCGATCCAGGATGCGCTGGGGAAACAGGGCATCCGGTCAAAACTACTTGGAGGCATTGCTATTGATCCCATTGTCGAGGAAATGAGCAGCGACCGGGCCCTTAAATACCTGGAACAGGGATACGTGGCCATTATCAGCGGAGGTACCGGAAATCCCTTTTTCACCACCGATACCGCTTCCGCTCTCCGCGCCGTGGAGATCAAGGCCGATGCGATCCTCAAAGGAACACGAGTTGATGGCGTCTACACAGCCGATCCTGAAAAAGATCCTTCCGCAATAAAATATGATAACCTTTCTTTCAATGAAGCCATTGAAAAAGATCTGAAGATCATGGACCTCACCGCCTTTAGCCTCTGCAAAGAAAACAACCTGCCGATCGTGGTGTTCAATATGAACACACTTGGAAACCTACTCAAAGTGGTAAGGGGTGAAAAGGTGGGTACCCTGGTGAAATGATCATTCATGTCATTTCAATTTCAATTTCCGATAGCTCTTTCCCAAGTTTTCTTATTCCATTGATAATACGTTCGGTCTGTCGGGCTGAAGGTGTTTTAATCCCGTGTGTATATTGAGCAAGCAGGCTCTGGTTCATACCTACATATTTCGAGAATGCTTTAGCATTCAGTACTTTATAGAAAGTAAAAAATTGAGCAATATCCAACCTGATTCTCAAATCTTGTTCCCTGACCTCTCTTCCCGATTCTTCAAAATAGAGATTCAGCGCTTCAACCAGGTTCTTTTTTAGTTCATGGAATGTTTCACCAGTTGTGGCAACTGCATACTTTTTTGCATACCCGGAGAAACCCGTATTTGTTTTTTCTGCTACAATCTCAATATTTCTCATGTCTGAATTCTTATCTGATATCGGCATCTTTAAGGATCTTCTTACACAATCCCGACCCCACCTCCCGGCTGCCATGGTTTGGTACTACAAGCTTCCCTTTTTTCTGATGATGTACCATCTTCAAATGGCTTCCTTTATGCGATTTGATAATCCAACCGTCCTTAAGCAACAACCTGATCAGTTCGCTTGATTTCATCACAAAAGTAATAAATATATTACTTTTTCGCAAATTATTCAAACATTAATCGGAGGTGGAAGGAAAAGGTTATATGTGTTGGGG
>JADHVQ010000013.1 GCA_016783905.1 Bacteroidales bacterium | reverse complement strand
GGCAATTATTAAACAAAGGATCGACGTTAAATCCGATGATCTCCGCATTTACAGAAAGGTACTTTTTAAAGAGAATGGGGGTTTTGTAAATGGGATCAATGCTGCTTATGAAGCGGTCGAGGCGGTTCAGGTCCTTCCCCACATAACTCAGGAAGAGCTGTTTGTTGATTTTTCGCGGAACCCGGATGGTAAACGGTTTATTGGGGTGAATATATTCGGCAAACTCGGAGTTATAAAAATTCTCTTTCAGAAATTCAACCGCCAGCGCCTTGGAAACATCCAGAAACTCATTGCTCATACTTACCGGCCCGATCAGGTAGTGGTATTCCGGGTTTTTGATCAGCAGGTAAAGAATCCCTTTCCAGAGCATAAAGAGCGACATGGTTTTTTTCTGGTACTCTTTGGCAATGAATGAACGTCCAAGCTCAATGGAGACACCCAACACCGTGGAGAAGTCGGGGTCGATCTGAAAGAGCGTACTGATATAGAAACCGGGAATGCCATAACGCTCCAGGATCTCTCTCCCCTTTCCAATCCGGTATCCTCCTACTATGGTCTTTTCATCCTCATCCCAGATAAATAGTTGATCGAAAAACTGATCAAAATGGTCCAGGTCAAAGCTTTTGTTTGTTCCTTCTCCAACCAGCCGGTAAGTTATCTCCCGTAACCGGCCTATTTCAGTAGTAATATATGGGATCCGTTCGGTTGGGGCACAGAATACCGACTGATTCTGGATCTGAAACATTTTGAACTCATTGGTGATCAATTCGATCTCATGGATCAGCTGATTCTGGGGAACGGGATCTATCACTGCTTCCTGATCTGCACCCTTAAGTGCTACCGAAGCTTGCCGTTTGATGTTCGACAGCGGAATCCCCAGTGCATAGGTTTTCATCCGGAGAAATTTACCAAACTCCCGGATATCGTCAAATTCATCCTGTTCCCTGATCAGGATCGGTGTCCCGATCCGGATCCGGATGTTTTTTCCTTTTTTATTGAAGAGTTCTGATGGAAGCTTAACGGTCCGGAGAATCGGATGGATGATTCCCAGAAAATGGAAGAAGAGACTGTTGGAGCCATCGAAGTAGACCGGAATCACCGGTACTTTCGCCCGTTTGATAAACTTTAGGATGGAGTGCTGCCACTCTTTGTCGGCCACCCCACGGTACTGTAACTTTACCGAGGATACCTCACCGGCAGGAAAAATCCCGATAGGATGGCCGCTCTGGAGATGAATGTACGCATACTTGAGACCACCAAAACTGGACCTGACATCTTTGTACGCCTCAAAGGGATTCACTGCTAAAAAATATTGGTTCAGAGAATCCAGTTTGGTCAGCATAAAATTTGCCAGTACCTTAAAATCAGGCCTTACATCGGTAAGTATCTTCAGCAACAGGATCCCGTCAATTCCACCGTAAGCGTGATTGGCGACGGTGATAAAGGAACCTTTTTTGGGAATGTTCTCCAGTTCCTGCTCATTCACGGTAAAACTGATCTCCATGGTGTTGATGGCCTGTTGGATAAATTTCCTGGCCGGTAGCTTACAGATCTTTGAGTACTCTTTGTTGATCTTATCAAACTTGAGCAGTTTGAAAAGAAGTTTAGCCAGGGTCTCTCCGCCGAAAAACTGCAGGTATTTATTTGCTTCAACAAGTTGTTTCGGGGAGATCAGGTCCATGGATCGAGTCAGAAATTGATAAGGAATTACAAAGTTAGAATTTTCACGTAGCGAATCACCAAGTTCATCAAGTGACCAGATCAAAATCCATTTGTTTCTTTCCCAGGTCAATCTGTTTCACCCTGATCATCACTTTGTCCCCCAGTTTATACTGATACCCGTAACGCTGGCCAATCACCTGAAAGTTCTCTTCATCCAGGTAGTAAAAATCATCTTCCAGGTCCCGAAGTCTCACCATTCCTTCACATTTGGTTCCGATGATCTCCACAAAAAGACCCCATTTACTCACGCCGGATATCAATCCGTCGAACTCCTGCCCCACTTTATCCAGCATGAACTCCACCTGTTTGTACTTCACCGACATCCGTTCGGCTTCAATCGCTTTCCGCTCCATCTCCGAAGAGTGGTCACACATCGGTTCATACACATCCTCTTTTACCGGGGGAGCTCCATCCAAATATCCCTGAAAGATCCGGTGTGCCATCAGGTCGGGATATCGACGGATAGGTGACGTAAAGTGGGTATAGAAAGGGAAAGCCAATCCGTAATGGCCGATGTTGTGAGTGGAGTAGTAGGCTTTGGCCATGGTCCGGATGGCAATGGTCTCGATCATGTTCTCCGTACCGGTTCCCTTGATATCCCGAAAGAGGGTGTTAAAGGATTGAGCCAGAGCTTTGTTGGAGGTAAGGATCATCCGGTATCCGAGTTTCTTAATGAAATCGACAAAGGCCTGCAGTTTCTCAGGGCTCGGCGTATCGTGGACGCGATAGACAAAGGTCTTCGGTGGCCGCTCTCCTCTCTTTTTGCCAACCCTTTCAGCGACCCGTCTGTTTGCCAGTAACATGAAATCCTCGATCAGTTTGTTGGCATCCTTCATCTCACGAAGGTAAATGGCAAGTGGCTTCCCCCCCTGGTCCAGCTTAAACCGCACCTCCTGGGTCTCAAAATTGATGGAACCCTTCCGGAACCGTTCAACTCTGAGTGCGGTGGCAATGGTATTAAACACCTTGATCTCTTCTGCATACTCTCCTGTACCGGTTTCAATGACCTCCTGTACCTCCTCATAGGAGAAACGGCAGTTGGAATGAATGACCGTCTTCCCGAACCACTCTTTGTATAGTTTTCCATTTTCATCGAGTTCAAATACGGCCGAAAAACAGAGGCGGTCTTTGTGGGGTTGCAGGGAACAAAGCTCATTGGATAACCGTTCGGGCAACATAGGGATCACCCGGTCGACAAGGTAAATGGAGGTCCCCCGCTGATAGGCCTCTTCATCAACCGCGGTTCCTGGCTTGACGTAATATGATACATCAGCAATATGAACTCCAACTTCCCAATGACCGTTCACAAGTTTCTGAAGGGATATGGCATCATCGAAATCCTTCGCATCCTCGGGGTCAATCGTGATGGTGAAGATCTCACGAAAATCCTTTCTGGATCTGATCTCCCGTTCCGGAATATCTGCCGCGATAGTTTCTGCTTCTCTCTCTGTTGCTTTCAAGAAGGTCAGCGGAAATTCAAATTCGGCCAGGATCGACTGCATCTCCACCTGGTTATCGCCGGGCTTTCCAAGAACCTGGATGATTTTCCCGAAAGGATTTTGAGAGTGTTCGGGCCATTCGCTGATGGCTACAATCACCTTTTGTCCGTTTCGTGCACCGTTCAGATTCTCTTTCGGAATATAGATATCTACTGGCATCGCAGCATTGTCAGGGATCACGAAAGCGAAATTTTTCGTTACCTCCAGGATGCCGACAAACTGTGTTTTGTTTCGTTTGATGATCTCTACGATCTCCCCTTCCCTCTTTCTCCCCTTCCGGATGGGAAAGAGAGAGACCTTAACATAGTCGCCATGCAGGGCATGACCGGTGTTTCCGGCATTGATGAATACATCACCCGATTTATCGTCCGGGATCACATAGGCCTTCCCCGATTGTTTCATGTCAACCGTTCCGGTCATGTGGGTCTTCACCGACTTCTGGTACGGTTGTCCTTCCGGATTGACCCGGTATTTTCCCCGGTTGGATTCGATGAGTTCCCGGTTTCGGAACAGCTCTTCGATCAACAGCCTGACCAGGTCTTTTCCGGCCCGGTCCTCCACGCCGATCCGCTTGGAAACCTGCTTGTAATTCAGTGCGCTGTGAGGATTCTCCAGGTATACCTGCAAAATGTTCTTGATCAGCGTATTTTTCTGCTCGCCGCTAAGGCGTTGCTTTTTGGTCATTGGTTAATTGGTTATTGGTCAGGAGGTCAGACAATCATCGGTTATTTAATTCGTAATTCGTAATTCGTAATTCGTAATTTTGAATTAGTCCCCCATCGCCTCCAGCAACACCTTCGTATATTCCGATTTCGGATTCACATAGATCTCATCCGGGTCTCCCATCTCCACGATTTTCCCCTCTTTCATGACGATCAGGCGATCCGACATATATTTGACCACATTCAGGTCGTGCGAAATAAAAATATAGGTGAGTTGGAGTTCGTGTTTGAGATCATTCAACAGGTTCAGGATCTGCGCCTGGATGGAGATATCGAGGGCAGATACCGATTCATCGCAGATGATCAGGCGTGGCTCCACGGCCAGCGCCCGGGCAATGCAGATCCGTTGTCGTTGCCCGCCCGAGAATTCATGAGGGTAGCGGAAGTAGTGTTCCGGACTGAGACCTACTTTCTGTAACAGCTCGTTCACTTTTCCGATCCGCTGGCGCTTGCTTCCGTACAGGTGATGAACTTCCATAGGCTCCCGTATGGCTTCGCCGATCATCATCCTTGTGTTCAACGATGAGTATGGATCCTGGAACACAATCTGCAGGTCTTTATGGAGGGCTTTCAACCTGCTGCGGGTCAGGGTGGTGATCTCCTTTTCTTTATAAAGTATCCGGCCTTCCGTTGAGGGAATCAATTGCAGAATCACCCGCGAAAGGGTTGTTTTCCCGCATCCTGATTCGCCTACAATCCCCAGCGTTTCGCCTGGATAGACGAAGAAACTGACATCATCCACAGCTCGTATCGACTCCTGTTCCCTGCTGAGCCAGCCGGATCCCTTTGAGAACCTCTTCCCGACATGCTCCACCTTCAACACCGGCTCCCTGCTATAAAGCTGTGCATGATACGCGATACGGGATACGCGATGTTCGACCTGGTCTCCCGGATCCCGGATCCCGGATCCCGGATCCATAAAGTCCTCCACAGTCGGCAACCGCATCAGCCGTTTGTCCTTCGGCGGGCGGCAGGCAATCAAACCCCTGGTGTATGGATGCTGCGGGTCTTCGAATATCTGTCGCACCTCCCCCTGCTCCACCATCTTACCCTGGTACATCACAACTACCCGGTCAGCAAACCGGGAGATAAGACCCAGATCGTGGGTGATGAAGAGGATGCTCATGTTCCTCTTCTGTTGAAGTCGTTTCAGTAGATCGAGGATGGTTTTCTGTACCGAGACATCCAGAGCAGTGGTAGGTTCGTCGGCAATCAGAAGGGAGGGATTGCAGGAGATTGCCATGGCAATCATTACCCGTTGCTTCTGTCCGCCCGAAAGTTCATGTGGATAGGAACGGAAGATCCGGGGAGAGTCAGGCAGACGTACTTCACTGAAAAGCTCCAACACTCGTTCCCTGGCTGCTTTTTTGGAGATCTCCAGATGCTGTCGTAATGTCTCCGATACCTGATCACCGCAGGTAAAGACCGGGTTCAATGAAGTCATCGGCTCCTGGAAGATCATGGAGACCAAACGGCCCCGGATCCTTTGCAGCTCTCGTTCAGGCAGGGTATCGAGCCGAATTATCTCTCCGGAGGTTTCTGTAAACCGTATTGCCTCTACTGTCACCGTACCCGGTGGATCGGGGATCAAACCCAGGATGGAAAGGGCGGTAACAGATTTTCCTGAACCCGACTCCCCCACAATACCCAGAATCTCACGTTTTGCTATTTGGAATGAGATATCATCCACGGCAACCGTCTCATCACCATCATTCCTGAAACAAACAGTAAGATGCTCCACGTCCAGTAACGGATCTCCCTGCATAAAAGATTGAAATTTATTGTAAATCTACGGTTTTTTCTTACTCCTTACTTCTTACCTGTTTCCGGGACCTTCATCCAGATCAGTGTCATGACGATCGCCAGGATGCCTGCGCCGATGATGGTGTACATGGAGGCATGAAAGCCGTTCAGAAACGCCTCATTGATCATCAGGAGGATCTTCTCCTTTGGCAACCTGGTTACCTCCATAATCTCCCGGTAATTGCGGTGAGCAGCAGTGATCGTTGCGTCCAGGATGGATTGATTTTCAGGAGATAATACCACATTTGCCTGATGGAGCAATTTCTGAAGGTGGTCCTTAGAAACCTGTACCAGGACATTGGTGCTGATCACCACGCCGATGGAGAAACCCATGCAGCCACACATATTATATAATCCTGACAATGCATCCACTGTCTGTGCATTGACTGCTTTGAGCATGGTGGCGTTGTAAGGGGCAATGGAAAGACCGATGAATCCCATCAGCGCCAGGCTGATCACCAGGTAGGTGCTGGTTGTATGAAGTCCATAAAAGAGCGCAAGTACAATGCCGATGATACTGATTCCAAGCCCGATACATACAGGTATTCTGGCATCTATCCTCTCCGATAGCTTTCCTCCAAGTGGAGATACCATCGAAAAAGCGGCGGCAAAACCGATGAAAATCAATGCATTATGAAAGCTTGTAAAACCAAGCACATTCCCCATGTAGAGGCCGGTGAGGACCAAAACCGTCCCCAGGATGAAGGAGAGCAACATGAATCCGATCAGGGTGGAGACGTACAATTTATTGGAAAATGTTCCCTTTGGTATCAATGGGTCAGCCGCTTTTTTAGAATGAAGATGAAGCAGGATCAGCCCGGCGGCAACCAGCACTACCACAATCAATGTTTGATAGCTGAACAAACCCCAGGTAGAAACATTGTTTATTCCATAGCTAAGAGGCAAAACAATTAATGCAACATAAAGGCTGGAGATCAGATCAAGTGATTTACTCAGCTGTTGCGACTCTTTCCGGATCGTGAAAAGAATGATCAACAGAATGATGATACCCACCGGGATGTTCAGGTAATAGATCCAGGGCCACGGGAACCGTTCCATGATGAAACCTCCTATGGTCGGACCAATGGCCAACCCGACACCTGTTCCCGTTCCCAACAACCCGATTGGAAAACCTCGCTGCCCCACCGGAAATTTATCGTAAACCAATCCATAAATAGGTGGGATGCAAATAGCCGCGCCAACACCCTGGATGAACCGGCCGATGATCAGCAACCACACATCCTGGGATACCGCACAAAGGACGGAAGAGAGGAGGAAGACCGAGATCCCCGTGATCAGCATTTTTTTCTTGCCGAAATCGTTGGCAAATTTTCCGGAAGGGATAACGAACACCGACCAGGCAATACCATAAATGCTGATGATCCATTGCAGGATCTTCAGATTGGATTTCATCTCTTTCTCAATGGGACCAATGGTCAGGTTTACCACCGTGGCGTCCATATTAAGTAATGTGATCAGGAGGACAAAGGCAGCCAAAGCCAGCCACCGGCTCCAGGTCTCCACATGTTCCTGTTGATTTTCGGGGTTGTGAACGACATTGATGATTGACATGGGATCAGGTTTTGCAGGTCAAGTTAACAAAATTTCAACTCATGCAACTAAAGAGCCTCCTCCAGAACCTTCCGAAGTGCAAAGGATTCCAGCTTCACCGGATTGTTTTTCTGTGATGTTTTCTCTACGATCAGGTCAATATCAGAACGTGTAACACCATATGTACTCAGTTTCGGGATCCGGAAAATTCTGGTCCAGTCGTGCAGCCGGTTTCCCAACAGCTCAAGACGGTTTTCCGAGGATAATGGTTCTGTTGAGAAGAGTTGCCCGACGTTCCCATATTTCTGAATGGCATCCGGATTCTCTCCGGTGGTGACCAGTTTCTGGATATTTGCCCGTGTTGCCGGTGACAGCAATGCACCACAAACCACACCATGAGGTGCCGGAAACATGCCACCGATGACAGAAGCAAAACCATGAACCACTCCCAGACCTGCATTGGCCAGGGTAATACCCGAGAGTAATGCTGCATATGACATGCCGGTTCTTGCCTCCAGGTTACCCGGATCTTCAAATATGACAGGTAAGGATCTGACTGCATGCGACAGCCCTTCCAAAGCAAGCAGGTCGGTTATGACGGAAGCGTTGGTGGAAGTGAATGCCTCGAGCAGCTGGGTAAACGCATCCATTCCCACAGCCATGGTAACTTCAGGAGGACAGGAAAGTGTAAGTTCCGGATCGACAATGGCAACATCAGGAACGAAATGGTCATGACGGAGAGATTTTTTATACCCTTCCGGCCCGTTTTCACTGAGTACTGCATTTTTGGTAGCTTCGCTGCCGGTCCCTGCCGTGGTAGGAACTGCGATGAAAGGGATCTTTTGTCCGTCATGCTGCCGGGTGCCAATCCCTTCCAGAAAATCCCCGACTGCTTCCCCCGCCGGGATCATCGCTGAAACGGCCTTGCCTGCATCGATAACACTTCCACCGCCGATGGCGACCACGCAAGCTGGATGTCTCTTAGAAACCTGACCAACAATTTGATCTACATACTGTGGTGATGGTTCACCAGTCAGGGTAAAAAACTCTGCCGTGATCTCTTTCCGGTGCAACTGCTCCAGGAATCCATTGAACGGTGGAAAACTGGAAAAGGAGCGGCCGCAGATGAGTACCACCCGGGTACCGAATTGTGAAACGATATCGGCCAGAGAGGCGAAAGAACCTACACCAAAATGAATCCGCGGGATGTTGGCAAAGACAAACGACTTCATCTCCTCCATTACTTTGGCCACAGGGCGTGGTATTTCACTCCCTTTCTCGGTTCAGCCATCCAGTCAGCTACTGTTTCGCGCCATTTCAGGTAATGTGGAGTCTCTTTATGCCTGGCTGCATCTTCTTCGGATTCATAGGCCTCATACAAAAGAAACACGGAAGAGTCATCAGCAAGCTGCAGGATGTCGAACCGGCAATTCCCGGATTCTTCAACAGAGGCAAGGTGATTCTCGGCCGAGGCCTCGGTAAATGCCTTAATAAAAGGCTCTTTCACATGAACATGAACACAGGTTACGATCATGAGTAAAGGGATGTAAAGGTTATGAACCCATAAAGATAGTGATATTGCGCATCATTGCGCATGAATTGCCATGGATTGCCATGGATTGCCATGGATTGCCATAATTTTGAGTTTTTAATTTATTATTTTTCATTAACCTTTAACCTTTTGGCAGGTTTTCCGATTAATGGGAAACATAAGAGCTATGTGGATGAATGATTTTATCTCGCTGGTCTATCCCAGGATATGTACCTGTTGCGGGAACAGCTTATGGAAAGGTGAAGAGGTGATCTGTACCTTGTGTGAGTATCGTTTACCAAAAACCTGGTACCATCTGGAACATGACAACCCGGTCAGCCGGATTTTCTGGGGGCGTGCCCGGGTGGAAAGTGCTACCGCTTACCTGCATTTTAACAAGGGGAATATGGTGCAACATCTGATCCATCACCTGAAGTACAAAGAGCGGAAGGATGTTGGTGTGTGGCTCGGATCTCACTATGGTACCTACCTGAAAAGCTCGCCATTGTTCCGTTCAGCCGAAGCAATCATCCCAGTCCCGCTGCACCGGAAAAAACAGCTGACCAGGGGATATAACCAGAGTGAACAGTTCGGGATGGGATTGGCAAAAAGTATGAAGCTCCCACTGGAAGTGCAAACGCTCTGCCGCAACTCTGTCTCTGAAACGCAAACCCGGAAGAGACGATATAAACGGTGGGAAAATGTCTCGGGTATCTTCGAGGTCAGAAACCCTGAGAAGCTTGCCGGCAGGCACCTGCTCCTGGTCGATGATGTGATCACCACCGGGGCTACACTGGAGGCCTGTGTGCAGACCTTATCCTCCATTCCGGACGTCAGGATCAGCATAGCCACCATCGCGTCCACCCGTAACTAAAGGGTCCCTCCTACCACCAGGGATTTCCGGAATTTTTTCACTACTCCTGTGGGGTGTAGCAATTCAATATATACTACATAGATGCCCATTGATGCTTTCGTACGGTCGTCCCGGATTCCGTCCCAGAAAAACTCATCCTGAGGGCCTATAAGGGCGTTGGAGACCAGTTGTCTGATCCGGCGTCCTGCTGCATCGTAGATCATGATCGTGACCTGGAATCCCGTGCCATCGAGGGTGAGGCCGATGGAGACCACATCGTCATGGCCGTCGTTGTCGGGCGAAAACACGGGTGGATGAATTGTGATAACATCTTCTGTTGCCCCGGGATCCAACCATTGGGAATTCTCGTAAGCAGGCGTGGCATACCCCGTGTTTTCGCCCGCAGTGTGCCAGTTTGATGGGTCTGTCGCCGGCCTCTCCGGACTGATCCGCTCCAGGGAAACTCCTTCAACAGAAGTAAGCAATGGATAGTGCATTCCGTTATGGTACACCATCCCGTCGATCAGCTCTTCATCCCAGGAGCGGATCAGGCTGATGGAGCCGCTTTCGTTCTTCATGGAAGGAAAGGAGGCCATCTCCAGGAACTGCTTCGGATTGGGCGTCTGATAATGCTGTTTGACCGTTTTCTCATGGGTGCAAACCGCTACAAAGTCCAGCGGGAACATCAGGTAGGATTCGCCGGTCAGCAGGTTGGCGCCAGTTGTTCCTGCCGAAGAGCCTGTGTCAGAGACAAGGAATGCCAGTTCCTTCAGATCCACCACTTTGTTGGAACGGTTGAAAAGTTCAATGAACCTGGAGGCTCCCGGATAGGGATCATGCAACACTTCGTTGACGATCACATCATTCCTTTCCACCGATGCAGGGATAGCAGCCTGCGAAACCAGAGGTGTTTCGGCGGCATTTCCGGCACAATCAGTGATTGCCGGGGAACCGGAGAGTGTATAAATGAAGCCTGGAGAAAACGGTTCCGCGAAGGTAAAGCGGACCGACCGGTAGGTGGGGGAAACCGGTGCCAGGGTCTCCGGATGAGTTCCTCCGGGTTCAAGACACCATGCAGAGGGATCAACCAGGGTTATACTATCCAGGGACTCTGAGAACCGGACTTCCCAGGTGTGATCATCCATAAAAAAACTTCGAAGCACCTCCGGCGACACCAGGTCAGGATTGGTCCGGTTGACAGAATTTATCGCTCCGGGTGTTCCTCCAAAAGGATGTTGAGAAGATCTCCAGTTGCCATCGCATCCGCAAGGGTTATCCGGATCTACCATCTCCAGCGACCATCCGCCATCCTTTTTCCACGACTCCCCGATCCACCCGGGAACATAGGTCACGGTATGGATGACCTGCAAACGGCTGTTTCTTAGGACCAGGGAGGCTCCGTCATTGGAGAGGCTGGAGCCCGATGTGAAGAGGGGAATGGACGGACCAAAGCCAGCCAGGATACTGTCACAGGCCAACAGCAGGTACCCGTTGGCCGCGATTGAAACAGCCGGAAAGGTTTTCCGGTTACTGCCAAAATCAAAGACCCAGCCGGTCAGGTCGACAGGAAATTCCGTCCGGTTATACAGTTCCACATATTCCACCGGGGGTAGTCCAACCGCCGGTTCCGGATCCATCATCACCTCATGGATGAGGATATCGAAAGCATGCGGTTCAAACCAGGCAAACACAACCAGGGTATCGTTCATCCTGTTTCCGGACAGGTCGGTCAGGCCAACGATCTTTAAGGTGCCGGTAACCTGCTCTGGAAAAGGGTGTTCAAATCCTAACAGGACTTCGTTTGGCTGGCCGGATGGAACGGTCGCATCCACCGGATGGGCCATGCTGCCAAGCAGTGTATAGTTGGAGCTGTTCTGCGCTTCCGTCAAATCCAGAGCCTCCGAAAAAAGAAGTTGAATATGTAAACTGTCAGGCAGCTTCAGGGAACCCAGTGAAGGAGGAATTGTGTCGCGGATCACAGGTCCGACATAGATATCATCCATGTAACATTTGGAAGCATTGCTGGATGTGTACTTGCACCAGAAGCCAAACCAGGAGGTGCTCAGGATGGTGTTATCGAACCAGGCGCCTTGTTCGGTAAAATTTTCCCCACCTGCAGGATCTGTCCAGGCCCTCCACAGGCCCGTTGCATCCCTGGTAATTTTTACCCGGACGACATTGGTCGATTGCGAGGTAGTGACATCCGGGAAACGAAACAGGGGGTGAATCTCTGTCCCGGTCTGTTTCAAGAACCAAATGCTGTCACTGCTTCCACCCACCTGCAGTAGATAGCCGTTCAGCGGCTGATCCAATTCCATCCGGTCAGAGGTAAGATAGACCCTCAAGAAGTTGTTTGCCGAGGTATTGAAAGAGAGCTTCACCCAGAAGTTCCATTCGGCTTCATGCAACCAGCTGTTCTGGGTCCCCAGGAAAGAGGTATCGCTGCCGGTCCATTTCAGGTGAAGCTGTTTGGCGCTGTTCACCTCAAAGTGCAGCGAGTCTCCTTCCCACCTGGGATTGTGTGTAAAGTCCCCGTCTGAAAAATCATCAACCACCTGGGCTACCAGCGTTGGCGATCCGGCCAGAATCAGACAAATAATGAAGAAAATAATAGTTCTCATCGCTTTTTTCTCCATTAATCGGAAAACAGAGCAAAAGGTTAAAAGGTTAATGAAAAATAATAAACTAAAACTTCAAAATCATGGCAATCAATGGCAATTCATGTGCAATCCATGGCAATCCATGGCAATCCATGGCAATATCCTTTATCTTTGCTAAATGAAATTAGCAGTTGTCGGTGTCACCGGCCTGGTTGGCCGGATCATCCTGAAGGTCCTGGGGGAGCGTTCGTTTCCGGTCGACCAGCTGATTCCTGTAGTCTCTTCCAAATCGGAAGGGCAATCGATTCAGTTTCGTGAACAGGAGTTCCGGGTCACCGATCACCTGCAAGCAATCCGGGAAAAACCTGCCATTGCGATCTTCTCTGCCGGTGGGGATGTCAGCCGTGAATGGGCTCCCCGGTATGCTGAAGCCGGGATCCGGGTGATCGACAACTCCTCGGCCTGGCGTATGGATCCTGTCATACCATTGATCGTTCCCGAAATCAATGCAGAGATCCTCACCGCGGATGATTACCTCATT
Source organism: Bacteroidales bacterium (assembly GCA_016783905.1). Taxonomy (GTDB): domain Bacteria; phylum Bacteroidota; class Bacteroidia; order Bacteroidales; family FEN-979; genus QYOJ01. The sequence goes on along the minus strand of JADHVQ010000013.1, from coordinate 28,207 downwards.
GCCAATCCCAATTGTTCCACCATCCAGCTGGTGATGGTGCTGGCTCCGTTGCATGCGCGGTATTCGATCAAACGGGTGGTCGTCTCCACCTATCAATCGGTTACCGGAACCGGGGCCAAGGCGGTCAGGCAACTGGAAAACGAGCGTAAAGGAATCGTAGGGGAGATGGCGTACCCCTATCCGATCGACCTCAACCTGTTTCCACATGGGGGAGCCTTCCAGGAGAACGGCTATACAGCGGAGGAGATGAAGCTGGTGAACGAAACCCGCAAAATCCTGGATGCCTCATCCATCATGGTCTCCCCCACCGTCGTACGGGTTCCTGTTATGGTAGGTCATTCGGAGGCAGTGAATATCGAATTTGCCCGGGATTTCAACCTGCCGGAGATATATTCCATTCTTTCAGATACACCCGGGCTAACGATCCAGGACGATATACAAAACAACATCTATCCTATGCCAATCCTGGCCGAGGGGTTGGACGATGTCTTTGTGGGACGGATTCGAAGAGATGAATCCCTGAAAAATGCGTTAAACCTGTTTATCGTCTCCGACAACCTTCGGAAAGGAGCTGCTACCAATGCGGTCCAAATCGCTGAATACCTGAGAAAATACGTTGAGATAGATCAATAGAATATTGATACGGATCAGAAATTATGTTGATTCAGCTCCATTTAGTTGTATCTTTGCATTCCCCTTGTTATGGATGAAATTGGAAGGTATGAATAAGATACAGGAGTCGGAGAATTGCAGGAACTGCAATTGCAAATCATCCATTTTCAGGAACCTGACTCCAGATGAGCTGGAACAGATCAACCAGGGACGTTATACGGTGCACTACAAAGCGGGGGAGATCCTCTTTAAGCAGGGAACTCCTTCACCGCATTTTGTATGCCTCACCAAGGGGCTGGCCAAGTTATACATCGAGGGATACGGAAAAAATCTGATCCTGGCTCTGGTGAAACCGGTTGATTACATTTTTGGCCCGGGCTCCTATGTGGATAACCGCCACTATTATTCAGCGGCTGCTGTGGAAGAGACGACCGCCTGCCTGGTGGATGTCAATATCTTCAAACGACTTATTAAGCAAAATCCCGATTTCGCAGAGGAGTTTATCCGGCGCGTATCTCTCCAGGCTATTTTCAATTTCGACCAGGTGGTAAGCCTTACCCAGAAACAGATGCCGGGACGAATTGCCGATGTGCTTTTCTACCTGCGGGAAAAGATCTACGAAAAAAATCCCTTCGAGATCACGATTTCCCGACAGGATCTGGCCGACCTATCCGGGATGTCCAAAGAGAGTTCTATCCGTATTCTAAAAGAGTTGAAGGAAGAGGGTATCCTGAGAGTAAACGGCAATACCATTGAGATCCTGAACGAAAAACAGCTGCGCCAGATCAGTCAAACTGGTTAAAAGTTTGTTGATTTTCAACTCATTGTTTGTTTTCCAGCATTTTACCAGTTAATTTTTTATTGACAAATGTCAATGTCCTGATTGATGTGTATCGGTTTTCTAAAGACATATATCACTATCTAGATGAATAAATCTCACCTCGTTGTTAATCCGTTAAAACAAGGAACTTCTCTATTTTTGTGATCAGACTGAACGCCTATACCCGTTTGTGTTATTGAGAGAAAGTGAATATTTAACAAAAACCAAAACAGTATGAAAAGAGTATTAACCTATTTGTTTCCTGCCGGTATGATGATTTCCGCAGCAAGTCTACTATTTACCAGCTGTACCAAAGAGGGTCCGCAAGGCCCTGCAGGAGCAGATGGTAAAGATGGTGCAGATGCCAATGCCACCTGTACTCAGTGCCACAATTTTGAGGACATGGTTGTTGCCAAGATTTTCCAGTATGACGCTTCACAGCACGCTACAGGAGACTATGCATTCGAAAACAGAAACTCATGTGCCCCCTGCCATACCAGCCAGGGATTCCGTGAGGTGGTTATTACCGGTGAAGATAATTGCGCTGAAGCAATTCAGAATCCAACCCGGATCGATTGCCGCACCTGCCACATGATCCACGACACATACACAGCTGCTGACTGGGCGCTCCGCACAGTAGCACCAATCACGCTGCGAATTAATGGTGAAACACTGGATCTTCCTTTCGGCGGTGGTACATCAAATCTCTGTGCCAAATGTCACCAGCCACGGGCAAGAACTCCCTGGCCGACACCTGGTGGAGTTGATTCCATGAATGTTACTTCCGGTCACTGGGGACCGCATTACGGAACCCAATCTACCATGCTGGCCGGTATGGGTTGCTTTGAAGGTGTAGGTGGAAAAACCGCTTTCCCGAATTCACCCCACCGCAACATCGCTTCCTGCTCAACATGCCACTCAGCTTCTGCTGTTGGTAACATGACTGGAGGACACACCTTATGGATGGAGAACGAAGAAGAGGGTGAAAACCTAGCCGGTTGCGAAGCTGCTGATTGCCATCCCGGTATTGAAGACTTCAACTATGATGGGGTACAGGAAGAGGTTGAAGAAAAAATGCACCATCTTGGCGACCTTCTTGAAGCTGCCGGTTTCATTGATGAAGGATGGCACATTGCTCCTCAAATGTTTAATCAGGACGACCTCTGCATTGTCTGGAATTTCTTTATGGTTGAGTACGATCGCAGTTTAGGCGTTCACAATGGCAAATACACAATTGCAGTTCTCGACAATGGCATTGCTCATATGGAGGCTAAGTAGGGTGTTTTAATACCTTTATAACAGAAAAAAGGCTTCAGATCAATTATTCTGGAGCTTTTTTTAATACTTTGGCGACTTATCAAACAAAAACTATTTTATTATGCACAAGAGAAAAATCTTTTATGTAATCATGCTGATGGCAGGTATGGTTACGCTTTTTTCGTGTGAATACGAAAAAATCTTTTTCGATGCTCCGGATCCCACAGTCCCAATCAGCTATTCAACAGACATCCAGGCAATTTGGGATAAAGGATGTATCGGATGTCACGGTGCTGGGCAAACTCCGCCGGATCTCACCCCCGGGAATTCATATAACGCCCTGTTTACAGGTGGATTTGTGGATACCGCGGTTCCTAATCAGAGCATTATTTACACCTGTATGATTTCCGGAGGGTCCATGGCGGTTTATTCCAACGCTGCAGATGCCGGCAAGGTACTGGTCTGGATCCAGCAAGGCGCAAAGAATAATTAACGGAGTTTGTTTCACGTAAAACGATTGAACATGATCACAGCAATACATATGAAAAGAAGTCTCCTGGTTCTACTCCTGCTCTTTGTCAGCTTCGGCATCGCTTTTGCACAGGAACCTGAAGTGGAGAAAAAAGAGAAAAAACCTCTTGCACGCGCACCGTTTGAAAGCGGTATCTTCATGGATGATCAAACCGTCAAAACCTACCCCTCGAATACCCTGGAATTTGTTCTGCAACACCGGTTCGGTACGATTCAGAACGGATTCACAGACCTCTTTGGGATCTGGGGTGCGACCAATATCCGGATGACATTGAATTACAGCATCACCGATAACCTAATGATCGGATTCGGGACCACCAAAGACAAACGGTACCAGGATCTATCCCTGAAATACACCTTCTTCCATCAGCGTAAAGGCGGTTTCCCGTTAACCATTGGGTATTATGGGAACGTGGCCCTGAATGCAGGGAACAAATCCAACTTCGGAAAGGATTATGCCTTCATTGACCGCTTTTCCTATTTTCATGAGGTGATGATTGCCCGTCGCTTTAGCCGGGCTTTCTCCATGCAACTTGGATTCGCATTTATACATTACAACAAGGTGGATACCACCATTAAAAACGATGCCTTCTCCATTTCGGCCATTGCACGGCTAAAGGTCAGCCCGCAAACCTCTATCGTTGCGAGCTGCGAAGTGCCACTGATGCTTGGTTATGATACGCCATTTATCCTGAAATATCAAGAGAATAGAGATCCTCATTATCAAGGGATCTATTACGGTCCGAAATCACCATTGCCCAACTTTGGCCTGGGTGTGGAAATTTCCACCAGTACACACGCGTTTCATATATTTATCTCAGCCGCTCAGGGAATTTTACCCCAGGATATCGTTATGTACAACCAGAACGATTTCTTCAACGGGGCGATTATGTTTGGATTTAACATGACCCGTTTATGGAACTTCTAAAACCAACTAATGTTTAACCAACAAATACCAAAAACCATGAAAAAAACATTGATTTACACGGTCACCTGTATGATTGCTTTCTTTTTTGTGACCGCAGTCTATTCTCAGGATGCGAAACCGTGGGTTATTCCCGCCAAGTACAAAGCCATGAAAAGCACTGTGAAAGCCGGTGATGCCGATGCTTTGGCCGACGGAAAAATGCTCTGGTCGAAATTCTGCAAATCCTGCCACGGAAGCAAAGGTTTAGGCGACGGCCCAAAAGCTGCCATGCTGAAGACCTTCCCGGGGGACTTCTCATCTGCTGCATTTCAGAAGTACAGCGATGGGGAGATCTACTACATGTCATTTATAGGCAGAGACGAGATGCCCAATTTCGAAAAGAAGATAACCGCTGAAGCAGACCGCTGGGCACTGGTGGCCTATATGCGGACCATGAAGAAGTAACATTGCCAGACCATGGAAGAGAAGGGTGCTAAGGAGACACTGTCGCAATAGCATCCTTTTTCTTTTAATACATGTAAATAGTTAAATAAATTAGGTATGATGAGAGAAATATACATCAGGCCATCGTGGCTTGTCATTGTCCTCATTCTTCTCACAGTTATCCTCTTTGCGTTCGATTTCTCGTCAGAACCACTGCAGTACGAGGATGCCAGGAATGCCAATCAGGCCGCACCGGAAGAAGCAATCACCGTGGATCTCACACAATTCACCAATGCAGAAGAGAACCAGAAGTGCTTCCAGTGTCACGGACAATCCAAGTACTCCTACGAAAATACCGAACAGGGCCGGATGGTCAACGAGAGGATGTACAACGAGTTGATCATCTCTCCCAACGATTTCTACATCTCCAACCACCGGACGTTCAAATGCACCGATTGCCATTCAGAGGAGTATGAAAGTTTTCCTCATGCCGGGTACCTGCGTATGGAATACAAATATACCTGCCTGGATTGCCATGAAGGAGACGAAAACTATGCCCATTTTTACTTTGAAGAGATTGATGCCGAATTCATGGCGAGTGTACATTCTGAAAAACACAGCGATGATTTTACTTGCTGGATGTGCCATGATCCCCATATTTATAAGATCAACGCACGGACCAACGAAAATATCAGAGAAACCATTATCTATGATAACACGATCTGCCTGGATTGCCATAGTGATTACAGAAGGTTTCAGTTGCTGACCGAGCGTCAACGGCCAAATCTGATCCAGAGCCACGACTGGTTGCCCAACCAGGAGTTACATATCGCATCTGTCCGCTGTATTGAATGCCATACCGAAAAGCAAACAGATAGTGCATTGGTTGAGCACAAAGTGTTACCGAAAGAGCTGGCTGTCAAAAACTGCAAAGAGTGTCACTCAAGCAATCCCGAACTGCTTGCCTCCTTATATAAATACGAAGCCCAGGAGGTTCGCAGCAAAAATGGATTTTTCAGGGGGATCACCACCAGTGATTCCGTTGTTATCGGCGCCAGTCGTAATCAAACCCTGAATATCATCAGCCTGGTCCTTTTTGCCGGTGTTGTGCTTGGCATTGCATTTCATACCACATTAAGAATCCTTAAAAAATAACCATCCATGTCTCAAGAAAGACTTTATCTTTATCCCATCTGGCTCCGGTTCTGGCATCTGGTGAATGCCATCCTCTGCTTTATCCTAATCGTTACCGGGATCATCCTGACGATAAACTACCTCATCTTTTTTATCGGAAACCTCTTTACGTTCAACGGGAAACAATACCAGATTGAGTACAGGGGATTATCATCACGCCTGATGAAACAGGCACGGTACTATGCATTTGGGATCTTTACGGGTGAAAATCCGCCCTTTCCCATCAGCAAGGAGAACAAATTCAACCCGTTGCAGCGATTTTCCTATGTCTTCATCATGTACCTGTTTATTCCCGTGGTCTTCATTACGGGCTTTGCCCTGCTCTATCCGAATACCATCCCGACAATCGTTCTTGGAACCAGCGGTCTTCACCTGACCGATCTGTTCCATATTATCTCCGGTTTCGTCATCTCCATTTTCATGGTGGTTCATATCTATTTCTGCACCATTGGAAAAAATCCGGGCGCCAACTTTAAAAGCATCATGAACGGGTATCATGAACCCCTTTAAATAGCTAACCTATAAACCCTATATCCGTGAAAAGAGAATCAGACAACCATCCGAAAAAGAGCTCCCGCAGGGATTTCCTGAAGAAGAGCCTGGTTGCCGGGGCTGGCGTGGTTGCCACCGGCGGATTGGTAGAGGCTTACCTGGACACACAGGCAGCTGAATCCGGTGAAAAGGTCAAAGTTCTTACCACCGACGGTGAGATTGTTGAGGTCGACAAAGCACATATTCGTTATCCGCGTGTCTCCAGGAAAAAGTCCCGTGAGGGAATTCCAGGTAAGAAATTTGTGATGGTCATCGACCTGGCCCGATGCAAAAATGCCCGCGCCTGTGTGGAAAAGTGCCAGGAAGGTCACCATCTTCCAAAAGACCAGGAGTTTATGAAAGTATACCTGTTGCAGGATACGGAATACACCGCTCCTTATTGGTTCCCTAAACCTTGTTACCATTGCGATAACCCGCTTTGTGTATCCGTTTGTCCGGTGGGAGCTACCTATAAGAGAAGCGACGGAATTGTGCTGATCGACACCGACCGATGTATTGGATGTAAATTCTGCATCACGGGCTGCCCTTACTCTACCCGGGTATTTGCCTGGAGACACTACGAAGAGTACGATGAAGATACCCAACCCTATTCCCCGGAAGCAAGCAGCCCTGGCGTAGAGGGGACTGTATCAAAATGCGACTTCTGTCCCGACCTGATCCGGGTTGGAAAATTACCTTACTGTGTGGCCTCCTGTCCGATGGGAGTGATCTATTTCGGAGACCTCGATGAGGATGTCGTTACCAACGGAACTGAAACCTACCAGTTCAGCCAGTTGATCCGCGACCGAGCCGGATACCGTTACCTGGAGGTATTGGGAACTCGTCCCAGCGTCTATTACCTGCCACCTGTTGAGCGTCAGTTCCCGGTTGATCGTGGATTTGACGGTCTTGATGAAGAGGTGGAGAAGAGGTATGAAAACACACCATACATTACGAAACAAAAGCGGAAGTAATCATGGCAAACGAACAAGAATCAACCCTTCTTCAGGAATTTGCGCCACAGATCGAGCGCACCAACTTCATACAAGCCATCTGGATTTTTTTTCTGGTCGCGGTTATCGCCCTTGGTTTCTATGCACTATATATACAGATTACAGAGGGACATGAAGTTACCGGGATGCGGGACAACGTGGTGTGGGGAATCTATATCGTCAATTTTATCTTTTTCATGGGTGTCAGCTATGCAGGCGCTCTGATTTCAGGGACCCTTCATCTGTTCCGGGCCGAATGGCGGAAACCAATCATCCGGATGGCAGAATTCATTACCATTATCGCTTTGCTGATCGGCCCCTGCTATATCCTGCTTTGTATCGGGCGCCTCGACCGGTTGCAATACCTGGTGCTCTACGGCCGTATCCAGTCTCCGATTACCTGGGACGTCATCGCGATCTCTACCGACATCTTCGGCTGTTTAATTTTTCTCTACCTGGCTATTCTTAGGGATATTGCTGCGATCCGTGATTTTCAAACGATCCGGCTTCCCAAGTGGAAACGTAAATTATATAGCATACTGGCACTCGGGTACTCCGGAACCCCTGAGCAGAAAGTACGTCTCCACAGAGCCACCGATATCATGGCAGCGATGGTTATCGCCATTGCGGTCATCGTGTATTCCGTACTTGCTTGGATCTTCAGCGTTACCCTCCAGCCGGGGTGGCACAGTACCATTTTCGGACCCTATTTTGTAATTGCTGCCGTGTTCTCCGGTTGCGGGGTGCTGATCGTGGTCATGTGGCTGTTTCGAAAGATCTACCACCTGGAAAAGTATATCACCCGGAAACACTTCGTCAATGTGGGAATCCTGATGCTGATCCTGGCAGCCCTGTTTGGGTACTTTACCTTTAGCGATTACCTGACGAAATGGTATGGCTCCGAACGAAACGATGAACTCCTGATCAACCTGCTCTTTGACGAATATTACTGGCTGTTTATCCTCTCCAATTATGTGGGAGTGTTGTTGCCCATGATCGTAGTAGGGATTCCTAAATTACGTACCATTAACAACATTACCATCTCGGCAATCATTGTGATCCTGGCGCTCTGGATCAACCGGTACCTGATCGTAGTCCCTACCCTGGAGTCCCCTTATCTTCCTATCCAGGACTCCCGTCCTGCATGGATCTTCTATAGCTCCACGTGGATTGAGTGGGCGTTAACCGCTGCCGGCGTTGCTTTTTTCGCGCTGGCTATGACGATTGGATCCAAATTCATCCCGATCATCAATGTGAGTGAGATGGCAGATTTACCACCATCGGAGGAAGAAGAAATCCTAGCATAAATGATGTTTATCCAGCATATCTCCAGCCCCATGAAAAAGTTCCTGTTTGCTCATCTGCTCTGGTTGATTTCCATCCTGTTGTTCTTTTCTCCTGCGCTTTCCGCCCAGGAAGAGACCGAAGCGGAAGAGGTGGAACCGGTTGACACATACCTCTCAATCATGGCAACCTATACCTCCAATGATACGGTGCTCCTCACAGCAACCCTTTACATCCGTAAAGGCAGGGTACGCATTGATCTGCAAAACGCCCCGATCTCTTTTTCTGTAGAGGGCAAAGAGGGGCCGCTGGTGGCAGGTGAAGTTCAGACCGACTCTACAGGAACAGCGCGTTTAAGGATTCCATTGACGCCATCATTACCTGCGGATGACGACGGGATGGTAACGTATACAGCTGAGTTTCCAGGCACAGATAAATACCTCGCTTCTTCTGAAATGTTTATGTCGAAACCGGCAAAGCTGGAGGTTGCTTTCTACGAGGAGGATTCAATTAAATACATTCATGTTACGGGCCTTCAGTTCTCTTCAAAAGGAGAGGCTGAACCTATTATGGAAGAGACGGTTCTCCTTTTTGTCCCGACCCTTTTTCGGCCGCTGCCCATCGGCGAGGTCTGTCTGGATGAAGAGGGTTCCGGATCGATCGAATTTCCCATGACAATCATAGGCGACTCCCTGGGCAACATTACGGTAATTGCACGGATTGACGAACACGATTCCTTCGGCTATGTGAAAGGGGAAGGCTCCTGCGGCTGGGCTGTTCCGAAGCACCTTCTGGCCCAGGATAAACCAACCCGTGAACTATGGACACCGGTGGCCCCCATCTGGATGATGATCACCTTGCTGGTGATGCTTGCAGGTGTATGGGCTCACTATATCTATGCCGTCATCCAGTTGGTCAAGATCAGGAAGAGCGCTAAAAAAGAGACTCCCGGGGAAAAAGACTTGTCGAATTATTCGTAGTTTTGCGAATCACATGACGCCTCTTTTTTCTATTTCCGGCACGGTAATCAAAGGGAGCCAATTGGGAAGAAAGCTTGGTTACCCTACCGCTAACCTGGATCTCCCTGATGCCTCAAGGTTTTATCATCTTACCGGGGTGTATGCCGCTACCGTTGTGCTGGAAGAGGAGATCTATCCGGGGATGGCCAATATTGGTTTTCGCCCTACCCTTGATCAACTCTCGTTTACGGTGGAGGTGAATATCTTCGATTTCAACAAAGATATCTATGGACAGGAGATTACGATCCGGTTTCTTGAGCGGATCCGTGACGAAATCAGATTTACCTCCATGGAGGAGCTGGTGACACAAATGGCAAAAGATGAAACGGAGATTCGAAAAATTTTGTCACTCGCTCTCAAGCCGAATACCGACTCCCAGTAAGCCGGGTGTTTCCATTCGTGGGATCAGGTTCTCCAATTCGATGAGGAGCATACCTGTTTTGTGAATATAGAGCTCTTTTTTGAGTACGATAGTTACGTCATAAAAGCCACCATCAAAACTTCCGAGAAATTTATCTCCGCCATTCCGGATCTTCATTTGAAACTCCCTGATTCGTTCTTCCCCGGAAGGAGTATTCATGATCATGTTGAAATCGAGGGATTTATAAGGAAAATCACGGTTATGTCTGGCAAAGAAAACTACCTTGTAAGGAGTTTCAGCCTGTTCGACCGGAATTTCAAAACTCAGGATATTGAATCGTTGCCATACCTGGTTCGGGAATGGATAATAGACCTCATTGGGTTGATCCTGCTGACATCCCGTCCATAAGAACAGAATAACCAGGTAAATCAGGGAGTTGATTTGCTTCATGATTTCTCTTCATATGCCGGAGCAGAGGCTGCCGGAAACCGGATTATAAAGGTAGTGATTTTACCCGGATCGGAGGTGAAACGGATGGATCCTCCTACAGAATGAACGATTTCCTTCACGATGGCCAACCCGAGGCCTGCTCCTCCGCTACGGGTGGTAAAATTGGGCTGAAATATCTTATCTGATTCTTCCTTCTGTATCCCTTTTCCATTATCAGAAATTCGTACGATATGGTCATTCCCCTCCGTGTCCGTTTCCAGTACGATCCTTCCTTCCACCGCTTGCATGGCTTCAATGGCCTCTATCGCATTGTTGATAAGATTGCTGAATACACGAAGGAGTTGCCTTCTGTCTGCATAAACCCATTTAACAGGAGGGGATGGCTGAAACGCTATTTGTATGGATGAAACATCCTTATACATCATCAGCGATTTTCTTACCAGCGCATCCAGGTTCATGGTTTCGTTTTCCGGTTCCGGCATCTTGGCAAAATAGGAAAATTCGGAGGCAATCGCACTCAGCGTGTCGATTTGTGCAATCAGCGCTTCCGAGAACCTTTTCAACCGGGCATCCCAGTCTTCGGCCCGATCTTCCCAGGCTCTTTGCAGGTATTGAACACCCAGCCTCATCGGCGTCAGCGGGTTTTTGATTTCATGTGCCACCTGTTGCGCCATTTCCCGCCATGCAGATTCCCGCTCCGAAACAGCAAGTTTTTTTGCACTTATGGCCAGTTCGTCGAGCATCCGGTTGTACTCCTCTACCAGTTTTCCGATCTCATCTTCGTGTCGCCATACCAGTTTATCATCGGTTTTCCCGATACGGATCCGGCCAATCCGTTGGGCAAGTAATTTTAGTGGGGAGGTAATGTAGTTGCTCACCAGGTATGTCACCACTACCCCCAGCAGAATAAAGAGAACATAGATGTTGATAAAAGCTACCAGAAAGGTGGATATCTCCCGTTTGAGATCATCCTGCCGCGAAAAATAGGGTAAATTGACATAGCCCAGTAGCTTGTTTTGTGTGTTATAAAATGGTACATAGGCCGAGAGGTAGCTTAACTCTCCAATGTGTTCGATCTGAACAAACATGGAGGTTCTCTTCTGGTGGAGCCGCCGGTAAGCCTGCCGGTTGATCAGGTCCGAGATCAATCCTTCCTGGAAAATCCTGGGGCGGGAAGATGCCAACAGGATTCCCTGCGGATCATACAGGTTGATATCAGAAAAAAATACATTGGAAAACTTGATCAGGATATTTTCAAGCTCTTCTCCCCCGGCATCCTGCAAATCTTCTAACTGATCAAATTTATGCTCCACCTCTATGAGGATCGACAATGTTCTCTCCAACAGGTTTTCTTCATTTTTCTCGCTATTGAGCCAAGTGAGGTAGATCATCATAAACACCCCGGTAATGATGAACAAGGTGATGATCATGCCAAACATGGAGAGTTGAAGCCGGTTCCTGAGTGAACGGATGGTGAGGGACCTGAGCTCACCCATATTCAGGATGCTGTATCCAGCTGTAAATAAAAAGACCAGTAAGATCAACAGGTAAGAAAATGGAGAGATGATGTTCAGTAAGGTGGGAAGCTCCTTGCTGATCAACAAAAACTCTTTTTCGTTGATCCGATACAGAAAATGGTCCATCAGATCCGGTACCGGAATGAGGGTTCCCGTTACCGTATCGACGTAGCCGGTCAATTCGAATCCGTATGCGTACTCCCCTACCCTGTGAATCAGTTGATTATCTTGAAAAAAAGCATAGGAATATTCAGCCAGGTCAGGAACATCATACGTTTTTCGGTCCACCAATAATTCAGGGTAACCCAGATCCTTGTAGGAGCTTCTGGAGCTGACTTCCAGGTAGAGGTTGGAATTGTTCCCTGATATGGGGAGCCGTGCTATGTAATTTTCATTCCCATAGCCATAATCGAGAAAATAAATCCCCTCCTGGCTTTTTTGACCAAATGATGCGATTACATCTTCGAAGTAGTCAGAGCATCCTACCACAAATCCCTGGGGTTGGATTCGCAGCGTCTTGGAAGCCCTGCATACCGTGATCTGTATATTGAAGTTGTTCCAGTACTCCCTGAAATAATGACCCAACAGGTAGGATTCTACACTGTCGTCGATCACCTGTTGATCAGCTTCACTCCCTGCGCCAGCCAGGATTTGTTGTACCGTCGAATCGGCCTGGATCAGCCTTACAGATTGCTGCAGGAGCAGTTCGGTGACCGGGTTTTGGCGGGTAGCCAGTCTCATGGCTATCAATTCACGCCGCTCCTTTTCACGTTGATTATTTGCCCGGTTTAGTACAAATGTGGCGCATGAAGCGATGAGAACCATCGCCAGGAAAAACCAGGCAAATGGAAACTTTCTTCTCTCTTTCTCCTGAAGTGATGAGTCTTCCTGCACTTCCGGAACGGTTAAACGCATTGTCAGGAGAATCCAGGCCATAGCAAGAAATCCTATGGATGCAAAAGCCGGTACGCTATCCCAGGTAAGGCGGGAAATATTTTCCAGGTTCATGGGAAGTGTAGAATGGTTCACCAGGCTGTGTATACCTGACATGACCAGGAACAGGGCAACGAAACTGATTAAAAAACGTGTTGCCATACCCACAGATCTTCTCCACCCTGAAGGTGGATAATCAATTGACCGGGTTGGCCAACAACGATAAAACAGGTAGGCAATGATCAGTATCAACAAGCTGTTGATCAGAAAATCTCCTAATGACGGGAAGAGCCAGGAGGAAGAATATAGCACGGGGCCAAACAGCTCAGACTGATAGAGTGCTTTAGGCCAATGCAGGAGAAACTGCAAACCACGCAAGATCAGGATATCGGCAATCAGGATGAAAAAGAGCCAATACCTGTTCCGGAAAATTTTTTGTACCCGGCTTGAGATTTGAAATAAGAAGGCAACCAGGAAGAGATAGGCGAGCATCAGAATGAGAATTAACCAGCCTTGATCGCGACGGGGAGGTAATTTTTCGGGAATCTCCAGGGAACATAAAAATTTGCCCTGGCTGGAATAGGCATTATAGAGACCCTCCTGCAGAGAAATTTTCACCTCTTCCGGAATCTGAATCATCCCTGTATACTTGTTACGGAGGTATTGATTCAGAAAGGGATATTCCTGTTTAACCAGGCAGAGACCAGCGACTGTAAAGATTCCTTTCCTGAATATAAATAGTTCGAACCATCCGTTTGCAAGTCTGATGATAGCCGGGGTAGAGGTCAGGTCAGGGAATGCGGAGAGGTAAAAAGGGACCGCATTATTTGACCAGTAAACCAACGAGTCTTCCTGGTAAATGAAAAAGGTCATCTCCCTGTCATCCGGATCCGGGATGGAGGCCAGTTGCTCTTTCGTCAAACCGGAAGTAGAGTCCTGCAGAAATTCCTCTGAAATAATTCTCACCTCTTCACGGATATGCTCTTCATGTTCCTGAAGAAAAAATTCAAACTGCATCAGTATCTCTTCGGGATTGTATCTCTTCTTTCCCTGCCAGGGAACCACCACGAGGACGAGGATGGCCAGTAGCCCAATTATCAGGCAACTCAGGCATGAAGTGTTGCTTGCTGCGTGGGAATTTTTCATTAATGTGCTGAATATCAAAATATTACCGATGATTTAAATTGGGGCTTTCTGAGCCAGTTTCTACATTCATTCCATCTGAAATATTCATTCAGTGGGTTGAATCGTTCTAAGGCTTAAAATTAAGAAATTTTGCTTTTCAGGATATATATCTCACTTGAATGTCCGATTTGAGGATTCCTTGCCTTGGAGTTTGATTGGAGACCACGAACAAAAGCCCGGAAATAGTCCGGTGAGTTTCTCTTATATTTCTCACTAAGTAGTGAAATATAATATGCGTCCAGTTTCTGCGGAAGTATTTCGATGCAGCTGAGATCATATTTATTTGCGAGAGCGTTTAGGGTGTCACGTGTGAAGTGAAAAATGTGCCGCGGCAGATCATAAGCAGCCCAGAACTTTCTATAGTATATTGCATCGTGAGAGTTGCAATTTGGCAAAGCGACAATAAGTACTCCATCGCGATTCAGTAATCCGTTAATTTTTTTCAGGGTCTCATCCAGTTTGTGAATATGTTCCAACACATGCCACAGGGTAATGCAGTCGAATCGTTTTGTGGGCATAATCCCGGTCAGAAAATCTGTCTTTACATCAAGTCCGTATTTTTTTTCAGCAAATTCCCTGGCTTTCCCGGCTGGCTCTACCCCCTCACAAACGAGACCTTTTTGTTGGCAATAATGGAGGAATTCACCGGTTCCACACCCGATATCCAGGATGGAACCTCCCGGAGAATATCTCCTGACAATTTTGAATTTTATGCGAAGGGTAAAATGGCGGGCAATCCCATAAAGTGCAGGCATGATCCCTCCTTCCCCCGAATCGTGTGAGATATACTCTTTGGTTTGATAATACTTTTCAGCAGATGCGACGGTTGGACGGGGATTGGTAAACCGGAATCCACAGGAGAGACACTCCACGATGTCAAACCTCTCATTGGTCAGAAAATAATCTTCCCCTGTCAGGTAAAGTTTGTGGTCTTGACTGTTACACAGTGGGCATGCAGTAAGTTTTTCATTCATGACTTCCTGTTTCACATGACTTCATGTTTCACGTGGAACAATCACCTTCCCAGGTGAACAATCAGCACCGAAATATCCGCCGGGGATACCCCGCTGATTCTTGCAGCCTGTCCGATGGTTCCCGGTCTAATCTGAGTCAGTTTTTCTCTTGCTTCGAATGATAGTGATTTCAATTTATGGTAATCAAATGCTGAATCAAGAGGCATATTTTCAAGCCTGGAAAGTTTATCAGCGATCTCCTGCTCCTTTTGGATATACCCCTCATATTTGATCAACAATTCCGCCTCTTTCAGGGCATCCTGTACTGAGCCGGATAACGTTTCTGTAAAATCGGAGAGAGGATTCAGATCCATGGTCATATCCTTAATTCCTATTTGAGGCCGTAATAACAAGGTTGCCAGTTTTGTGCGTTGTGCTAGTGGCGCGGTTCCGCATCTGTTGAGCATGGGATTGGCCTCTTCCGGTGAAATAATAGTCTGCTGTAAAAACTTGATGATTTTGTCAATGGTCCCATATTTCTCCTTCATTTTTTTTAACCGCTCATCTGATGCCAGTCCTAATGCATGAGCCATTGGAGTTAACCGGTAGTCGGCATTATCCTGGCGCAGCAATATTCTGTATTCCGCTCTTGAGGTGAACATCCTGTACGGTTCATCGGTCCCCTTGGTGATCAAATCATCAATGAGTACGCCAATATAGGCTTCAGATCTTTTTAAAATAAAAGGCTTTTCCTGGTTCAGTTTCAGATGTGCATTGATTCCAGCCATAAAGCCTTGTGCAGCGGCCTCCTCATATCCGGTGGTCCCGTTAATTTGTCCGGCCAGGTAAAGATGTTCAATCACTTTCGATTCCAGTGAAAACGAGAGCTGATGTGGCGGAAAATAGTCATATTCGATCGCATATCCGGGTCTGAAAAACCGGGCATGTTCAAATCCTTTCACTTTCCTTAATGCCAAAAACTGAACCTCCTCAGGCAGTGATGAGCTGAATCCGTTTACATAGTACTCAACTGTATCCCATCCTTCCGGTTCAATAAAAAGCTGGTGTCGCTCTTTGTCTGAAAACCGTTCTATTTTATCCTCAATAGATGGACAATACCTTGGTCCGGCGCCTTTGATCCGTCCAGTAAACAAGGGTGATTTTTCAAATCCCGTTCGTAATATATCATGTACCTCGGTAGAAGTAAACGCAAGGTAACAACTCCTCTGTTTTAAAAGTTTCGGGGTGTCTAAAAATGAGAATTTTCCCGGGATAACATCACCCGGTTGCTCTGTCATTTTTGAAAAATCTAGGGTACGCCCATCCACCCTTACAGGAGTTCCGGTTTTCATGCGATTCGATTCCAAACCAAATGTCTTCAAACTTTCTGTCAGGTTCCTCGATGATCTTTCTCCTATTCTCCCTCCCTGAAACTGCTTCTCGCCGATGTGTATGATCCCGTTTAAAAACGTTCCATTGGCCAATATAACCGCATCTGCAAAAAATGTTATCCCCAATGCGGTTATAACGCCAGTGACACGTTCTCCTTCCACAATAATTTCAGTAACAGAGTCCTGCCAGAATTCAAGCTTTTCAATTTTCTCCAGCCAGTTCCTCCACTCTATTGAAAACAGCATCCTGTCATTCTGTGCCCGTGGGCTCCACATGGCTGGTCCCTTTGAAAGATTCAGCATTCTGAACTGAATCATCGTAGCGTCAGTCACCACTCCTGTCAAACCTCCCATGGCGTCGATTTCCCGAACAATTTGTCCCTTAGCAATTCCACCTATGGAGGGATTACAAGACATCTGAGCCATGTTCGCCATGTTCATCGTGATCAAAAGTACCCGTGAACCCAGGTTCGCCGCAGCCGCAGCCGCCTCACAACCAGCATGGCCACCGCCAACCACAATGATGTCATATTTCTTCTCCCTGCTTACTTCCTGTTTCACGTGGAACAATTCTATGTTACTCTTTGATTTTCAGCTATTAATGAATAGTTGAATATACTTATCCTCCTCTTCCCTCATCTTCTGTTTCAGTTTCTCTGTGACATCCTCCATGCCCATCAAATGTAATATCCCATGGATGATGACCCTCGCTATTTCGTTCTGAAGTGTGACTTTGTATTCTTTCGCATTGGCTCTAACCCGTTCCAACGAAATATAGATCTCGCCGGTAAGGATCCTCTCCTCCCCCGAAAAATCAAAAGCAATCACGTCTGTGTAATAGTCGTGATGCAGATACGTCTTGTTGAACTTTCGCAGAAATCTATCACTGCAAAAAATAATGTTAAGCGAGCCCAGCTGAAATTTTTTCTTTCTTACCAGCTGCTCTATTCCTCTGCGTAGGTACCTTCTTTCTCTTATTTGATCGTTTATATCTTCTGTAAAAAACTGTATTTTTTTCTCATTCATTCTGATCCACCACCTTTTCCTTTCTGGTGAAGTAATTTTTCAATTTTTCCTTTCTTTCCAGTGCCCGCTCTAAATTTATCCCGGCAATATGAAACTTCAACGCAATCGTTTTTCCGTCTTTCAGTAACTCCGCTTCATCGGCAAGTGAACGTATGATAAAGGTCTCTCTTGCAATCGCTTGCCAGGCAATAGCCCTTTCCAGCTCATCCTGCTCATCAACCGTTGCATTCTTCTTTGTAATGCTGAATGAAACATCGCTGCGTCTTTTTTTCATTTTGACCGTTACTTCCCGATCATGTTTAATTCCCAGCTGTGCTGCTTCAGTCACTGCCAGTAATATGTTTCCAAAATATTCTCCAGGAATGTTGTAATAGTCCAGAATCTCTTCGATGAACCGTTCTAACCGGTTGAGCTCTTCTTTGGATCGGATCGTAATAATCCCAGAATTTCCCTTCATATTACTTATGAATTTGAATCAAGTACCTTGTTGTTTTATTCCTGTAGAAGTGCTTGACCGGAAGGATTTGATACCTCAAAATGTCACTGCCTCCAACAGAGTACTTGTTATACTCTAATTTTTGCTCCGGGTTACTATATTTTTGATTTTTTGCTTCATCCGATTCTCGTTTCTCCTGTTGCTCACGTATCTGCTCTGCTTTTTCTGATTCCAGCAATCGCGTCAGAATCTTTTGCTGCCTCAACAAAGACTCCCTGGTTACCTGTTTATTAATCAGATCCCTCTCATTCTGCTCCATCTCTTTGATCGCATTCTGAATATTTCCCTGATCCATTATTCCCTGCTCTTTCAGCTGTTGCTCATACCTTTTCAGTTCTTCTCTGATGGCCTCCTGCTCAGCTGCTAGTCGTGCTATCTGCTCATTCAATCCCTGCTCTCCAGCCTTTCCCTTTTGCCCTTTATTGTCTTGTTGCTCCCTTAATCCTTTTCGTATCCGTTCCATTTGCTCCGACATCTTTTGCTGTAGCTGTCTTATATTTTTTATACTCTTCTTCCCTTTTCCCATGGTTGGATTCTGACACATTTTACTGCGACTTCCCTGCATGCTCATATTCAAGTTTTGGTTCATCTGTTCCATGGCTTCATCAAGAAGTACCGCCAGGTTGTTCAAAGAAGTCATGGAAAACTGTTGTTTTGATAGTGCCATTGCCATGTTTCTTTCTGTCAAGGATTTCACCGTCTCTTCGATATTTCGGTTGATCGAATTTAGTTCCCTGGTAATTACCGGTTGGATAAGAAACTGCCTTTTTCCTATTGCCGTCAAGGAATCTTTTACCGGCTCCAGGTTTTCATTCAGTTGTTTTTGTTCCGCAATGATATTTTGAAATCCGGGATCATTTCTGTTGATGCTTCGTGTCCTGTTGATCAGTTCCTCCTGATCAAATGAAATTGTTAGTAAATTTTCCAGAATCTGCCTGATTTGCTGGGCATCTTCTGCGTATTGGTCCACCTCTGACTCTGATTGCATCAACTCCAGCATGTTTGCGAGGTTTTTCATCTGCTTGCCCGCGCTTTTTTGGCTCTTCAATGCTCCCTTTTCATCTTTCTCTTCCATTTTTTCCACTGCGTCATTCAGCGTGGAATTGATGCTGTCTTGTTGCGGTTTCGTTTTCTCAATACCCACAGGTTGTTCCAGTTCCTCGTCCATCTTCTGCAGCTTTTCGAGCTCCTTTTGAATAGAGTCGTAGTGAGTATTCAACTTCTCTTGTTCTTCCTGGATCGACTCCGAAATGCTTTTCTTTTGTTCCACCTGTTCAGCCAGTTTCTCCTGTTTCTCGGCAGCTCTCCTCAGTTCCGATATATTCTCCTCCAGCTTTCTTTCAAACTCAATTTGTTTGAAAAGCTCCAGATTCCTGTCCAACTGTTGTTCCAGCTCTTTGGCTGTCATTTTCATCTCTTCAATCAGGTTCTTCAGTTTCTCTTTATCTACTTGATCCATCAACTCCCTCAACTCCTGCAACGTTTTCTTCATCTCTTCTGTCATCAACTCCTCCATCAGTTCATTGAGTCGTTTTTGCTTTTCAAAAATGGCCTGGCTCGTTTGCAAAAATTTCTCCTCCAACTGAATATTCCTGAGATTCTCCTCTTTGACCGACTTTATCATATTCAACATTTCTTCATTCTTATTTATGAGTTCCTTAATCTCCCTCTTTTCCTGCCAGTCCAGCTGTTGCTTCTCGATCAATTTCCGGTTCAGCTGATCTATCGCTTTCTCCACATCCTTTGCCTCTTTCAGAGAGTTCCTTATATTCTCCTTTATTTTCTCTTCACTTTCTTCCGCATACGCTTTTATCTCATTGATAGTCAGGGCTTTTATTTCTCTAATTTCTGATTTTACCGATTTAGGTCCATTGATTCCGTCATTATCCCACACTTCGAAGTAGTAATTCATTCTGTCTCCATTACGCTTTATATATTGATCAACATCAATGGAATAATAAAAAAACTCTTCCCTCACATCTTTGCTAACTGGTAACTCAACGACTCCCTGTTCATTAACTATAGTATCATTCCCTGATGTTATCTGATAGTGAAATTCCAGCCGGCTGAAACCGTAATCATCCTTTACCGAACCATTGAAAAAGAGTCCTGTCGGCATTACCGAGTCCTTATGAACCTCCGTTAAAATTGACGGGTAGCTATCTTCCTGGCAGATGATCCGGTAGAATAGTGAATCGGTACTGCAGCTGTATTCATTTTCAGGCCGAATTGAATAACTTCCTGATGAGATACACAGATGGTTGTAGAAAAACAGGTTTGAGCCTTTTTTTGTCAGTTTGATCTCCCGGTCGAGCATCCGCAGGTGTAATGTCTCCACATCCTCTGTAATCCACCTCCATTCTACTTTTGTTCCTTTTGGAACAACGAGATCTCCAGTATTTTCGAGTTCTTCAGAATCCTTCCCCGTATAATTGGGAAACGTAAGTATTACATTGAAAGATAGAATCGTTGGCCTGGGGAAGACCCTGATCAGGTAATCGTCACTTCTGAATTTGTTCGCTGAAATCCGGAATGTTGTCTCTTTCTGCAATGATTTGAAGAGGAAGGAAAACCTGGTGGGCGAATTTCTTTTCATCCTGTATTTATATCCTTCTGTTTCAATATATAGATCCGAAGGGATCTCCTCTCCTTTGACACTCACATGAAGTTCAAAATCTTCCTGTTGAAACGCCGACAATTCTTCGTTCAACAGGTGCACTTCAAAAAACGAAGGTTCTAAATAATTGGTTGTGTAATCAACTATTCTGAGGGTAGGTTCTGATATAAATGCTGGTGCTATAAGAAGAGCAAGTATGATGATGGCAACGGGAGGAATGGTAACTTTCAGGTACCGTAAATTTCGCTTGTAGGTAATGACCAGATTGAATTGAAAAACTTTCATGTTGTTGATCTTTTGATCAATGGAGGCTATCAGTAAATCAATCTCTTTTTCCTGGTGTTTTCGTTGCCTGATTAGTTGTAATGTGTTCAGTAATTTGTCCTGAATCTCCGAAAAGTGTTGTCCGATGATGACCGCTGCATTCTCGTATGAAATTCTTTTCCCGAGATGGAAATAATTGAAAATCGGTTGAAAAATCCAGAGGGCGATTGTCACGAAGGCAATGCCCAAAAACAGGAAAAAAAGAACCGTTCTGACGATGGAATCAAAACTGAATATGTTTTCGAGAATGACAAACAGAAGATAACTACCGGCCAGAACGCCCACGGCCAGGAGGCTCCCACGGATGATCCTGTTGGTATAATATTTCCGTATAAACCGATCTAGCTTTCGAATGAGTAAATGTTCACCTTCCATGTTTTCTCCTCTCTTCCAATAAATAACGTCTTGAGAATTGGAATATTTCAACCACTACAAAATTAGGAATTATCCTATTTTTGTAGCTTTCAATCATCAACTCATGGTTAACTCGTATTTTAGTTCCAAAATCACCAGGGAAAAAAAGGAGTTTCGTTTGCACCAGCACGCTATGTCAGTCTGGATGACCGGGTTGTCTTGCGCAGGGAAAACTACGCTCGGCCTAGCTCTTGAAAAAGAGCTTTTTGACCGGGGCTTTTTCATCCAACTTCTCGATGGAGACGATGTCCGAATGGGTCTTAACCGGGATCTCACGTTCAGTACGGAGGGCCGGACCGAAAATATCCGTCGGATTGCTGAAGTGAATGCACTCTATAACTACTCGGGAATCATAACCATCAACTGCTTCATCAGTCCCACCCATGTCATCCGGAATATGGCCCGCTCTATCATTGGCCCGGATAGGTTTGTCGAAGTCTTTGTTAAGGCTCCTCTCTCTCTTTGTGAAGAGCGTGATGTAAAAGGATTTTACCGCAAAGCGCGTCAGGGATTAATCAAGGATTTTACAGGCATCGATTCGCCCTTTGAAGAACCCGAACATCCTGATCTGATCCTTGAAACTACCACTGAAACGGTTGAACAGACCATGCAACGGATGATTGCATATATTCTCCCTTTAATTCAGTTTAAGCCTGCTTAATATCCATTGGAGTTATCATGAACGATCAGCCGATTCGCGTAAGGTTTGCCCCAAGCCCAACAGGTCCCCTGCACCTTGGAGGTATCAGGACCGCTCTCTACAATTACCTCTTTGCCCGTCAACATAACGGAACGTTTATCCTTCGTATTGAGGATACTGATCAGAGCCGGTTTGTTCCGGGGGCAGAGGAGTACGTTCTGGAAGCACTTCGTTGGTGCGGCCTTGAGGCTGACGAGGACGTGAACAAGGGAGGCCCTTTTGCACCATACCGGCAGGCGGATCGCGATGAAGTTTACAGGAACTACGTCCAGGTGCTGGTTGATCGCGGACATGCTTACTATGCTTTCGATACACCGGAGGAACTGGATGACCTCCGCCACCAGTACCAGAAAGAGGGGCAAGAGCAGTTTCAATACAACGTCACTTCGCGAAATCAGCTCAAAAACAGTTTGACTCTTCCTGAAGTAGAGGTCCGCCAACGGATGGATAGGGGAGACCCTTTTGTGATCCGTATTCTCATCCCGGAAAACCAGGAGGTGGTATTTCATGACCTCATCCGGGGGGAAGTCAGTGTTCACACTGATAACCTGGATGATAAAGTGTTGTTTAAATCTGACGGGCTCCCTACCTATCACCTGGCCAATGTGGTTGATGACTACCTGATGAAGATATCCCATGTGATCAGAGGGGAGGAGTGGCTTCCTTCCGCACCGATGCATTTGCTTCTTTACCGGTTTTTCGGATGGGAGAGCGAGATGCCCCGGTTTGCTCACCTGCCTCTTATCCTGAAGCCTGATGGCCACGGAAAACTGAGCAAACGCGATGGAGATCGCCTGGGATTTCCGGTTTATCCCTTACAGTGGACCGATCCTGATACCGGAGAAGTCTCCCGGGGATTTCGCGAAGAAGGTTACCTTCCGTCTGCCTTTATCAACATGCTGGCCCTGTTAGGCTGGAATCCTGGTACTGAACAGGAGCTCTTCTCCCTCGAGGAGCTTATTCACCTCTTTTCTCTGGAACGGATCCATAAATCCGGCTCCAAATTTGATCCTGAAAAGGCAAAGTGGTTCAATCACCAGTACCTGGCCCATCTACCTGATGAGGAGCTGGCGGAGATGCTGGTTCAGCTGGCAGTGGGCAGTTCGCAGTTGGCAATGGGCAGTTTGCAGTTAGCAACTCACCAGTTCACCCGTTCGCCAGCTCACCAGCTCTCTGATCTGGTATACGCCCGGCGAATCATTCCCCTGATTAAAGACCGTATCACCCTGATCCCGGATCTCTGGACCAATGCATGGTTTTTTTACTTCGCTCCAGAATCCTATGATCTGCAGGTCAGGGAGAAGGTCTGGAAACCTGACACCCCACAGCTAGTCACCAGTTTTACGGCCGAAGCAGAGCAGTTAAGGGTGTGGACCAGCGAGTCCATCCTTCAGCTTGTACAGGATTTCACTGGACGCACCGGGGTGAAAATGGGGCAATTGATGATGCCGTTACGCTTGCTCGTGGTCGGATCCAATCAAGGTCCGGGTTTGATGGAGATCGCAGAAGTGATTGGAAAAGAGAATTTCATCTCTAGGATAAAAACCGGAAAAAGTAGGGGCAATTCATGAATTGCCCTTACTTGGGTGCGCCATGTTGTCCGACCAGGGGTCGAACCTGGACTCTTCTGATCCAGAGTCAGACGTGTTGCCAGTTACACCATCGGACACTTGGGGGTGCAAAGGTAAAAGAGTTTGAAAAATTACACAAATTATTTTTGATTCTCCGCCCTGGACCAGGAGTCGCGGAGTGGTACAACCCGGTTAAAAACCAGCGCCCCGGGATGGCTGTCTATATCCACCACAAAGTAGCCCAATCGTTCAAACTGAAATTTATTTCCTGCCTTTGCATCCCGGATTGAAGGTTCCAGGAATCCCTTTACCACTTTCAACGAATCAGGATTCAGGTAATCTTTGAACGTTTTTCCCTCCTCAGGATCATCAGGGTTGGGAACACAAAAGAGGCGATCGTAAAGTCTCACTTCACTTACAACGGCATGCCGGGCAGACACCCAGTGGAGGGTTCCTTTGACTTTCCGGTTGCTCTCGGGCATGCCGCTGCGGGTCATGGGATCGTATGTACAGTGGATCACGGTGATTTCGCCGGTTTCCGGGTTTTTCTCAACCGATTCACACGTGATGATAAAGGCCGAACGGAGCCGAACCTCTCTTCCTGGTGCCAACCTGAAAAATTTATTGGGCGGATCTTCCATGAAGTCCTCACGCTCAATGTACAGTTCCTTTGAAAAAGGAACGCGACGGGTGCCGGCTGCAGGATCTTCCGGGTTGTTCACCGCTTCCATCTCCTCCACCTGGTCATCCGGGAAGTTATCAATTATAACCCTGACCGGGTTGAGCACCCCCATAACCCGGATGGCACGTTTGTTCAGGTCTTCCCGGATACAAAACTCCAGCAGGCTGACATCGATCATGTTATCTCGCTTAGCCACGCCTATGATTTCTGCAAAGTTGCGGATCGATTCCGGCGTATACCCCCGTCTCCGTAATCCCGAAATCGTAGGCATCCTTGGATCATCCCACCCACTGACATGTTTTTCCTTTACCAATTCAAGCAATTTACGCTTGCTCATGACTGTATAGCTGAGGTTTAAACGTGCAAACTCGATCTGCCGCGGGGCATAGATCCCTATTTCCCGGATCAGCCAGTCGTACAACGGACGATGAACTTCGAATTCGAGGGTACAGATGGAGTGTGTAATTCGCTCAATTGAATCTGATTGCCCATGGGCAAAGTCATACATGGGGTAAATGCACCAGGCATCTCCTGTCCGGTGATGTGAAGCATGGAGGATCCGGTAAAGGATGGGGTCCCGTATGTGCATGTTTGGCGAGGCCATGTCTATTTTTGCCCTTAATACCCTGGCCCCGTCCGGAAACTCTCCGGCCCGCATCCGGGTAAACAGATCCAGGTTTTCTTCCATTGTCCTGTTTCGGTAAGGGCTCTCAATCCCCGGACGGGTAGGGGTGCCACGGGTGGCGCTGATCTCCTCAGCGTGCATGTCGCAAACGTAAGCTTTGCCTCTTCTGATCAGGATGACCGCAAAGTCGTAAAGCTGATCGAAGTAATCGGAAGCATAAAATAGTCGATTTCCCCAATCAAATCCCAGCCAGTGCACATCTTCCATGATCGAATCCACATACTCTACTTCCTCCTTGACCGGATTGGTATCATCAAACCTCAGGTTTGTCATGCCATGGTACCTGGCTCCCAGGCCAAAATTCAGACAAATCGATTTGGCATGACCTATATGTAAATATCCATTCGGTTCAGGTGGAAATCGGGTATGTATGCGTCCATCGTTCTTTCCCTTCCGGATATCCTCCTCAATGATCTCTTCAATGAAATTCAAGGAGCGGGCGGGCTTCTCTTCTCCCTTGCTTTTCTTCTCTTCCATTACCTTATCAATGATCTGAAAACTGGCGGCAAACTTAAATAATTTTAAGTAATTTTTGCTCTTTTCCGCTGTATTTCGTATATTCGGAACGAAAAAAACGATCATGGGAAAAATCTTACTGGAAGGGATGGAGTTCTTTGCTTACCATGGCTGCTTTCATGAAGAGCAAATCATAGGAACCACCTTCATTGTTGATCTGGAATTGGATATGAATACTTCGAAAGCAGAACAATCTGATCATCTGGAAGATACAATCAATTATCAGACTGTTTACGGACTTGTTCATCATGAAATGGAGCAGAAATCCCAGTTGCTTGAGAATGTCGCGTTCAGGATCCTGGACTCCGTCAAATCAACTTTTCCTGAAATTTCTACCGCCCGCGTAAAGATTTCCAAAATGAATCCTCCGCTTGGGGGAAAGGTTAAACAGGTCACCTGTGTGTTGACGCTTTGATTTTTTTGTATTTTTGTGGCCGCTTATGGTCTCGTGGCCGAGTGGCTAGGCGGCGGTCTGCAAAACCGTATACAGCGGTTCGAATCCGCTCGAGACCTCCTCCCGATGACAGCAACCCGTTAGTGAAGCAACTAGCGGGTTGTTTGCATGATGGGTATTGTGGTGGTGTAGTGAGGTGGTGAGATGGTGAGATGGTGAAATGGTGAAATTGCCAATTGCCAATTGCCAACTGCCAACTCGTTTATCTTCTCGCTTTCCTCCTCGAATAAAACAGCAACTCGCTCAGAAATATCAATGCCAGGGTGAAAACGGAACTGACAACGACGCGCAGTAAGGTTTGAAAAAATTCTGTGAGTCGAAAGATCTCTAAGTAAAAGAGAGCAACGTGATGGATCAAAACAAGGATGGCTGAATAGAAGAAAAACCACTTAAAGCCCTGAATCCTCAGTGACGGTTGGATGCCGAGCTCTTCTTCAGGTTCATGGGAAATAGCGCGAATGACATAGGGGCGACAAAAGGCTATCAATACCGTGGCGGCTGCATTCAATCCCAACGTGTTGGTAAAAAAATCGATGGAGAGACCCAGGATAAACGCCAGGATCAGCAGCATCCATCTTGGAGTAGCAAAGGGAAGAAGCAGGATAAAATAGATGTATAAATAAGGGTTGGTATAGCCTCCCAGGTTGATGTGGTTCAGGATCAGGACCTGAAATAGGACAAGAAACAGGAAACGGACACTATTTCGGACGACAAGATTGGTCATAATTCCTTAAATGAGGCCTTCAGTTGCTCTTTCTCCTCCCGGAACATATCCACTACTACCTCAACATATCCCAGGCTGTTAAAGTCTGTTAGAAAGGTCAGCGTGGCTGTATTGAAATTTTCATCCCGTTTTTCGTTCAGATGTTCGATGGTGCCAATCAGGATCCCATTTGGGAAAACTTCAGAATTCCCGCTTGTAACGATGGTATCCCCTGGCAGTACCAGCAGATGTTTAGGGATCTCTTTGACGATACCGGTCCGGAAATCACCTCCCGGCCACTCAACACTGACCAGTTGATTGTTCTTCAGGAATTTGGCAGATATCTTACTCTCTTTGTGAAGCATGGAGAGGATCCAGCTGAAGTGACGTGAAACACCAACTACCTGTCCCACGATTTTATTACCAATGATTACACCCATGTGAGGTTCAATCCCGTGTAGTGCTCCTTTGTTGATCATCTGGAAATTGTTTCGCCTGTTGGTGGTGTTGCTGATTACCCTGGCGTTGATGAACCTGTATTCTGACTGCAAGAGGGAATCGCTTCGTGAGAAAACGACCGTATCGGTCAGATAAAGTGCTTCCGGCATCCGGGCTTGAAGGATGGCATTTTCTTCGCTCAGGATTAAATTTGTACGTTTCAGAGAAAAATACTCGGTGATATCGCGGTAGGTTGAATTAATAACCCCTGAAATGGCAAAGGTCCAGTCGAACATAGCCGCGTTCTGATAGTTGTTGGTACGAAAAAAAAAGATCAGCGAAACTACCTCCAGAAGCAGGAAAAGAAAAATGAAATAGTTCTTCCGGAAGAAGAGAATGAGGTTTCGCATGGGTGTATTTACTTGATCAGGAAGGTGAACTTATCAAAGTTTTTCAAGGCAATACCTGTTCCCCTCGCTACAGCCCGTAAAGGATCCTCGGCTACAAATACCTTCAGCTTCGTCTTCAGGTGCAACCGTTTGTCCAGTCCGCGCAGCAATGCCCCACCACCGGTCAGGTAAATCCCTGTTTCATAGATATCGGAAGCAAGCTCCGGGGGGGTCATCTCCAGGGCGTTCAGCACGGCTGCTTCGATCTTGGCAATCGATTTATCCAGTGCGTGGGCAATTTCGGCGTGGTTCACAATCACCTCTTTGGGAATGCCTGTCAGGAGGTCGCGCCCGTGAACGCCATACTCTTCCGGCGGATTGTCGATGTCGGGAAGTGCGGCCCCTACTTCTATCTTGATCCGTTCGGCTGTACGTTCTCCCACGTTGATGTTATGCTGTTTGCGCATGTATTCCCCGATGTCGGCGTCGAATTCGTCACCGGCAATCCTTATGGATTTGTTGTTGACAATACCACCCAGGGCAATCACTGCAATCTCTGTGGTACCACCGCCGATATCAATGACCATGTTGCCGATGGGTTCCAGTACATCGATCCCGATCCCGATAGCGGCTGCCATCGGTTCATGAATCAACCGTACCTCTTTGGCCCCCGCCTGTTCGGCCGAATCTTTCACGGCCCGCTCTTCCACCTCTGTAATCCCGGATGGTATGCAGATCACCATCTTAAGGGCCGGCGGAAACCAGGTTTTCCGCACCTCAATCATCTTGATCATCGCACGGATCATGTGTT
>JADHVQ010000012.1 GCA_016783905.1 Bacteroidales bacterium | reverse complement strand
GCACCTGTAAATGCACCCCCTGGCAGATCCAGTACGGTATGGAGATTACAACTTTCAAGCAGTAACTTTCGTAAACTTATGGAAGCATTGTCGGTGTTGGATAGGAATGTATTCTTGATCACGACTCCTGCCCGACCTCCTGCTTTTAGGATCTTTATGAAATGCTGCAAAAAGAGAAAAGCAGTCTCCCCGGTCTTGATCGGGAAGTTTTGCTGAACCTCTGCCCTCTCTTTGCCACCGAACGGTGGATTAGCTAAAACAATATCGTACCGATCCCGTTCCTGGATATCGGACAGGTTTTCGGCCAGTGTATTCGTGTGAATGATATTGGGGGCTTCGATCCCATGCAGGATCATGTTCATGATGCCGATGATGTAAGCAAGAGACTTCTTCTCTTTGCCATAGAAGGTCTTTTTTTGAAGGATCTCTGCTTCCTGGGTGGTAAGTTTTTTCTGCTTCATGTATTCAAACGATTCAACCAGGAAGCCTGCTGAACCTACCGCACCATCATAAATTGTGTCGCCAATGGTCGGTGCAACTACCTTCACGATACTTTTGATCAACGGACGAGGGGTATAGTACTCCCCACCATTCCGACCCGCATTACCCATGTTTTTGATCTTGGCTTCGTACAGGTGCGACATTTCATGTTTCTCGGCATGTGAACGGAAGCGGAGCTCATCAATCAAGTTGATCACTTCCCGGAGGTTATATCCACTTTGAAGCCGGTTTTTCAGTTCACTAAAAATTTCACCGATCTTGTATTCGATCGTATCTGCACTCTCAGCTTCGGTCTTAAACTTTTTCAAGTAGGGGAATAGCTTCTGGTCGACAAACTCCCTCAAATCATCTCCGGTAAGCGCCCTGTGGTGGTCGATCTTTCCGTCTTTGCCCCTGGGTGCCGCCCAAACATCCCATGTGAACTCAGGGCGTATAATGCAATTATAGGTTTTGCCAGATAGTTCGGATGCTGTTTTTCTATCCTTTTCCAGGTCGTCCAGGTATTTTAGAAAGAGAATCCAGGAGGTTTGTTCGACGTAATCTAGTTCACTGCTACATCCGGCATCTTTGTGTAGGATATCGTCGATGTTTTTGAAGGTTTGTTCAAACATGTGGTGTGCCTTGGTATCTAGAGGTTGGTGAGGTTAAAGCGTCATTCCCCCCTTTTTTTGGAACGGGCTTATAGCAAAGGTATGAATATATTTTCTCGCAATCCTGCATTATAATGTAATCCTGTCGGCCTTTTTCAATTTCCACCGAAGCACACGATCTGGTTCCCAGTAGACTGTTTCGTCCTCTTCTGCAGCCGTTAAATATTATATTGCACATACCGATGATCCTGAGCAAAGGTTAATTGCACATTATTTGCACAAAGTTTTTCATAAGATGAACCCACCCAAAGTGTACCCTTCCCCGAAACGTGAAAAACATTTTTCTATTGATGTCTTCATGAATAGCGGAAATATAGTGGTATTCAATGAAAAAGGTAAAATTATTCTGTTAAAACAACCCAATCATGAACAACAAGCATTCATTGTCCAATGAGACATCTCCTTTCTTGATATTGGCTGCCATCATCATCATCCTGGCAGGTATGATGTATGCATCTTCCATTGTAGCACCCTTTTTACTGGCGCTTTTCGTGAGCATCATCCTTTCCCAGCCTGTTCAGTGGTTGGTACGGAAACGGGTACCGCTCTGGCTTGCCATTGTTCTGGTGCTGCTGGGAGGTGTCTCGATCTTTATCGGCATGGGGGAGGTCATTGGCTCCTCCCTCTCCTCATTTACCAACGATGCACCCAAATATGCGGCCAGTCTGGATGCCATGGCCTCTTCCTTTTTTCAGTTTCTTCAGACACAGGGATTAGATATCTCTAAAGAGCAACTTGGAGAGATGTTTGATCCGGGGAAGATCATGAGCATGACCGCCGGGATATTGAGTGAATTAGGAAGTTTCATGGGAAATGCATTCCTGGTCTTTTTCATCATTCTCTTTCTTTTGCTGGAGGACCAGAGTTTTGCTTACAAAGCGAAAGTTCTGACAAGAGGACCTGGGGAATCTGTAGCTTTTCTAAACCAGATCGGAAAAAGCATTCGCCATTACCTCTCCATCAAGACTGTGATAAGCCTGATTACAGGAGCCCTTATATGGATCTGCCTGGTGATCATCGGGGTGGAGTACGCAATCGTATGGGCGCTGATCGCCTTCCTGTTAAACTACATTCCCACCATCGGGTCGATCCTGGCAGGCATCCCTGCTGTCCTCTTTGCCTTGGTCCAGGTAGGATTCGGGGGAGCGATCTGGACATTGGTTGTTTATGTAGTTGTGAACACAGTGATTGGTAATGTAGTGGAACCCAAGATGATGGGCAAAGGGCTGGGATTATCCTCGCTGGTGGTATTTCTGGCACTTGTCTTCTGGGGATTCATCCTGGGGACCATAGGGATGTTCCTCTCCGTCCCTCTCACCATGGCGCTTAAGATTACGCTCGAGCAGAGCGAAAAGACCCGGTGGATCGCGGTGCTGCTGGGTACGCAACAGGAGGCAAAGATGCTGAAGATGGAGGAAGAAGCAGAGGAAAAAAAAGAGGCTGTCTCGTAATTTTGAGACAGCCTCTTCCAAAGGTGATTCAACCGAAGTTATCTCTTCATGAACTTCTTGGTCTCAAAGCCGTTTTCGGTCTGGATCTGTACGATGTACAATCCTGATTCGAGGCTCTGTGTGTTGATTTGCATAGAGTTACCGCTTGCCTTACTGGTAAAGACATTCTGCCCAACCATGTTGAATACCTGAACCGACACAAGGTTCGCCGGCGAAGTGATCGTCAGGTATTGATCAACCGGATTGGGGAAGAGGCGAATGCCTTCTGTCTCTTGGGCGACCGGATCAATGGCAACCGGCTCATCCTCATAGAAGCATACATTATCTATGAAGAACATTGGATCGTCAGAGCCGGGAGCAGCGGCATAAATATCAATGACACCCAGCATATTGGGACCAGCTACATCCCATTGCCATTCATTGATCAATACGCCATCCAGGTAAAACTCGGCCCAGGCATTGTCCAAGTCGATAAACACGGTGGAGTTTATCCATTCTCCAACCGTATAGGTAAAATCGGTCTGGTTAAAGTCAGCGTCATACATATAACCGGTACCGTCGGAAGCAAAATAGACCTGGAATCCCCACTCGTTGGCAGTGCCAAATAAGACCATGTCCTGCATGATGTTATAGTATCCGCCGTAAGTTCCTCCGGTCGGGACCATAATATACAAATCGATCCACCAACTACCCGTTGTTGTCTGGTTCAGGTTGTAAACAAGGTCTGATTCCATCACGGCCAGATCAATGGCGAGAGAGTTGGGCGGGGTGAGCCACTCCGTGTCGGTTACATACCCGTCATAAGGTCCTCCGGGATTGTTATCCCATGTGGTCCACAGCCCTCCCGATTGAGGACAGAGAAGTTCTCCGGCTGTGTAGGTATCAAACCAGTCGCAACCCTGAGGCGCTACAAACTCACCGAAGCAAACATTATCCACATAGAACTTTGGATCGTCAGAGCCCGGAGCAGCAGCATAAAGATCAATGACCCCCAGCATGTTGGGTCCGGCCACATCCCATTGCCAATCATTGATCAAAACACCATCGAGATAGAAATAAGCCCAGGCGTTGTCGAGGTCGATCGCCACGAGGGAGCTTGTCCATGCTCCTACCGTATAGGTAAAAGCTGTCTGGTTAAAGTCAGCATCATACATATAACCGGTTCCGTCGGAAGCAAAATAGACCTGGAATCCCCACTCGTTGGCAGTGCCAAATAAGACCATGTCCTGCATGATGTTATAGTATCCGCCATAGGTTCCCCCGGTCGGGATCATAATATCCAGGTCGATATACCAAAAACCCGTTGTTGTCTGGTTCAGGTTGTAAACCAGGTCTGATTCCATCACGGCCAGGTCAATGGAGAGAGAATTCGGAGGTGACTCGGACTCCGTGTCGGTAACATACCCGTCATAAGGTCCTCCCGGATTGTTGTCCCAGGTGGTCCAAAGGCCTCCCGATTGAGGACAGAGAAGTTCTCCGGCTGTATAGCTGTCGAAATCGTCACAATTTGCAGGTCCGGCTCCCGGATCGATGACCAGGTCGTCGATCATGAAGACAAATGCATCAAATGAGACACATTGGATAGCCACGTAAATGTCCTGACCGGCGTAAGCAGATAAGTCAAAAACATACTCGGTCCATGCAGTGTCTGCTTCAATATAACCTGGACCGGAAATAACCGTAAAATCAGAAGGATCGTTTCCGGTGGTTGAAACAGCGACGTTAAACCGCTCCAGGCCATAGGCGTCGGTGTAGGATTTTGCCCAGAAGGTGAACGAAGCTCCTTCTGCATCTGTATTGATGGGGATCTGATCGGACATAAACCAGTCATCATTTCCCTGGCTTCCACTGGGAACGGAAGCCATGCAGGCGCCAAATTGCTCCCCGGAGTGGGGCTGAATAGCGGGATCACCCGTCATCGGAGGTGTTGTAGTACTGGGATTGAATACAATGAAGGCCATCGGTTCAAATTCGTGGGGGAAGTCATAATCGACAAACCCGTAAGTATCCAGCAGATCAACATCCACCACTGTCCAGGGAGTAAAATCAAAGGTCCACTCAATTTCATTTTCAAAATCGATGGAATAGAGATCCGCTCTTCCATCGGTGTTGGAAGGTTTTACTTTGTCGACAACTGTGGTTGTCGAAGCAACGCCTTTCACTTTGGAAGTCGTTGCCTGTGCGAAGATGATGGTAGAGGAAAACAGTACCATCAACACTGTCAGTGTAAATACTCTCATAATCACAATTTTTAATGAATACTTGGTTTTGGTTAAAGCAAAAATAAGGCAAGTAACAGTAAAATCAAAATTAAATGGATAATAATTCTCTAAAATGTATCTTTATGTCATGAAATCAAGCAAACAAAACCTGTGATTGCATTTCTGGATATTTTTTTCGTTGTTTTCCATTCAACGCTGATCGTGTTCAACCTATTCGGCTGGATATGGAAAAGAACCCGCAGGCTGAACCTGATCACCCTGTTGCTTACCGGGGCGTCCTGGTTTATCCTGGGGATCTTTTACGGCATCGGATTTTGTCCCCTGACAGACTGGCACTGGCAGGTGCTTGAAAAACTGGGCAGAACCAGCCTGCCCGATTCATACATAGCCTACCTGATTCAGCGCCTGACCGGATTAACTCCAAATGGTGAATGGGTAGATGTTCTTACTGCAGGATTGTATTTTCTGGCCCTGGCTATCTCTTTTTACATGAATTTTTTCCGAAAAAGAATAAAAGGATGAGAAAATAGGGGATAATCCTAATTTTGTAGCTTTACATGCGTTAATAAGGTACCGAAACGATAAAAGGATTCACCCGTGCAGATCGGACGCCTGGCTCGAATTTGTCTCTTTTTGCTAGTTCTTTTTCTGGGGAATGAAAATGAGCTTCTTTCCCAGCGCTATTTCACCCGGACATACACGGAAGCCGACGGTTTATCCAGTTCCATGGTCTTTGATGCTGTCCAGGATTCGGCAGGATTCATGTGGTTTGCCACCCGATCAGGGATCTCCTGTTATACGGGGATTCGATTCATTAATTACAATGTTAACAGCGGACTCAGAACATCCAGTTACGGGTATCTTGCCATAGACGAAAAAGGGGGATTATGGGCTTTACCCCAAAGCGGGGAGCTGTGTGTGTTGAAATTTACCGGGGTCAGATGGGAACCTGTTTCATGTGACAGTTCGTTGAAACTATCGGGCAATTATACGGCATTTGATGTCTTTTATCAGAATAACCAGGTGGTGTTGGCTGTTGGAACCAATCAATTGGGCGCCCTGATTTACTGGAACAGGAAATGGGAACAATACACGATAAGGGAGGGTCTCCTGAGTGACCGGATCAATGGGATAGCAGGCACCGGAGATGCAATCTATGTGGCCACAGAAAAGGGACTCTCGGTCATCAGGGATGGAATCATTTCTGAAGGTCGCGATCATCTTTCACCTTATCTCAACAGGGAAATCCTGGCCCTGGATATTACAACATCCTATCATGGCAAACCCGATACGGCGATCTGGCTGCTGGGGAAAAACTGGCTTGGTTCTCTTACACAAAGCTCCTTCAAGCTGGTCACATCCGATTTTGATCTGCCCAGCAAAGAGGTTGGAAAACAGTGTTTTCTTTTTATAAACGGGAACGGAGAGATCTACTTTGGCAATCCATTTTACATCTATTGCTATTCAGAAACTTCAGGACAAAAAATCATGTTTGACAGGAATAGTGGATTGATTGCTAATGGTGGGACTTCGGTGTTGACTGATCGGGAAGAAAATCTCTGGATCACCGGATTCAGGGGGATCACAAAGATCCCATCGAGGCGGTTTCAGAGATATTCGGATAAGGATGGATTGTATGATAACGAAGTGACCTCTGCCCTTGAGATCACTCCGGGGCGATATGTTTTCGGGCACTATGGAGCCCTCACTTTTTTCGACGGCGTCCGTTTTACTCCTTTCAGACTTTATCATCCCTCTGGTAAAGGAGAATATGAAACAAGGGTACAGGATATCGATATGGATCTTTCGGGAAATCTGTGGCTGGCAGTTATGGCTAATGGGGTAGCCCGGGTGAATAAAAACAAAGAGGTAAAGTGGTATCATGAAAACGAAGGATTACGTGGATTTGCTAATAGCGTTCTTGTAACTACAGATGGAAGTATTTATGCGGCGACAAACAATGGATTTTTCGAATTCTACCATGGACGGTTCCTTCAACGGGCAGCGAACAGTGACGTGATCAATTATGGGATCAGGAAATTATTCGCCGGGACTGAGAACGAGATCTACCTCTCTTCGTTCAGCCAGGGAGTGATAAAACTCAAGGGAAATTATGTTTCGGTAATCAAATCTCCGGATAATCCTCTGGCCAACAGTGTTTATTCCGTCTTCTTCGATAAAGGAAAAGGGTGCTGGGTGGGTACTTCAGCCGGATTATTCACCATCAACGACTCGATCCTGACAAGGATCGACAGCGGGAATTTGATCATCCATAGACCCGTTTACCTGATCCTGCAAGATCATCATGGATGCCTCTGGTTTGGTACCGATAATGGCGCCTACCGGTGGAATGGAGAGGAACTGGATCACTTTACCATCAATGATGGATTTTCGGGATTAGAAGTGAACCGGGATGCCGGCTTCCAGGATCACAACAACCATATCTGGTTTGGGACAAACAATGGACTCACTAAATTCAACCCCGAATATGATTATGAGATCAGCGAGATCCCTCCACCCATCGTTAG
Source organism: Bacteroidales bacterium (assembly GCA_016783905.1). Classification (GTDB taxonomy): domain Bacteria; phylum Bacteroidota; class Bacteroidia; order Bacteroidales; family FEN-979; genus QYOJ01. The sequence goes on along the minus strand of JADHVQ010000012.1, from coordinate 34,149 downwards.
ACTCCGGTTTGTAGAGGTGGGTGATGATACACTGAACCTGCGTGACAATCTTGTCCTTCCCAGTAACCAGAACAACCTTGTGTTTCATTTCAGTATCACCTCTTACATCGATGAAAGACAAGTTTTTTATCAATGCAAACTGGAAGGATTTGATGAAGAGTGGTCGGCTGAAATTTTTTCTCACAACAACCTTTACCGGTACAACAATTTGAGCCCCGGCACTTACAGGTTCTGCATCAAAGCCAGAAATGCCCTTGGTATCTGGAGTGAGCCTGTGTGTTCCGGTTCCATCAGGATCAAGCACCCTTTCTGGTTACAGTGGTGGTTTATTCTGCTTGCATTGGTGTTGGTGCTGGGCTTGTTGTTTATCCTGGTACGGTTTATCATCATCAGAAGATACAACCTCAGACTGGCAAAGATGGTGGCAATCAGAACCCGGGCTTTACGGCGTTCCGAGAAAGAGCTGCAGGAGAGTAATGAAGCAAAGGATAATTTTTTCTCCATCATTGCCCATGATCTGAAAAGTCCTTTCAATGCCCTCCTCGGGATGCTGGAACTTTTAACCACAGAATATTCCGAGTTTACCGATGAGGAGAGACAGAAGATCCTGGTGAACCTGAGAACAGCCTCTACCCGAACAATTGATTTACTTGAAAACCTGCTCACCTGGGCACAAGCCCAGAAAGGATTGTTGCCCTTTTCACCGGAGAAATTTGACCTGATGGAACTGATCGGGGAAAACGTTTCGTTATTTGAACCTGCAGCGAAGGCAAAAAAGATTAACCTGATCCTCCCGCTTTCTGAAAATGCAGTGGTTTTTGCAGATCGAAATATGATCAATACTGTAGTCAGAAACCTGATATCCAATGCGATAAAGTTTTCCTATCCACAGGGAGGAGTAACTATTCAGGTCGACCGGAACACGGGCAAGAAGGTGACTGTTTCAATCATCGATACAGGGTGTGGCATGACGGAAAATGCATTGAAAACCCTCTTTATTCTTGATAAAAGAATCACCACCAGAGGGACTGGCAATGAAACCGGAACCGGTCTCGGATTGATTCTCTCCAAAGACTTTGTGACCAAAAACAACGGACGAATCTGGGCGGAAAGTAAGGAGGATTCAGGAACCAGTTTCTATTTCACTCTTCCTGTCAATCCCCCTGAAAAGCAAAAAGGTGTCTGATTGCGGTGATCTTCATCCTGAAAAACAGAAACGAATGAAACATAAAAAAAAGAAGATGGAAACGGATGACCAAAAAAAAGTAATCTACCGGAAGCAGGCAGACCAACGTGATTGGCAGGCCATCATTGATATTTATAATCAGGGAATAGATCATTTATGGAAATAACCTTTTACAGGAAATAAGGTAAATTCAAAAAATTCTTTCGTAACTTGCAACTAATAGTCCATTTTCAACATGAAGATAATTTGTATCGGTAATTATCCCCCCCGGAAATGCGGCATTGCCACATTTACTGAAAACCTGGTGAAATCCATCCTGGGCTCCGCAGAAGCTCAAAGAGTAGATCTTGAAATTGAGGTGATTGCAATGAATGAGCCCGGGCAGATGTATGATTATCCTCCCATTGTATCACTCTCTATAGATGATAGTGACAAAGAGGGCTACGTGAAAGCGGCGGAATATATCAATCAGTCGGGAGCAACAATCTGTCTGTTACAACATGAATATGGCATTTTCGGAGGAAACAGCGGACTCCTGATCCTGACATTACTCAAACAAATAAACATACCCATCATCACCACCCTGCATACTGTTCTGGAACAACCCTCTTTTCATCAGAAAGAGGTCCTGAAAAGAATTGCTATCTATTCGGAAAAGCTGGTTGTCATGAACAATCTTGCCATTGATTTTTTGACCCGACACTTTGACATTCCCCGCGAAAAAATTATCCGGATTGAACATGGAGTACCTGATTTTCAATTATTCAGGGAAAATAATCCTGAAAGGCCCGGGATTTTTAAGAACAGAAAAACGCTGCTTACATTTGGACTTATCAACAGAAATAAGGGGATTGAAACCATCATTAAGGCAATGCCTCAGATTGTCAGGAAACATCCTGATATATTGTTTGTTATTTTGGGGAAAACCCATCCTCAGGTGGTGAAATTCCATGGTGAAGAGTACCGGACATATCTTAAAAAACTAACCAGGGAGCTCCATCTTGAGGATCATGTCAAATTCCTCAACCGGTATACTACAGAAAAAGAGCTTATCACATACCTTTTATCAGGTGATATTTATATCACACCCTACCTGAACAAAGCACAAATCACCAGTGGTACATTATCGTATGCTGTAGGTGCCGGATTGGCCGTAATTTCTACCCCATACTGGCATGCGGAAGAGCTATTGGCTGACAATAGGGGGATCCTTTTTGATTTCAATGATCATTTGCAATTGGCTGACATTGTGAACGATTTACTTGATCATCCGGAGAAGCTGGATCGATTGAGGAATAATGCATTCAATTATGGCTGTCAAATTGCATGGCCCAAAATTGGAAATCAGTATCTTGATTTATTTGAAGAGGCTAAAGAGGCTGGAAGAGAGCAAAAAAGCGGAAGTGAAACAGTCGATTCCTTTTATGTGCCTGAATTTTGTTTTCGACATATTGAACGACTAACCGATTACACGAGCATTATTCAACACAGCAAGGGATGTATCCCAAGTTACAAAACCGGCTACTGTCTCGATGACACTTCCAGGGCGTTAATTTTGAGCATCAAAGCCTATCATCGATTTGGGGATCAAAAATACATCACCTTTATTCACCGGTATCTCGCCTATTTGATATATATGCAAAACATGGAGGGTGATTTTAAAAATTTCCTCAACTACAATCGCGAAAGTATTGAAGTCAGCGGATCGGATGATGCTTATGGACGGGCCGTTTGGGCGTTGGGTTACCTGATCAGGTTCGCTGATAGCGATTCTCTGTTTCAACTTGCCATTGAATTATTCAATACGGCCACCCGTAGAATTTCACAATTGGAATATGCCCGTGGATTTGCCAATTGCATTCTCGGATTTTACCATTACATCAAACGATTCCCCAATCAGGAACAACCGATACAAATCCTTCGTTTGCTGGCAGATAAATTGTGTAACTGTTATGAAAAACACAGAAGAGAGGACTGGGATTGGTTCGAAGCTACCCTTACCTATGATAACGGACTCTTACCTGCCGCTTTATACAAAGCTTATCAGTTGATTGCCCATGAGAGATATCTCACGATCGCTGATACAACAACCCGCTTTCTGGAGCATACATGTTTTAAAAACGATCATTTATCTATAATAGGAAACAAACAATGGTTCAGGGGAGGGGAAGAAATTCCGGGTTTTGCACAACAGCCTGTCGACGCCCTGGCCATGATCATCCTGTATGATACCATTCATAAAATCAGGAGAGACGATGAAAGCCTGAATAAGATAAAAATATGTTTTGGATGGTTTTTTGGGAATAACGATTTGAATCTGCCCCTTTACGACAGTGAAACAAAGGGGTGTAACGATGGTATCGAAGAATTGAGCATCAGTCAGGACCAGGGAGCTGAGAGTATCATCTCTTACCTGATGTCGTGGTTAATTGCTGAACCTTATCTCACTTCCTGAGAGTCAATATTTTTTCAAGTTTAAGTAACAGCAACTCCTTATCGATGGGCTTTTTAATGTACTCCACTGCACCCATTTGCAAACCTTTAACCTCTTCCTGTTTGCTGGTAAAACTTGTCATAAAAGCAATCGGAATATCAATATGATTTTGCTTTACATAGTCAAGTAATTGATATCCATCAAAATTCGGCATGGAGATGTCAGAAAGAATCAGGTCGAATTTTCCTTTTGCGATCTGCATAAGAGCTACGATTCCATCCGGTGCGATTTCTACTTCATAATTGGCCGATTTCAACATCCCGGCAATAATCTTTTGATTTAATGCTTCGTCTTCCACTACTAAAATCCTTGCCTTTGCAGCTGCTTCTCCTTTCTCTTTCAGAAAATCCAGCGGGATCAATCTGCTGAACAGGTCATCTAGCGGTACTGCTGCATAGGTGGAAGATGTATCCGACATGGCATAGGGAATGATTAACATATCGTTCTGGATGAGAGAACCGCAAGAATACACTACGTTAGGTACATACCCCTCGCGCTCTTCTTCATCCGGTGAGATGAGCGGTTCGCTTAATTGACCGATGATTTTTGTCGGATCTTCCAGATCGAGTAACGTAACTCCCAGGCAGTACTTTCGCATGGTCCCTACCCCATGGGTAATCACCAACCAGCCGTATTCGGTTTCGATGGGAGAGCCACAATTCCCGATTTGAATAAATTCCCAGGGGAATTTGGGTTCCTGAAGCATCATTGCTTCCTGCCAGAGATTTATATCATCAGAAAACATGATGTAGCTATTCACCCCGTCGAGCCGGGAAAGCATGGCATACTTTCCGCCTATTTTCCGTGGAAACAGAGCCATGCCTTTATTTTGAGCGATCTCGCCGTGGATAGGCATAAAGGTAAAGTTGTAGAAATCTTTCGTCTCTATCAACTTTGGCATAATGGAGTATCCATTATATGCTGTGTAGGTGGCATAATACTTCACACTCCCATCATCATCGGTGAATTTGACGAAACGGGCATCTTCAATCCCATTGCTTTCGGCGGCAGCGATCGGAAAGATCACCCGTTCTGAAATGGCAGTATCCAGCGAAAAGGAGATCTCATAATGAGAATCAGCCAGCCAGGTGATGGTCTGGAGCATCTTTTTTTGTACAAAATCGGGATTTACCTCCTGAATCGTCGCTTCCACAGCCTGGGATAGTTCATTGTAATCGAATTCGAAACGGAGCTTATCCATGACTTTTTTCACAATGCCCTTCTCGATATGCATCTCAGAAAGTTTTTGACAAAAAGTCTCTTTCTGATAGACAAAATTCCTGATTGCCACAGCTCTATCAACCAGATTACCAGGAACTTGTACTTTAAAATTATTGTCCTGATCAAGGACTCCACTACGGAAAACAAGCGATGAGATATGCCCTTCACCGGTAGCCCGAAAACTAATGATAACCCGTTTCTGGCCTTCCTGTAACCCGGTTTGGTCGGGATGCTCAACCATCGACGGATTAAAAAAAGCAGCTGACTCAATGGAATACTCATTGGTAAAATAGGCCCCGATAAGAAGCCTCTTGATCTCTGGCAATGTGTTCATGTCGCCATTTCTCCCAGCCATAATATCACGAACACGTTCAAAGTGTTTCTGGAAAATTTTCGAGATATTCCGGTGTCGTGACGAGAAATCGCGTAAGGTTTGATTGAGCACCAGGTGCGCTGCCTGTTCCGGCATATCAATCACCTTCTGGATAATGGATTGCACACGGGTTTCGGGACCTGGAAAGAAAAAACGGGCAATGATCCGCCTAGGATCTGGATTAAAAAACACATCTTTCCTGTAAATAATAGCACTCATACGTTGGGATTTTTCAAGATGGATTTAGGATCTCAAATGTATGAAAACTTTGCACACCCAATATCTTTTAGCCAGAATCATCCACTTTAAAGGACCAGTAGCTTTCTTACGATTCTCTCGTTGGGTGTGCTAACCGTAATATAGTACATGCCCGTTTCAAAGTGACTCACATTCAACCGGATAAGCTGAGGGCCGGAAGGAATGATATCCCGGTATAACATGGTCTTTTCTTTCCCTTCTGATGTAAAGAGAATGATCTCAACCTGTTGTTGAACAGGAGAGTTCACCTCGAGGGATGCAATTTGCTGTGCAGGATTCGGATAAGGATTGCCAACCACAAGAGAAGGAATCGCATCCGGCTCTTCGATGCTGGCTGCCGGATCATACCAGGTACTATACACCCCGTTGCCATGCGTTCCGACTGCAATAAAGCCATCGGATTGACGGGCATCGATCATGTCGATGATCACCGATCCGATCGTGGCAACGCCTTCCTGTTTCCAGGTGGTGGAATCCCCTTTCAATTCAGTTGTGGAATAGAGGCCGACCGATGTACCGGTGAACCAGACCTGATGCCCCTTGTAGGTGAGTGATTTTACCCAGCGTATGGAAGGCCCGGCTCCCGTCCCGTCTGGATTCTCTTCCAGGTTCCCTCCCTGGGGACTCCAGGTGGTTCCGCCATCTTCGGAATAGTAGATGCTTTGGACATTGTAGTTGGAAAAGACGACCACAACGTGATCGGCGTTGTCTTCGTCGACATCAATACAGGCCACGAATGCGTTATCGGGGAATTCCGTTCCGGTGATCTCCACCGGCATGGCATTTCCTGTGTGCGGATCGTCAAGCCGGTACACCCGCCCAAGGTTGGTACCGTAGAAGAGCCGGTTCGGCGGATTTTTGGAAACCGTGATAAAGCTGATCTCCGAGGCGTCGCCCACATCGACATTGCTCAGATGGTTCCATCCCACATTCCGGAGGTTGGTGTCATACGATGCCGCTTTCAGGTTGTCTTTCCTCCAGATGCTGGTGATGGTAGGCAGGTAGAAGGTTTCATAATTGTTGGGATCCAGAGCAAAGTTCTGGTAAAAGGGGAAGAGGGAGTTGGAACCCATCACCGGATCGTAGAACTTCAGAAGCGTATCGGGAAGTTGTGGGAAGATGTTCTTGGTATGCATCGCAGTGTCAAACTGGGAGGTCCAGATGTTCCCGCTGTAAGCGGAGATGACACAATACTCCCACCCGGGAGTTACGCAGGTGGCGAATCCGTCGAAGCAGATGTCGATGTCAAACCAGAAAGCCGACTGGTCATCCGTAACCGTATAGTACCATTTCCCAGGTATCTCCACCATTTTCCGACCGCATGATGGCGCCGTAACAGGCAGCATAGACGATATCCTTATCTACCGCTACCGGATCGGTAACTACACGCCATACTCCCTGGAAGACCTCACTAAGGGTTGAAGGCGATCCGCCCTGGGTATAGGGAAGATTCACCCAGGTAGCCCCATTGTCTGTCGATTTGAAAATACCGTTGCCAATGCCAATCGTTCTCACATTGGTGCTGATATTCCGTTTGGTGGTACTGAGCAGCTCCCCGGTTCCGTAATACCAGGTAGTCCGGTGTCCCGGCCTGGAATCCTGCACCAGGCAGGTGGCACTTTGTTCGGCATCGGGAGCCGTCACTTTCGACCAGTTCTGACCACCATCCATCGATTGCCACATTCCTCCTGATGCACTTCCGGCAAGCAGGTGGTTTTCATCTTCCAGGTCAACCTCAATACATAACATCCTTCCTCCAATGTTATTGGGTCCGCGTGGGTTCCAGTTCTGGCTTCGGGAACTCTCTTTCACCGGCAGTCCTGAGGCAAAAGCCAGTTCCCGGCTACGGATGCCGGAAGGGATCTCACCTGTTTGAGGGTCCCGGAGTTTCATCCATTGCAACTCTGCCAGAAACGGTAATTGCATTGGGGAGGGCATTTTTTTCGCCTCTGCTACCGATGTTTGATTGATTTGCGATGGATTCGTGTCTTTCAACATGGGATACAACAGAAGCGATCCGGCAAACAACAAGAAGCCGGAAATCAGGAGGATAGAGGGGACTTTTTTCATGGGATTTGATTTGTGTAAATGAATCAGACATTGAGAAGATTCAAATATAAGAAAAGATTGAACCGAAATCAAATTCCAATCAGCTTTACAATCCTTTTACATGGAGAAATTTCCCTACCTTTGCAAAAATTCCCAGTCTCAATTAACCACATTACACCTTGAATTTCACTGACTTCGGATTTGACCCCCGGGTACTCGAGGGGATCGATTCACTCGGATTTACCATACCCACCCCCATTCAGGAACAGGGCATCCCCATCATCATGGAGGGAAAAGACCTGATTGGTGCGGCCCAGACCGGCACCGGGAAAACTGCCGCTTTTCTTCTTCCCATCATGCACCGGATCCTGAACGAAGATTCAGGTCCCGGGATCAAAGCACTGGTGATCGTTCCCACCCGGGAGCTGGCTGTCCAGATCGACCAGCACATGGAGGGATTGTCCTATTTTACATCCGTCAATTCCCTGGCCATTTATGGTGGAACCGACGGAGCCACCTTTACCCGGGAAAAAGCCGCCTTGATCGGAGGGGCGGATATAGTGATCTGCACCCCCGGCCGGATGATCGCCCACCTGAACATGGGATATGTGGATTTTTCCTCCATCAAAACCCTCGTCCTGGATGAAGCCGACCGGATGCTCGATATGGGATTTTACGACGACCTCATGAAGATCGTAACCCGTGTACCGAAAGAGCGCCAAACCCTGTTGTTTTCCGCTACCATTCCGACAGACATCAAACAGCTGGCAAAGAAGGTATTGCAGGATCCTGCCGAGATCAATATAGCCCTTTCGAAACCTGCCGATAAGATCCTCCAGCTCGCTTACTCCGTTTATGATACACAGAAACTGCCACTGGTCAAATACCTGTTGGGCACCTCGAAAGGAAGGACGATCCTGATCTTCTGTTCCACCAAAAGCAGCACCAAACTGCTGAGCCGTGAACTGAAAAAGGCAGGACTTGAGGTGCAGGAGATTCACTCCGACCTGGAGCAGAAAGAGCGGGAAAAGGTGATGCGGGGATTCCGGAACAAAGAGATCCAGGTGCTGGTGGCCACCGATGTGGTGTCACGCGGGATTGATGTGGAGAATATCGACCTGGTGCTGAACTACGATGTTCCCAATGATGCGGAGGATTACATTCACCGCATTGGGCGTACTGCGCGGGCCGCCGCTTCTGGCGTTGCGATCACATTCATCAACCCTGGTGGACAGTGGAAATTTGCGGAGATCGAAAAACTGCTGGGAAAATCGGTTCATAAAGGAGCCGTTCCGAGCCAGTTTGGCGAAGCGCCCGAATACAACCCGAAGAAGAAGAAAAATGGGAATTTTAGAAGAAGAAGATAATTGCCAAGATTGCGCATCGGATTTAAAATAGTTCAATTTTGGCAATAATGGCAATAATGGCAATAGTGGCAATAGTGGCAATAGTGGCAATTACTTCTTCAGCACCTCCTCCTGTATCCCTTTCGGGAGGGGCTGGTATTCAAAGAATTCCATTGAGTAGTTGGCGCGGCCACTGGAAAGGTTGCGAAGCTGCGTTGCGTAGCCGAACATCTCCATCAGGGGGACAAGGACAACCACCTTTTGGGCACCTTTCCGGTGCCGGCGCATTGCTTCGATTTTTGAACGGCGGCGATTCAAGTTACTCACAATATCACCGATGTACTCATCCGGGGTATTGACCTCCACCTTCATGACCGGTTCCAGCAAAATGGGATTGGCTTTCATGAAACCCTGCTTGAAGCAGATAGAAGCACAGGTTTGGAAGGCCATATCGGACGAGTCGACCGGATGGTAATTCCCGTCAATCAACACCACCTTCACATCTACCACCGGATAGCCAGCCAGGATCCCCTGCTCGAGGATCTTCTGGATCCCCTTGTTCACACTGGGGATAAACTCATTCGGGATGGCTCCGCCTTTGATTTTCTCAGAGAATTCATATCCCTTCCCCTCATGGGGTTCCAGACGCATCACGGTATGGGCAAACTGCCCCTTCCCGCCGGTCTGCTTGGCATGTTTATAGTTGGATTCTACCTCGGTGGTAATGGTCTCACGGAAAGCCACCGAAGGTTCTCCTACTATCGCATCCACTTTGAATTCATGCTTCAACCGGTCGATGATGATCTCCAGGTGCAGTTCGCCCATACCGGAGATGACGGACTCCTCTGTTTCGTCGTCATAGCGGATGTGAAACGAGGGATCTTCGTTGGCTAGCTTTGCTAATGCCTCTCCCAGCTTGGCCTGATCCGGCCGTTTGGCAGGAGCTATCTTCAATTCAATCACAGCAGGCGGAATGTGGATCGATTCCAGCAACATCTTGTGTTCATCTCCGCAAAGGGTGTCGCCGGTTTTGGTGAATTTCATGCCGATCAAAGCCACAATGTCTCCCGGTCCGGCTTCCGTAATCTCTTCACGGTCTTTGGCGTGGATCTTCAGGATCCGGCCGATCCGTTCATGCTTTCCTTTGGTGGAGTTGAAAACCTGCATTCCGCTTTTCAATGTGCCGGAAAAGACCCGGGTAAAAGTTTGTTGTCCCACGAAGGGGTCGTGGATCAGTTTAAAGGCCAGGGCTGAAAAAGGATCTGTGGGAGAAGGATGACAGGTATGTGTTTTTTTCTCATCCGCCGGATCAATTCCCACAACAGCTCCCACATCCACCGGGGAGGGAAGGTAGTCCAGCACTGCATCAAGCAACAGTTGGATTCCTTTGTTCTTGTAAGCCGCACCACAAAAAACGGGAGTGATGAGCAGCTTCAGGGTGGCATCCCGGGCAGCGGATTTTAGCAATTCGGCCGGAACATCTTTCTCATCGAAAAAGAGCTCCATGATCTCGTCGTTGAACTCAGCCACCTTCTCAACCAGTTTGGCACGTGACTCTTCACATTTGGATTTGAGCGCTTCCGGGATCTCTTGCTCAATCCTGTCAGTCTCTGTGAAGAAATAGGCCTTGCGTTCAATGATATCACAGATGCCGTCGAAAGAATCCTCTTCCCCGATGGGAATCTGGAACGGAAATGCATTGGCATCCAGGTATTTGTTCATCTGGCCTATTCCCTGGCAATAGTCGGCCCCAGTTCGGTCCATTTTATTGATGAAGGCAATACGCGGCACCCGGTAGCGGTCGGCCTGGTTCCAAACCGTCTCACTCTGTGGTTCCACACCACCTACTGCACAAAAAACAGCAATCATTCCGTCGATGACCCGCAACGACCGTTCCACCTCTACGGTGAAGTCGACGTGTCCGGGGGTATCGATCAGGTTGATTGGAAATCCTTTCCAGGCACAGGAGATGGCAGCCGATGCAATGGTAATGCCCCGCTCCTGTTCCTGTTTCATGAAATCCATGGTAGCCTGGCCGTTGTGGACCTCCCCCATTTTGCGGGTGGTCCCGGTGAAAAAAAGGATCCGTTCGGTAACGGTGGTTTTACCGGCATCGATGTGGGCAGCAATGCCGATATTTCGAAGTTTTGTCAGGGTCATCTGAAAAATTTTGGGGCGCAAAGGTATAGGTTTTTCTTTTATTGTGAGGCTAAAATCCCGGATTAATTAGGGTTCATCGGTTTCCTTATGATGTATATCTAAATTCTTTTCTGATGATGTATAGAATGCCTGAACTTTGCGTTTGTATTAAAACGGATCGTTTTTTTATCAAATCATGTAACGTTCCGGAAAGAGTTGAGTCTTACTACCTGATCAGAAATAACCTATCCATGATTAAAATTAGGAACATCCATAAATCGTATACCAATGGTCAGAATAACCTTCATGTCCTGAAGGGGATCGATCTGGATATTGAAGCCGGAGAGATGATCTCTATCATGGGGCCATCGGGATCAGGGAAATCCACCCTGTTAAACATTTTTGGCATTCTCGACAATTATGATGATGGAGAATATTTTCTCGATGGGTCGAGAATTCTGCACCTGAATGAGCGGAAAGCAGCCCTGTTACGCAACCGGATGCTGGGATTTGTGTTTCAGTCGTTCAATTTGATATCCTTCAAGAATGCCATGGAAAATGTGGCCCTGCCTTTGTATTACCAGAAGATAAATCGCAGGAAACGCAACAAGATAGCGTTGGAGTATCTCGACAAACTGGGACTTAAAGAGTGGGCCCACCACCTTCCAAGTGAACTTTCGGGAGGGCAGAAACGGCGGGTGGCCATTGCACGGGCACTGATCACCCAACCCAAAGTGATCCTGGCAGATGAGCCCACCGGAGCCCTCGATTCGGTTACTTCCCAGGAGATGATGGACCTGCTTACAGAGATCAACCAGACTGGCATCACAATGATCATCGTCACCCATGAACTCGATATAGCTCGCCATACCCAGAAAACCATCCGGATCATCGACGGAACCATCCAGGAGATCGTGAAGAATGAAGCGGGAAGTCAGAAACCAGAAGGTAGAAGTCAGGTACGAAGTACGAAGTACGTTGCGGCATCAAATGTTCAACAGAAAAAATACGAAAAAGTTGCCTGAATAATTCATTTCAATCCTCGACCCTTTTCAATCCTCGACCCTTGACCCTCGACCCTTGACCCTGAAACTATGTTTGAACTGGATAAATGGCAAGAGATTTACAGTACGATCAGAAAAAACAAGCTTCGTACATTCCTCACCGGGTTTGCCGTAGCATGGGGGATCTTCATGCTCATCATTTTACTCGGGTCAGGCAAGGGACTGGAAAATGGGGTGTATGATCAGTTTCGTGGCGGAGCCAATAACGGGATCTGGATCAGCAGCGGGATGACCAGCAAGGAGTACAAAGGACTGCAGGCCGGACGTTTGATCCGATTTACCAACGAAGATCACAACCTGTTGAAGGAGACAGTCAGGGACCATGAGTACATGTCGTCCCGCATGTTCCTGGGAAATACAATTACCTCATACAAGGATGAATACGGATCATTTTATCTCTCTCCCTGTCATCCCGACTACGGGAACATCAAAGAGGTGGAGATGATCAATGGTCGTTTCCTGAACAACCTGGATGTCAATGAATTCAGAAAAGTGGCTGTGATCGGGGAGAAGGTAAAACAGGATCTCTTCAAGGGTAGCGATACAGTGGCCATGGGAGAATACATCAACATCAACGGTGTTCTTTTCCGGGTGGTTGGTATCTTCCGTGATTTCGGGCGCGACGACAGCGAACAACGACGCATCTATATTCCGATAACCACCGCCCAACGTGTATTTAGCGGCCAGAATGTGATCAGTCAGATCTCATTTACTACCGGTGATGCCTCCGTGGAAAAGGTTGATCTTATGGTGGATCAGACCAGAAACCTGTTGGCCAAGAAACACACATTTGACACAGAAGATGAGCGTGCTGTTTTTATCTGGAATAAGAGTGAAGATTTCCGCCGGTTCCAGGGATTATTCATGGGCATCCGTCTGTTTATCTGGATTGTAGGAATTGGAACCATCATTGCCGGATTTGCAGGGTACATCGGACTGATCCTCGGAATAGGCGTGCTGGAACTCATATCACGGAACCTCCCTGAGATCGATTTTTTCAGAAACCCGGAAGCTAACTTCTCGATTGCTGTAGGGGCCACCATACTCCTGATTGTGGCCGGGACCCTGGCCGGATTTTTCCCGGCAAGAAAAGCCGCCAGAATCAAACCGATTGAGGCACTTAGGGATGAATAAAAAGTCAGTAAAATATGTTTGACCTCGATCGCTGGCAGGAAATATATCATGTTTTGAAGTCCAATAAACTAAGGACTTTTCTTACTGCTTTTGGTGTATTTTGGGGCATTTTCATGCTGGTCATCATGCTGGGTTCGGGCAATGGCCTGGAGAATGCCGTTTCGCGCAATTTTGCCGATATGACTACCAACTCTGTCTTCATCTGGACACAGCAGACGACGGTCCCCTATAAAGGATTTCCCAGGGGAAGAAGGTTCAATTACGACAACGATGATGCGACTGCCTTGCGGAACGCCATCCCGGAGATCAAATACCTGGCCCCACGCATTCGCGGGGGCGACTTTTTCTCCACCAACAACGTGATCCATGGACTGAAATCGGGATCTTTTTCAATCATGGGAGAATACCCCGAGTTTTTTCTGATCGATCCGCTCAATATTACCGACGGACGGTTGATCAACGACCTTGACATTGAAGAAAAGCGGAAAGTGGTGGTGATAGGGACACGGGTTAAGGATCTCCTTTTTGAGAAGGATGAAGAGGCGCTTGGAGAGTACATTCAGATTCAGGGTGTTTACTTTAAAGTGGTTGGGATATGTAAATCGAAGCGAACCGGTGAACAGGCCGAACAGGAGAATCAGAATATCTTCATGCCCTTCACCACCCTTCAAAAGACATATAATTACGGCAATAGGGTTGGTTTTTTTGCCATTACATCCCAGGATGGAATCCCTGTTTCCGTGGTGGAGGAGAAAGCCATCGAAGTCCTGAAACAGCGTCATGGGGTAGCACCCAGTGACGACCGGGCCATCGGACATTTTAACCTTGAACAGGAGTTTCGAAAATTTCAGGGACTCTTTACAGGCATCCGGGTGCTGGTCTGGATTGTGGGAATCGGTACTCTGATAGCAGGCATCATCGGCGTAAGCAACATCATGCTTGTTGTGGTCAAGGAGCGCACCAAAGAGATTGGCATTCAACGGGCTATTGGTGCCACGCCGGTCAAGGTCATCAGCCAGATCATCACCGAAGCCATTGTGCTGACAACGTTTGCCGGATACTTTGGTTTGGTGATCGGGGTCGGATTACTGGAGCTGGTTAACTACGCAATGGAAAGCTCCGGCGCCGATGCCGATATGTTTTATCAGCCGGGTGTCGATTTCAGGGTAGCTATGATCGCCCTTACCATCCTGGTTTGTTCCGGTGCATTGGCAGGGTTTGTCCCGGCGCGACGGGCAGTGGCGGTGAAACCCATCGATGCATTGAGGTATGAGCAATAGGAAATAGAAATAGTGATATAGCGAGATAGCGAAAATTATATAGTTAGAATTTTGAATTAATGAAAGTTTTATGAAAAAGACAAGTGTAACGAAAAAAATCCTCCGGATAGCTCTCCTGGTAATCATCCTGGCAGCTTTCGGAATTACCATATACTATCTCTATAATAAGTCAAAAGAGAAACCGGTTGTATTCATGACCGAGCAGCCATTTACGACCAATATCATCAGGAAGACGGTGGCAACCGGTTCGGTGATTCCGCGTGAGGAGATCGAGATCAAACCTAAGGTTTCAGGCATTGTTGAACAGGTTTATGTGGAACCTGGCACCAAGATTAAAAAAGGAGATGTCATCGCCAAAGTCCGGATTATTCCGGATCTGGTCAACCTCAACAACGCTGAAGGCAGGCTGGAACGTGCGCGGATCTCCTTTGATGACGCCAAACTGAATTTCGACCGTCAGGAGAAGCTGAAGAATGGCGGGGTGATTTCGGCCTCGGAATTCCAGTTGGCTGAAATAACTTACCGGAATGCACAGCAGGAGTTGTCGGCGGCTGAAGCCAACCTGGATCTGGTCAGGGAAGGAGCTACCAAAAAATCGGGGGCTGCCACCAACACCCTGATTACCTCCACCATTAACGGGATGGTACTGGATGTTCCTGTGAAGGTTGGGAGTTCGGTGATTGAAGCCAATAATTTCAACCCCGGGACAACGATCGCTTCGATTGCAGATATCGGCGACATGATCTTCCAGGGGAAGGTGGATGAGACTGAAGTTGGAAAGATCAAGCCGGGCATGCCACTTCTGTTGATGGTGGGGGCGATTGAAAACGATACATTTGACGCCACCTTGAAATACATCGCTCCAAAAGGAGTACTGGAGAATGGTGCGGTACAGTTTGAAATTAAAGCTGAGGTAGAATTGAAAACCGACCAGTTCATACGGGCAGGATACAGTGCCAACGCCGATATCGTATTGCAGCGGGTCAACGATGTCATGGCGATCAAAGAGAGCCTGTTGCAGTTTGAAGATGACTCAACTTATGTGGAAGTAGAAGTTGCTCCTCAACAGTATGAGAAGCGAATGATCAAAACCGGGTTATCTGACGGCATCAACATTGAAGTGCTTTCTGGTCTGACAAAAGATGATAATATCAAGGTGCCACAACTCAGAAGTGCCAATAATTAAGTTTCCCGGTTTGTTGTTACAGGAAGTTTCAGGCTGGCAGTTTTTGCCACAATCAACACCCAGGCCAGCCACAGAACCAGGATTTCAAAGTAAAACAGGGGTCCGAACAGCATATCCTTTAGCAGATGTATGTGTTCAGGATGGATCAGACAATGGATGGTGACGATTAAAAACCTGGCAAAGACCGTGATCTGGATGATGATGAGGCTACATGGAATAAACCATAGCTTTTTAATCCAGGGTCCCGGAACGATGAGAAATAATGTGATGACCAGGCACATTTGCTTGACACCCGAAAGGTAGAAGAAGTAGTTGAAGTAAAGTCCGTTTGGCAGGATCAGACTGATTCCATCACGAACGATATCCACATCAAAAACAGGATTGATAATAGCCGGGATGGTATTCAGAAGAACATTTCCAATGGCATCACTAATAAAAATAAATGGCGGGAAGGAATTTAGTTCGGATTCAAAACTTTCCCAGATCAGCTGAAAAAAAAGCATGACCAGAAAAAAAATCCACGCTTGTATGACCAGTGGAAGATTCCAGCTTTTTATACGTGTTTGAAGAGACCTTTTAAGAGCGGAGAGCATTCGGTCGCAATTTCGCCAAAGATACGAAAAATGACCTCTTAAAACCGCTTCGTATATCCGTGACAATAGGGGGTAGTCCCTTTGTGGTCATAATAATCCTGGTGATTCCACTGGGTGGGGTCATGGATTTCGAAAAAAAGTTTGGCCAGCTCTTCAAAGCTGATCCGGGAAGGATCAAATGTCACCTCCACTGCTTCGTAATGACCGGTCTTGCCAGAACAGACCTCCTCGTAAGTGGGATTATCCACACCTCCTCCGATATAGCCTGAAACCACCGAATGTACACCTGGTTCCTTTTGGAGGTAGTATTCAATCCCCCAGAAACAACGCCGCGTATTTTTCGAGGTAAAGCCCTCCCCTTCAAATACATGCCCAAGATGAGCTCCGCAATTTGCACAGAGGATCTCAGTCCGGTGTCCATCCGCATCCACCTGGCGTTTTACCGCCCCGGGAATCTCATCGTCAAAACTGGGCCAGCCGCAACCGGCATCAAATTTGGCCGTTGATTCATACAAAGGAGCATCACACATCTTACAGATATAGGCCCCTCTCTCCCAGAAGTCATAATACGTGCCTGAATAAGGCCGTTCGGTGCCTTTGTAGAGGATTACATGCTCTTCTTCAGGCGTTAATTTCTTGTTATCCATATCGTTACTGGATTGACTCTGTGTGCATCCCGTTAGAGATAGTAAAATTAAGAAGATACTATGCCCTGACAATATGCAGGTCACCAGAAGTGCCAGGATTTTCTACATTTGCAAAAAAACTAGAGATGAAGAAAATCCTTGGAATAGGGAATGCCCTGGTAGATATTTTGATCAGGATTGATCAGGAATCCCTTCTCGAACAACTGAATCTTCCCAAGGGAAGCATGCAACTGGTCAACAAGTTACGCAGTGATGAGATTCTGATGGCGCTAAAAGATGTTCCTCATAGCCTGGCTGCAGGTGGCTCTGCCGCCAACACCATCCATGGCCTGGGCATGCTGGGCGCTCAAACCGGTTATATTGGGGTGGTCGGCAGGGATGAATTTGGGAAGTCCTTTGAACAGGACATGCGTGATGCCGGTGTAGAGCCTTATTTGATCCGCAGTGACACGGAAACCGGACGGGCAATCACCCTGATCACGCCCGATTCTGAACGAACATTCGCAACCTATCTTGGAGCAGCCGTTGAACTCTCTGCTTTTCACCTTTCTGATTCCTTATTAAGCCATGAGCCAAAAGCGATGAGCCATGAGGCAAAAGAATCCCGGATCGCAGATCGCGGATCGGATATCTTCTCCCAGTTCGACTACCTCCACATCGAAGGCTACCTGGTGCAGAACCACAACCTGATCAGGAAAGCAATAGAACTGGCCAAAGCAAACGGATTGTTGGTGTCGCTCGACCTGGCCAGCTACAACGTAGTGGAGGCCAACCTGGCATTTCTGGAGGAGATTGTTGCCAAGCAGGTCCACATCATCTTTGCCAACGAGGAGGAGGCACAAGCGTTTACCGGATACGAACCCGCACGGGCCCTACACCATTTGGCACAGTTTTGTGAAGTAGCCATTGTCAAAACGGGGAGCAAGGGATCGATGGTGAAGTCGCGTGATGTAGTCTCTGAAATCGGAATCATCCCGGTACGGCCGGTTGACACCACCGGTGCCGGCGACCTTTATGCGGCGGGATTCCTATACGGTCATTCCCTTGGATGGCCGCTTTCGAAATGTGGTCAGGCCGGAGCACTTCTGGCAGGAAATATCATTGAAGAGGTTGGCGCTAAAATGCCTGCGGGCAGATGGGAGATGGTAAGAAAGAAGGTGACAGGGTAACAAGGTAACAAGGTGACCTTGTCACCACATCACTATAAATCCTTTGAAAATTAAAATTAAGCTTGTAACTTTGCAGCCCTTTTCGAAATTAATATTAATCAAGTACATACGTAAATCCTATTCATTACCATGAAGGTATTTCAGACCAATGAGATCCGGAACATCGCATTAATCGGCGGTGCAAAATCGGGCAAGACAACCCTGGCGGAAGCAATGCTATTTGAAGGAGGTGTAATCAATCGCAGAGGAAGTGTGGATGACAAGAATACAGTATCCGATTACCGTCCGATTGAATTGGAGCGCCAGAACTCGGTTTCTGCTTCCATACTTTACACGTTATACGACGATAAAAAGATCAACATCATTGATACACCGGGATTTGATGATTTTATCGGAGAGGTGATTTCAGCTCTCCGAGTGACCGATACGGCCCTGATGTTAGTGAATGCTCAGAATGGGGTGGAAGTGGGAACAGAGATTATCTGGAGGTACACAAACAGCATGGAAAAACCGGTTGCGTTTGTGGTGAATCACCTGGATGTTGAACTGGCCAATTTTGATGAAACTGTCCGTCAGCTGAAGCAGCAGTTTGGCAACCTGGTAACGGTCCTCCAGTATCCTGTGAACCAGGGTAACGGCTTCAACACCATCATCGACCTGTTGAAGATGAAGCTTTATAAATATCTTCAGGGTGGTGGAAAACCGGAGATCCTCGATATTCCGGCAAGTGAAAAAGAGAAGGCGGACGAGATGCATGCTATCCTGATTGAAGAGCTGGCATCCAAGGAGGAAGCCCTGATGGAAGAGTACTTTGACAAAGGAACCCTGACGGAAGAGCAGATCAACAAAGCATTGCGTTTGGGATTGATGTCTCGTAGCATGTTTCCGGTGATATGTACCTGTTCGAAGCACGACATTGGCGTCAGCCGGATGTTGGATTTTGTGGCCAATTCGGTGCCTGCTCCGGACGAGATGCCGGGGATTAAAACCACCAATGGGAAAGAGCTAACCTGCAAAGCATCAGATCCAACATCTCTATTTATTTTCAAAACGGCCATTGAAATGCACCTGGGTGAGATCTCCTATTTTAAGGTGTATGCCGGGGAGGTGTCTGAAAGTCAGGATGTGGTCAATGCCAACCGCAACATCAAGGAACGTATCTCCCAGCTCTTTGTCATCAATGGGAAGAACCGGGAGAAGGTTGAGAAATTTGTTGCCGGGGATATCGGTGCAACCATCAAACTGAAAGGTACATTCACCAACAACACCCTCAATTCACAAAAAAATGCAGATGACATCATCGAGCTGACGACCTATCCAAATCCGAAATTCAGGGTAGCGGTTAAGGCTAAAAACGTTACGGATGACGAGAAGATCAGTACCATTCTGAATGAACTTGCGAAAATGGATCCAACGTTGATCTTCGGATACTCGAAGGAGTTGAAACAGATGATCCTGCAGGGGCAGGGAGAGCTTCATCTCAACCTGACCAAATGGTATATGGAAAATATTGAGAAGATTGCAATCGAATACCTGGCCCCCAAAATCCCTTACCGGGAAACAATTACCAAATCAGCCAAAGCCACCTATCGTC
This sequence comes from Bacteroidales bacterium, assembly GCA_016783905.1. Lineage (GTDB taxonomy): Bacteria > Bacteroidota > Bacteroidia > Bacteroidales > FEN-979 > QYOJ01. The sequence continues at coordinate 14,416 of JADHVQ010000012.1, read as the reverse complement.
ACAAGAAACAATCAGGTGGTGCCGGACAATTCGGAGAGGTTCATATGATGATCCAGCCGTTTAAGGAAGGCATGGCAGATCAGACTGACTTCCCCATCCGGGGTCGTGATACCATTGAACTGGAATGGGGAGGCAAGCTTGTCATGAATTCCTGTATCGTAGGCGGCGCCATTGATGCACGGTTTATACCGGCCATCCTCAAAGGGGTCATGGAGAAGATGGAAGAGGGTCCGTTAACAGGCTCCTATGCCCGTGATATCGTCTTTAACGTTTACGACGGCAAGATGCACCCTGTTGATTCCAACGATATCTCTTTCAAACTGGCTGGACGAAATGCGTTCAAGGAGGCCTTTAAGAATGCCGGTCCAAAGATCCTGGAACCGATCTATGATGTGGAGGTGATCGTTCCTGAAGAGAAGATGGGAGAGGTAATGACCGACCTGCAGGGACGGCGTGCCCTGATCATGGGGATGGATAGTGAAGGAAATTACCAGAAGATCAAAGCCAAAGTTCCTCTCGCCGAAATGAACCGGTACTCCACGGCACTCAGCTCGCTGACGAGCGGCCGGGCCACATACAATATGAAGTTTGCCGAGTATGTGCAGGTTCCTGCCGATGTTCAGGATAAATTGCTGAAAGCATACGAAGAGGAGGAGCAGGACGAGGATTAGTACCTCACCCCAACCCCTCTCCTCAAGGAGAGGGGCTTAGAAAATGGCAGAACCAGGCGAGAAACACGATGCCTATGCTGTCCTGAAAGTCAGGGACTTTCGCCTTTTTATCAGTTACCGTTTTTTCATTACGTTTGCTTTTCAGATGCAGGGCCTGATTGTGGGTTGGCAAATGTATGAGCTAACGCATGATCCCCTCGCTCTTGGACTGATCGGTCTAGCCGAAGCATTGCCGTTTATCTCGGTGGCTCTCTATTCCGGGCACGTTGCCGATCGCTATAACCGGCAACGGATCATCACCTGGTTTTCGCTGTTATTTCTACTTGGGACATTGTTGCTCTTTGTCTTTAGCTACAATGAGGTGATGGCTTATATGGCACTGGGTGTATTTCCCATCTATTTCGTAGTGGCACTTACCGGGATCGTCCGGGCGTTCCTGTACCCTTCAACGATCGCCCTTATGACGCAGCTGGTCCCACGGCATCTCTATACCAACTCCTCTACCTGGAATAGTACGGCATGGCATATTGCCGCCATTTCAGGTCCGGCTATCGGAGGGTTGATCTATGGTTTTTTTGGTGTCCAGGTTGCCTACCTGATCGTTGTGGGTTTTGTAATCGTGGCATTAGGCCTGTTACTGGTGGTGAAACGATACCAGAATCCGGAAATCCTGATGACCGAGAACATCTGGCAACGACTCTCCTCCGGAATACGGTTTGTTTTCAGGAATCAGATTCTACTGGGGACCATGTCGCTCGATATGTTTGCAGTGCTTTTCGGCGGAGCGGTAGCGATGCTTCCCATTTTTGCAGCCGAAATCCTGTTTGTCGGCCCTCAGGGTTTGGGCTTCCTGCGTGCTGCTCCCATGCTCGGTGCCGTGATCATGTCGTTGATTCTGGCATACAAGCCTCCTGCCACCCATGCCGGACGGTGGCTTTTCATCTCGGTTGCCGGTTTCGGTCTCAGCATCATCTGCTTTGCTGTATCGAAAAACTTCTACCTCTCTCTCTTCCTGCTTTTCATGAGTGGGGTGTTCGATAACGTAAGCGTTATCATCCGTGCCACCACGCTACAGCTACTAACGCCTGACGAGATGAGGGGCAGGGTGGCGTCAGTCAACAGCATCTTCATCGGTTCCTCCAATGAGATCGGGTCGTTTGAATCGGGCCTGGCAGCAAAGATCATGGGGCTGATACCCTCGGTGATTTTCGGCGGATCGATGACCCTGGTGGTGGTGGGGATGATCGCGAAAAAGGCACCGCTGCTGCGAAAATTAAATCTGAGAGCGCTCAAATAATTTCCGATTTACAAGAACATCTCCACCAGCTTCGGGTAATCGGCTGGCTTGAGTTTCAGATGCATGCCGTTTACCTTTCCAATCTCCATTGCCTCCAAAATGTCATCAACAGAGAGGTTCGGGATATCGAGGTCACGGAATTTGGCAGGACAACCCAGGGCAATGAAAAAGTTCTCTATACGACTGATAGCTTCATCTACGTTCAAACGTTCTTCAAACATCTCTGATCCCAGAAGGGCAATCCGCTCTCCTATCTGATCTTTGAAGAAATGCATCCAGGCAGGATACACGATCGTCAACGAGGCGCCGTGAGGAACATCATAGAGCAGGGAAAGAACATGACCAACAACGTGTACGCACCAGTCGCCTGAGACTTTCCCCTGTGTGGTGAGCCCGTTCAGTGCCAGGGTTGCAGCATACATGATCCTGGAGCGGAGATCATAGTTCCGGAGGTCGGTCAGCAGTAATGGGCCTGCTTCCATGGCTTCTTTGATGATAGAGAGGACCAGCCGGTCGCTCATCGGGCAGTCGCCGGCTCCAAACCAGACCTCCATGCAATGAGCTATGAGATCAGCTACCCCATAAGCAGTATAATCACGGGGAACCGTGGTGGTTACCTCCGGATCCAGGAAGGAGTGTTTCGGAAACGCGAATGGTGAGCGGAGAGGGGCTTTGTAATAGGCCTCTTTATTCGATATTACGGCGATGGAGTTCATCTCCGATCCAGTTGCTGCCAGGGTGAGGACCGTGATGAGGGGAAGTCCCTTTGTCGGAGTGGTTTTTCCCGTGAAGAAATCCCAGGCAGGATGGGAAACAGGGATGGTCAGGGCAATCGCCTTGGCCGAATCGATCACACTCCCGCCACCAACAGCCAGCACAACCTCCACGTGGTGTTCCCGCCCGACGGCCGCAGCAGCTTCCACATCTTCAATGACCGGATTGGGCTGGATACCCCCATATTCGAAGAGTGCTAACTCCGCTTCCTTCAGGGAGCGTAAAATCCGGTCGTATAATCCCGACCGTTTCACTGATCCTCTCCCATAAACCAACAATACCCGATCCCCATATTGCCGGACGGTGGGTGCAAGTCCCTCCAGGATATGCCTGCCAAAATGGAGAGATGTGGGATTAAAGGCTACAAAGTTTTCCATCGCCCAAAGATAAGATCTTTTTTCCTACCTTTGCCCTCCGGAAAACCGTTGAAAACAGGTGTTTCTATGTTTGGAATAAAACTCGGAGCAATTTGATTTTCGGGATAGGAACAGATATCATTGAGGTGGGACGGATCCAGAAAGTCATGGAACGTGACATTGGGTTCCGAGACAAGATCTTCACCCCGCACGAAATAGAGTATTGCGAATCCAAAAAATTCAAATACCAGCACTATGCCGCCCGGTTTTCCGCTAAGGAGTCATTCCTGAAGGCCATCGGGACCGGGTGGCGCTATGGCATCCGGTTCGGGGACATCGAAGTTACCCACGATCCCCTGGGGAAGCCTGAAATCAACGTTTACGGAAAGGCAAAAGAGTGGTGCGGGAAGGAGGAGATTTCGAAAATTCATGTATCTTTATCGCATCTTAAGGAGTTGGCTACTGCAGTGGTGATTGTGGAAAAAGGTCATTAGGTCATTAGGTCATTAGGTCATTAGGGAAAAACAAATAGTATAAGTTGTACTAAACAGTTAAGAGGATTATGGCGCATATTGGATCGTATGATGAACGCGTAAAAAATTTCGACTGGAAAATCTCGGAAAACGAACTCGGTTACAAAGAGGGAGACCCTATCAACATTGGTTGGTACTGTTCCGACCGGATTTGTGAGATGGGAAAAGCGGATAAACTGGCCCTGATCTGGGAGGGGTCAACTGGAAATGAGAAACGGTATACCTACAACGACATCCGGTTAGCCAGCAACACCATCGGCGATTTTCTCCGGTCACTGGGAATCAAAAATGAAGACCGGGTGTGCCTTTTCATGGATAAGATTCCCGAACTATACCTGGGTTTTCTCGGTGTTTTGAAAATTGGCGCCATCGCACAACCGCTGTTTTCCGCTTTCGGAGATGAATCGTTGTTTATCCGGTTGGAAAATGCGCAGACCAGGGCGATCATCACACAGCGGAAACATGTTCCCAAGGTTCGGAAGATCCTGGAGAAGATGCCCTGGCTGGAACACATCATTGTGGTGGATGCCGATCCTTCCAAGCCATTGCAGGAACGGGAAGTTGCCTTCTGCCTGGAAGAGGCTTCCAAAATCGACAACTTTGAGATCTTCCCAACCTATGCCGAATCCCCTTCCGTACTCCATTACACATCCGGTACCACCGGTCAGCCAAAAGGGGTCAAGCATGTTCACTATTCGCTTATCGCACAATACCTCACAACCAAATGGGTGTTGGACCTGCACAACGATGACATCTACTGGTGTACCGCAGATCCCGGCTGGGTTACCGGTACCTCCTACGGCATCATCGGCGCTTTCAGTAACGGCGTCACCCAGTGTGTTTTCGATGCGGGATTTTCAGCCGACAACTGGTACCGCTTCATTGAAAAGCATAAAGTCTCCGTCTGGTATTCGGCACCAACCGCTATCCGTTCCTTGATGAAAGCCGGGGATGAGGTGGTGAAAAAGTACGATCTTTCTTCTCTGCGTCACTTGGCATCGGTAGGAGAACCGTTGAATTCGGAAGCAGTAATCTGGTCGGAGAAGGTCTTCGGGAAACCTTTCCTGGATACTTACTGGCAAACCGAAACCGGATGCATCGTCATCACCAACTTTCCCAACATGAAGATCAAGCCGGGCTCGATGGGGAAAGCATTTCCCGGCATCACAGCTACGGTGGTTGATACAAAGACCTTTGAACCTTTCGGAGAGAGTGGCAAGATCGGACTAATCGCCATCAAACCCGGATGGCCCTCCCTGATGCGTACTTACTGGAACAACGAAGAGACCTATAAAAAGAAATTCGTGAATGGTTGGTATATCCCGGGGGACCGCTCCTCGATCGACAACGAAGGATACTTTTGGTTTGTGGGTCGCGACGACGATGTGATCAACACAGGCGGCCACCTGGTCAGCCCGTTTGAAGTGGAATCGGCCTTGTTGGAGCATGAAGCTGTGGCCGAATCGGCTGTGGTCAGCAAACCCGATTTTGTGAACATGGAGGTGGTCAAAGCTTTTGTTACCCTGAAACCCGGGTTCACTGCGAGTAAAGAGTTGGACCTTCAGATCATGAATTTTGTCCGGAAAAAGCTCTCTCCCCTTGCGATGCCTCAGGAGATCGAGTTTGTGGAATCGTTGCCCAAAACCCGAAGTGGCAAGATCATGCGGCGCATCCTTCATTCGAAAGAGTGGGGGAAGGAGGTCGGAGATATCTCAACGCTGGAAGACGATTAAATACCCACCCCCTGGCCCCCTCCCTACCAATAGGGAGGGGAAGGGGTGGGTAAAAAAATAAACAATTAACCATAAATAGTAAACAGAACTAAAAAAAGGAGAGCACCGCCATGGAAGACATGTATGAAGTTGTAAAAGAGTATGTGATCGACGAATATGTTGAGGACGATTCTGAAGTAACCTTAGACACCCCGCTGATTTCAGGAGGTATTGTCGACTCATTCTCGATGGTTTCGTTAAAGAGGTTTTTGGAGAACAAATACAACATCTCGATTCCCGACGACAAAGCCACACCGGAAGCATTCGATTCGGTCAATAAAATCTGTGCACTTGTGAAGGAGTGCATAGGCTAATCAAACAGGAGGATTACAATGGCGTATTCAGATAAAACCAGGGGGATGTACAACGACATCCTTTACGGACTTCAGGATGCCGGCCTCTTCAAGCAAGAGCGGGTTATCCACTCTCCACAGGCGGCCGACATTGAAGTGGAATTTCCTACAGGTTCCTCTTTGAAAAAAGTAATAAACATCTGTGCCAACAATTACCTGGGCCTTTCCAGTCATCCCGATGTGGTAAAGGCAGCACACGAAGGATTGGATTCCCACGGCTATGGGATGTCATCCGTCAGATTTATCTGCGGCACCCAGGATATCCACAGGCAACTGGAAAACATGGTTTCCAAATTCCTTGGTACCGAAGACACCATCCTGTTCCCCTCCTGTATGGATGCCAACGCTGGTGTTTTTGAAGCGATACTTACCAAGGATGACGTCATGATCTCCGACCGGTTGGTCCACGCTTCCATCATTGACGGGATCCGGTTATGCAGCGCGATGCACGACACCTTCAAGCACTCTGATATGGCTCACCTGGAGAATAAGCTTCAGTTGCATCATGACCGCCGCCTTAAGATGGTCATCACCGACGGGGTGTTCTCCATGGATGGCGATACGGCCAAACTGGATGAGATGGCCGTTTTGTGTGACAAGTACGACGCGCTGTTATTTGTTGATGATTCGCATGCAAGCGGGTTCATCGGCAAGACCGGCCGGGGAACACACGAAAAGTATGGCGTAATGGATAAAGTGGACATCATCACCACCACCTTTGGGAAAGGACTGGGAGGCGCATCCGGCGGATGTGTCTCAGGTCGTAAGGAGCTGGTGGAGATGTGCCGGCAAAAAGCCCGGCCCTATCTATTCTCCAATACCATCGCCCCTCCGGTGGTTGCAGGAGTGATCAAAGTACTGGAGATCCTTTCGGCAACGACTGAACGACGCGACAAACTGGAGAGCAACACGGAGTTCTGGCGGAAAGGGTTGACGGAAGCAGGATTTGTACTCAAGGAAGGAGATACACCAATTGTGCCGGTGATGCTCTTCAATGCGAAATTATCACAGGATGTCTCCCGGGACTTATACCAGGAAGGGGTCTATGCAATCGGATTCTTTTTTCCGGTAGTGCCTCAGGGGCAGGCCCGTATCCGCACACAGATATCGGCAGGACATGAGATCCATCATCTGGAGAAAGCGCTGGATGCCTTTTCCAAGGTTGGAAAAAAGTACAACATCCTTGGGAAAGCGAAGCAAGAGATTATTGAGATGTACGGGATGTAGAATTAGAAGAAATAAAACACTGCCAGCAGGAACCGCTGGTTTCCCATGGCTTTGGGAGCTGAAACGTATCCTTTACTAGTGGTGGCCCCATAACCAGCCACCGTATATTCAACCTCTCCGGCAAACCGCAGCCGTTGGACATTGAACTCCAGTCTGGGAGAAACCCTCCAGAGGTAGTCAATGTTGGCGCCCCGCGCGTAGTAGGGCCCTATGACTGTTTCACCGATTCCCAGGTTTTTACTGAAAGCGCCGAAAAGGCCCGGCCGCCATTTCTTCCCGTTGGTATGTGCCTCGGCCCAGAGAGCTATGGACTGGACGTTGGCATAATCTACAAAGCCTTTGGCCGTATCGGTAATACTGCGCACGGCATACCCTCCCAGCATGGTATAGGCGTTGTTGTTCTGACCCCATTCAGCTCCTAGTTTTATGGTCACCGGTGTAAGTTTTAACTTGGTAAAAAAGTTTGCAGCAAACGCGGTAGATTTTGTATCGGTTTTATAGGTTTCAGAGATCTCCTTTACATGCTGCACGATTCCATTGATTACCGTATCGTAGGCCGGACTTAGAATAACGGTAGTAAACAAGCGCGGGGTGAGCATCTGGTAATTGATGCTGGCCCCGATGAGAAAGGTAGTTCCTTTATCAGCCCAGGATTTGCCATACTGGAGCTGGAAGTTCAGTTCCGGCAGAACCGAATTGCGGAGGTATTTCGGACTGGGTCCATCAGGCCCGTCGCTGACAAAATCGACCTGTTCAAGGGCCGTAAGGAGGAGCTTGAAATTACCGACCTGCTGTATGATCCGGACTTGCGGATTGCGGGAGAAGACCACAAAAGGGGCGCCTGTATTGAACGAAACAGTGGCCGGAGCACAATCCGTGACAAACATCGGATGCCAGGCCTGACCGGCCAGTAACTCTGTTGTTTTCCAGTTGAGTTTAATGAACGCCTGACGAAGCCGGAAAGTGTTGATAGCAGGATTGATGTTCCCAAAGAACGCGGCTTCAATGTAAGCTGAAGTTTTGGCGCCAAGAGCATCTGGCCCCCAGATGGAGCCGGCCAGGCGGGTTTGAATAGAGAGAATATTAGAGTTCCACTTGGCATTGATGTCCTTCCCATCGGCATCCAGCTTTTCATTTTCCGGGTAGAGCAGGAAGTGCCCTTCACGGGCTGCCACGGTTTGACGGGAATCGAAGAAAATGTCTGTCTTTACAAATCCGGAGAATTTTATTCCGAACAACGGTTTCTTTTCTCCCTTATCTTGTGAAAATAGGGCAGTAACGCTAAAAACAACAATCAGGAAAATCACGAAATACTTTTTCATATGATCTGTTTTTAATTAACAGGCAATAATAGGAATTTTTCACAAACCTTACTGTTTTAGCTACCTTTTGCACCTGCATAACGTTGGAAGGCCTGCAACTTTATATGGATTTCTTTTATTGGTTTTGCTTTTCTGGTATTGATAACATGTTTTTTGTTTGAATAAAACCTGTATTTTTGAGAAACAAATTTTAAATTTCAGATCCAATGAATTTTGAATTAACTGAAGAGCAAAAGATGATCCAGCAGGCTGCCAGGGATTACGCCCAGCGTGAGCTGATCAAAGACGTCCTGGAGCGTGACGCCACTTGCGAATTCCCCACACAGCATGTAAAGGCATTGAGCGAATTGGGCTTCATGGGTATGATGGTTGATCCCAAGTACGACGGAGGAGGCATGGACACCATCTCCTATGTTCTAGCCGTGGAGGAGTTGTCGAAGGTCGATGCATCCATTGGGGTTATCGTTTCGGTGAATAACTCCCTGGTTTGTTATGAACTGGAAGAGTTTGGCACGGAAGAGCAAAAGGAAAAGTATCTCAAGCCGCTTGCTTCCGGAAGACATATAGGAGCTTTTCTTTTGTCGGAGCCAGATGCCGGTTCTGATGCATCTTCCCAGCGTACGACTGCGATTGATATGGGAGACCATTACCTGGTGAACGGAACAAAAAACTGGATCACCAATGCCAATTGCTCCTCTACCTATGTGGTGATTGCACAAACCAATCCGGAGAAGGGCCATAAAGGAATCAATGCGCTGATCGTGGAGAAGAATTCTCCTGGCATCTCGCTCGGGCCGCATGAAGATAAGATGGGAATGCGTAGTTCTGATACCCATTCAGTGATGTTCAACGATGTGAAAGTTCCCAAGGAGAACCGGATCGGAGAGGATGGCTTCGGATTTAAAGCGGCTATGAAGACCCTTGAAGGAGGCAGAATCGGAATTGCTGCTCAAGCATTGGGTATTGCCCAGGGAGCGTATGAACGTGCCTTGCAGTATGCCAAAGAACGGAAAGCATTTGGCACAGAGATCATCAACCACCAGGCAATTGGGTTCAAGCTGGCAGAGATGCATACAAGGATCGAAGCAGCACGGTTTTTCACACTGAAATCAGCCTGGTTAAAAGACCAGAAGCTGCCTTACGGGACTATCAGCGCCATGGCCAAATACTGGGCTGCCGAAACCGCCATGTATGTCACCACAGAAGCAGTCCAGATCCATGGAGGGTATGGTTATGTGAAAGAGTATCATGTGGAACGGCTCATGCGTGAAGCCAAGCTGACTCAGATCTACGAAGGAACCAGTGAGATCCAGCAAATCATCATCTCACGGGCGATCATGAACGACTAAGTCTACCCTGTTCAATGAAAATACCTAAACCGTATAAACCGAAAAACCACATTCGCATCGTTACGGCTGCATCTCTATTTGACGGCCACGATGCAGCCATTAATATCATGCGCCGTATCCTGCAAGCCAGCGGGGCGGAGGTGATCCATCTCGGACACAACCGGGCCGTGCAGGAGATCGTTGATTGTGCCATCCAGGAAGATGCTCATGCGGTGGCAATAACCTCCTACCAGGGAGGCCATATGGAGTTCTTTAAATACATGTACGATCTCCTGCACAAAGGGGGATGCGGGCATATCCTGATCTTCGGAGGGGGCGGAGGCGTTATCCTTCCCGAAGAGATCAAAGAACTTCATGAATATGGCATCACCCGGATCTACTCTCCTGATGATGGCAGGGAACTTAGCCTGCAGGGCATGATCAATGATGTGCTTAAAAAGTGTGATTTTCCACTGAACAACCTGGAAAAGTTTGCCCCTGATAAGGTTGAAACCAAAGACCAGAAAATGATCTCCCGGCTAATCACCCTGGCCGAGAATGATCCGGAAAGGGCTCAGCCTCTGCTGGGAAAGCTGGAAGCCAAAGCCCGGAAAAACAACGTGCCGATCCTTGGAATCACCGGAACCGGGGGAGCTGGAAAATCAAGCATGGTGGATGAGATTGTCAGGAGGTACCTGAATGACCTTCCTGACAAAACCATCGCCATCATCTCGGTTGACCCAACCAAACGAAAGACCGGAGGAGCTTTACTGGGAGACCGGATACGGATGAATGCCATCAGCGATCCGAGGGTATACATGCGCTCCCTGGCCACCCGGCAATCCAACCTGGCCCTCTCAAAATATGTAAAAGATGCGATCACCATCACCAAAGCAGCCGGGTATGACCTGATCATCGTGGAGACATCAGGTATCGGACAATCCGATACCGAAATCGTAGACCACAGTGACCTGACACTCTATGTGATGACTCCTGAGTTCGGTGCGGCCAGCCAGCTTGAAAAGATCGACATGCTCGACTTCGCCGACCTGATCGCAATCAATAAATTCGACAAAAGGGGAGCCCAGGATGCATTGCGGGATGTGAGAAAACAATATCAACGGAATCATAATCGCTTCCATGATGATCTGGATCTGATGCCTGTCTGTGGCACGGTGGCTTCCCAGTTCAACGACCCCGGTGTGAACAAACTCTATCAGGCAATCATCTCAACCATCACGGAAAAAACCGGAGTGACCTTTTCCAGCCGGTTTCAGGGAAAAAATGAGATGGAGGAGAAGATCTTCATCATTCCGCCATCCCGTACCCGCTACATGGCTGAAATTGCCGAGACAATAAGGGATTACAACCGGTGGTCGGAAGAGCAGTCGGAAGTAGCCCAGCGGTTATATGCCATCCATAAAGCGCTGGAAACACTCAGAAAAACAAAGGACTCCTCCTCCCCGAAAGAATCTACGGGCCAAAAGGCTGCCATCAGAGAGCTGGAAAAGATCTATAAGAAAACACGGAAGGAACTTGATCCTGCCAACCAGGAGATCCTGAAGCAATGGCCGGAGAAAATCCGGAATTTAAAGAAGGAGGCCTTTGTTTATAAGGTTAGGGATAAGGAGATCAAGGTGGAAACATATACCGAGTCGTTATCCCACCTGAAGATCCCCAAGATTTCCATGCCTAAATACAAGGGGTGGGGAGATATCCTGATATGGAATTTGCGAGAAAATGTACCGGGTGAATTTCCCTATGCGGCAGGCGTATTTCCCTTTAAACGGACCAGCGAAGATCCTACCCGGATGTTTGCTGGTGAAGGGGGGCCGGAGCGAACCAACAAACGGTTCCACTATGTCTCCCGCGGGATGCCTTTTGTCCGCCTCTCTACAGCCTATGACTCCGTTACACTCTATGGATTTGACCCCGGTCTCCGGCCTGATATTTATGGAAAAATAGGTAATTCAGGCGTTTCGATTGCCTGTCTCGACGACTCAAAGAAACTTTACTCCGGGTTCGATTTGCTTAATCCCAACACCTCGGTTTCCATGACGATCAATGGACCGGCACCGGCCATGGTAGGCTATTTCATGAATACAGCCATCGATCAGCAATGCGAGAAATACATCCGGGAACAAGGTCTGGAAGAAGAGGTTGAGAAAAAGATCGAAGCGATTTACCGGAAAAAAGGAACCAAACGTCCTGCTTATCAGGGAACCCTTCCCCGGGGCAATAACGGGCTGGGACTGATGCTGTTGGGAGTTACGGGCGACAGGATTTTGCCTGGGGATGTCTATGAGAAAATTAAACAGGACACCTTGTGCCAGGTACGGGGAACCGTACAGGCCGACATCCTGAAAGAGGATCAGGCGCAAAACACCTGCATCTTCTCTACCGATTTTGCCCTGAAGATGATGGGGGATATCCAGGAATACTTTATTTATAATAACGTCAGGAACTTCTATTCCGTCTCCATCTCCGGTTACCACATTGCGGAAGCGGGAGCTAACCCGATCACCCAGCTTGCTCTCACCCTCTCCAATGGATTTACCTATGTGGAGTACTATGCCTCCAGGGGGATGGATGTAAATAAGTTTGCGCCCAACCTCTCCTTCTTCTTCTCTAACGGGATCGATCCGGAATATTCAGTGATTGGAAGGGTGGCGAGACTGATCTGGGCCAAGGCGATGAAATACCTGTACAAAGCAAACGCCAGGTCACAGATGCTGAAATATCATATTCAGACTTCCGGAAGGTCGTTGCATGCCCAGGAGATTGACTTCAACGACATCAGGACAACCCTGCAGGCCTTGTATGCCATCTATGATAATTGCAACTCCTTGCATACCAATGCATATGATGAAGCCATCACCACTCCAACTGAAGAATCTGTCCGCCGTGCAATGGCCATCCAGATGATCATCAATCACGAACTTGGATTAACAAAAAACCAGAATCCTTTGCAAGGATCGTTCATTATTGAAGAGTTGACCGACCTGGTAGAGGAAGCGGTGATGTTGGAATTTGAAAGATTGTCAGAGAGAGGTGGCGTACTGGGTGCCATGGAGACCATGTACCAGCGCAGCAAAATCCAGGAAGAGTCACTCTACTACGAGATGATGAAAAACACAGGGAAGCTGCCAATCATGGGGGTAAACACGTTCCTCTCCAGCAAAGGTTCCCCGACCGTATTACCGGGAGAGGTTATCCGCTCAACAGAAGAGGAGAAGCAATATCAGATCGATATGCTCAAACAGCTTCACAAAACCTGGAAAAAGGAGTCTGTGAAGGCATTGCATGATCTGCAACATACCACCACCCAGAATTTGAATATCTTTGAGAGCCTGATGGAGGCCTCCAAAATCTGCTCCATCGGCCAGATCACCCATGCGTTATTTAATGTGGGCGGACAATACAGAAGAAGTATGTAACCCGTAAATAATGGAATTATGACCTTCAATATTTTGGTTGTCAATCCAAAGGACAAGGTGACACAGATTGCTGTCTTTGATAATTTTAAGTTGCTCTATATCAATAACAGAAGGCACTCTTCGGAGGAACTCGAAGAGTTCAGCACCATTTACGATCAGATCAATTTCCGGCGTGATATCGTTTTCAAAGAATTGCAAAACAACCATTTTGACCTGAGTGAGGTGAAGGTTGTGATCTCCCGTGGTGGCCTGATCAAGCCGGTGCATTCTGGAATTTATGAGGTGAATGAACCTCTTCGCGAGGATCTGAGGAATAGTCCGATTGGAACCGATATCATCAACTTAGGAGGGCTGGTGGCGGATGCGGTTGCTGACCAGATTGAGGGAGCCCGTGCACTGATTGCCGATCCCACTGTGGTGGATGAGATGCAGGATGTTGCCCGGATAACGGGCGTTCCAGGTGTGGAGCGTAAATCGATCTTTCATGCCCTCAACCAGAAAGCAGTTGCCAAGGTATATGCTGAGAGCCTAAAGAAAAACTACCACGAGCTGAACCTGATTGTTGCTCATATGGGTAATGGGACTACCGTTGGCGCACATTGCAAGGGGAAAGTCATCGATGTCAACCAGGGATTTGAAGGCGATGGTCCATTTTCAATGATACGTTGTGGCAGCCTTCCTCTTGGCGATGTCGTAAAGATGTGTACCGAGGGGCAAAAAAGCAGAGAAGAGGTGTTTGCTTTACTGACACACCTGGGTGGAATCAACGCCCACCTGGGTACGACCGATATCACAGAGATCGAAAACAGAATCAAAGATGGGGACAAACATGCCACAATAATCATCGGAGCGATGGCCTACCAGGTTTCGAAATCCATTGGCGAAATGTTTGTTGCCCTGAAAGGTGAAGTAGATGCCATTCTACTGACAGGCGATCTGGCTTACTCCGAATTTGTGGTCAACTTCATCCGTGATCATGTAAGCCGGCTCGGCCAGGTCATCGTCTTTGCCGGAGATAACGAAATCCAGGCCATGGCCTCCAATGCCCTTCGCGTGATTAAAGGCGAGATCGAGGTGTCGGAATACAAGTAATGAGATGGTGAAATGGTGAGATGGTGAAATGGTGATCTAACTTTTCATGAAACTATATTCAATAAATACCGGAAACCTTAAACTCGATGGCGGTGCCATGTTCGGTGTGGTACCCAAAGTGATCTGGAACAAGCTATACCCATCCGATGAGAATAACCTCTGTAATTGGTCCATGCGCTGTTTGCTCATTGATATGGGTGACAGGAAGTTTTTAATCGATTGTGGGATAGGTGATAAGCAATCACAGAAATTTC
>JADHVQ010000071.1 GCA_016783905.1 Bacteroidales bacterium | reverse complement strand
ATTTGATAATCCAACCGTCCTTAAGCAACAACCTGATCAGTTCGCTTGATTTCATCACAAAAGTAATAAATATATTACTTTTTCGCAAATTATTCAAACATTAATCGGAGGTGGAAGGAAAAGGTTATATGTGTTGGGGTGGGTAAGAAAATGTTCACCTCCTCAAGCTGTACACCGCCACTCCCAGCAGATACACCATACAGCCAATCAGCACCCAAATGCCGGCAGCAGCGCTGCTCAAGTCGGTCACCCAGCCCATCAGCAATGGGATTACGGCGCCGCCGCAAATCGCCATCATCATCAGTCCGGAGATCTCGTTGGTGCGGGTGGGGTATTTCTCCACGGTGATGGAGAATACCAGCGGCCAGATATTGGCCACAGCCAGGCCGATGATAAATACAAGGATCCATGCCATGAAATGAGCGTGGGAGAAGAGGATGATCAGCAGGGCAATGATGCCGAGGATAGAGGTCCATACGAAGAATTTCCGGGGGGAGAGCCTGGTTAGCAAGATCGCACCCAGGAAGGTTCCAAGCATACGACCGAAGAAATAGACGCTACGGCCCGACTCGGCAGCAACCTCTTCCATTCCGAAATGCTTGATCAGGAATTGACCCGAATTGGAGTTGAAACCAACATCCACTCCCACCACCACAAAGATCGATAACACCATCAGGAAAATAAAACTGTTGCCCAGGAGTTTGAATGCGGTAGCAAACGTCACTTTCTGTCCCTCCACCACCCGTTCATCTATTTTCACTGCTCCAAGCCACAGGACGGAGAGGATGGAGACGATCCCGAAGACCAGAAAGATCAGCTTCCAGTCGCCAAACTGGATGGCAAACAAGGCTGCCAGCGGGGCTCCGATCATCGAACCAATCGCTTTGATGAACTGGGAAAAGCTCATGAAACTGGAAACCCGGTTCCCCGGCACTACATCCACAAGCAATGGATTGGCTGATACCTGTACGATGGTATTGCCGATCCCTAACAGGGCAAATCCGGCCAGGACAGTCTCAAAAGAATAGACAAAGAAGGGGAGAAGCATCCCGAGAGCGGTGATCCCCATCCCGATGTTAAGCATATGGCGCTTGCCGATCCGTGCCTGGATAATTCCTGTAGGGACGGAAAGCAGCAGGAACCAGAGAAACGCAGCAGAGGGGATCAGCTGACCCATGGTAGCGTTGAGATCCATGTCTTTGCTAACGCGGTCGACGCCAATCCCGACCAGATCAACAAAACTCATAACAAAGAACGACATCAACACAGGGAGCAGGTGGGAGTACCTGAGTTTGTTGGTTTCCATAAAGGGTGTTATTTGTTGGAGATGAAGGGTAATTTCGAATAGAAGGCATCGTCGGTCAGCCTGGCGCTGCCCGCGATCGCAGCACACTCACCCAGCAAAGAGAGGAGGATCTCTGTGTCGCAATTATGAGACCGTAAAGCCTCCCTGAAAGGTTTTTCAAAGAGATCGTACCCGCGGGAGATGTTACCTCCAATGGTCAGGCATCCTGCACGGAAACGAACCAGCCAGGGGGCCATGAAGTTCCCCAGGTTCTGTCCGAACTCAGTAAATATTGCCTGTACTTCAGGATTATTTTTAGCCTCTTCTGACATCTCTTTAACCCCGCCGCTATCTCTGTGAAACCGCTCCTCATAGATCCTTTTGAACCAACGGGATGAAAAATGGTCATCGGCATTGCTGCTGCCGAAGGGAAGGTGATATACGCATCCGCTTTCCGGAACCTCGTCCCCCTCCTCAACCGGAATGCCATCATCCAGGAATGCCGAGCCAAAGCCGGTTCCCAGGGTAATAGCCACACTGCGGCGGTAACTGGAAGCGGATCCCATCCAGGCCTCTCCGATAGCAAAACAGGTGGCATCGTTGAGAAACCGGATGGGAACCTGCCGGGGTAGGTCCAGCCGTTTATAAATCTCCTCGCCTACATTGACATTGTTCAGGTTGTCGTATTTCTTCACCCCTTTGAAACGAGCTACCCCGGCGGGATAATCAAAAGGCCCGGGCATGGCAAATCCAATCCCACGGAGAGATCCACCGGGAATCTGTGAGATCACCTCCCGGAGCGATTCTGTCCAGTTGTTCAGGATGCAGTCAGCTGTATCGTGACAGTCTACGTGCCTGCGGCTGATCAACGAATGAAGCAGGATTTTTTTATAGAGGTCCACACCCATCGCAGTGATGTGGCTTCCACCGATATCGACACCAAGCACAACCGTATCAGTCATAGAGAAGTATTAGCGGAACCGGATAGATGGTTCGTTTGGCAAAAATATTTATTTTTGTAACACCACCAAACGTAAAACCATTATGAATGAGGAAACCGAATTTACCCTGGAAGAGGCCCGCGAAGGGATGCAGCTGGCCATCTCCCATCTGGAAAAGGAGTTCCAAAAAATCCGTGCCGGGAAAGCAAGCCCGATGATGCTTGAGGGTGTGAAGATCGACTATTACGGGGTGATGACACCCATCGAACAAACGGCGAATATCAGCACGCCTGACGCTCGCCAGATCATTGTCCAACCCTGGGACAAAAGTGTTCTGGGACTTTTAGAGAAAGCCATCTTGGCGGCAAACCTGGGATTCAACCCGAAAAATGAAGGGGAGATCCTTCGGATCATTGTCCCTCCACTTACAGAAGAACGGCGCCGGGAGATGGTGAAAAAGGCCAAAATGGACGTGGAAAATGCAAAAATCAGCATCCGTAATATCCGCAGATCTGCAAACGATACAGCCAAACAGCTGAAAAAGGATGGAACTCCCGAAGATGAGGTGACCAAACTCGAAGCTGAAATTCAAAAGTTGACCGACGAATACATCTCCCAGCTGGACACACTTCTCGAAACCAAAGAGAAGGATATTATGACTGTGTAACTCCGTAGCAAATCGCTTGCTGACCCATCCAAAGGCTTCTTCCTAACACGTTACGGTTTATAACTTTCCGGGAAGCAACTTTTATGCTGTTCCATTGTCCTTTATTTTTAGACACTTAAATCAAATCACCATGAAAACAACGTTTCGGTTTTTGATCACCCTGTTTGGTGGATTGTACCTTACACTGATGCTGACCACCAGCATCCGGGCACAAAACCTGACCTGTACCTTCAATATGGCTCAAATAGCCTGCCTGGAACAGCATGTCAAAATCACCTATACGGGCAATGCCCCGGAGAATGCCAACTACATCTGGGATTTCGATGGGGCGGTCATCCTCGAGGGTTCGGGACAGGGTCCCATCTGGGTGAAATGGCTTACTACAGGCGAGAAGCAGGTGAATTTAACGGTGCATCATGAGGCACAAACCTGCACACATAGCCGGACAATCCTGATTGTGGAGTTTCCCGCCCTCTTTCATATGACCGGCGGGGGAAGTTATCCGGCCGGTGGCGTTGGCGTTCCGGTGGGTTTGAGCGGTTCCCAATCGGGCGTAATTTATAAACTCAGGCGAAATGGGACCTATACCGGGAACAATAAGGTTGGAACCGGGAATCCGCTTGAATTCGGACTGCAGACCGAACCCGGAACATACGATTGCGTGGCAAAGATTGACGGCAGCGACTGCATCCGCGAGATGGAGGGAGTCGCCATCGTGACGATCTCAGGCGGCGCCGTATTCCAGCACATCTGCATGGTGACCTATGATACCGCTGCACAGAAAAACCTGATCATCTGGAACAAAATCGAAAGCAACCACGCTTCCCATTTCAATGTTTACCGCGAAACCTATCAGCAGAATCACTATGAAAAAATTGGGGAGGTTCCGTACAATCAGCTGAGTGTATACCTGGATCTGACTTCAGATCCCCTGGTGAAATCCGACAAGTACAAGCTTTCAGTGACCGATACTGCAGGGAACGAATTTGAAAAATGCCCTCATCATAAAACGGTTCACCTGAATATCAACCCGGGAATCTATGGATTTAACCTGATCTGGAACCCCTATGAAGGATTTGAGTATCTGACCTACAGGATTCACCGGAAACTGGGCGACGGCTCCTGGTTGGTGCTCGATTCGGTGGCCAGCAATGTCGATTCCTATACTGATCTCTACACCACCAGCGGGTTGGCGACATACTTCATCGAGGTGGTTCGTCCTGAACCCTGCAATCCGACCAAAAGCAGTGAGTACGCTTCTGTGATTTCCAACACGGCAACCGCAGCGCCGCTTGGTATGGAAGAGGATGAACTTTCAGGCATCTTGATCTATCCGAACCCGGTTCGGGAGCGGCTGTTTCTGTCGATTCCGGGAGAGGAAAATGCCCTTTTTTCCCTGGAGATCTATCGCCCGGATGGCCGGAAAGTGCATGAAGAAAAAGTCAGAAATGGTAGCACGAAGGTGAATGTGACCGGTTTCCAGCCGGGGCTCTATATCCTGAAACTCACGGGAACATCAGCAGCAGTGGTCAAGAAATTTTTCAAAAACTAAGAAAAGCACGCGGATAACGCAGATTTCAGGGCGGATCTCCACGGATAAAACCGAAATAGATCAGCGTGAATCCGCGTCTATCAGCGTATTCCGCGTGCTATAGTTTTTCAGTAAACGACGATCTCGTCAATGAACACCCAGCATTTCTCCCCTTTCCCTTCGTGCCAGTCGGGGCAGTCTCCCCTCGGGAAAGCTTTGACCTTAACATACCGTGCTTTGGAATCCAGCGGGTAGGCGTTCGAAAAAGGCTGAATGAGTGCTCCTTCTGGCTTTTCGGGAAGTGGGCTTCGCTTTTCATAGATCGAATGCCATTTTTTTCCGTTGGAGGAGAGAGAAAACTCCACGATTAACGGGGCAAAGATCCAGCTGTGGCTGTTCTGCAGGAAGGTGGTTGAAACAGACCGGACCGGCATCTCCCTGCCCAGGTCAATGACCATTTCCACATCCTTCCCCAAAAATCCCTGCCAGCGGCCATCACGGTGGTTTGTGGTGCCTCGGATTCCGTCAGTGAGAGAACCGATGCCGGATGCCGGATACCGGTTTGACCACGATTCCATGTACTCCACCGGTTTGCCTGTTGCATGGTGAAAGATGATGGGCATCTCCGTGGCTTTCTCCTGTAGCTTTCCATCAACAAAAAGTCCGGCTTTGATGTAAGCGTTGGCTGAGATCTCAAAGGCTTCGGTATACAGGGAGGATGTGGAAGTTGGCTCGTTCCCGTTGGTGGTATACCGGATAGGGATCCCGGGTTGTTCCGAAGAGAGAATTACCTCGATCTTTCCGGTTTTATGATCGTACCGGGTCTGGATGTCGGCCTTGAAGGAACCTCTCGAGAAATTCACACCCATATATTCCAGCCTTTTATACTGAGCTTCCAGCCGTTGCCGGAAATCGTCCCAGTTCCGGAGCTTTGCCGGAGACCAGTCGATCTCCGCGATAGCGATCATCCGGGGCATGGCCATGTACTCGGCATGTGCAGGAGTGGGAATGAATTCGGTCCAAACATTACCCTGGGCGCCCAGGATATGCTTGCCCTCTTCCGGAGTGAGTTCTTCCGGAATAGGTTCAAAGGAGTAGACCTTCTTCAGGGTGGTGAACCCACCGATGGCTTCAGGTTCAAATTCCGGATTTGCCTGGTAGTAGTCGAAATAACAATGTGAGGTTGGGGTCATGATCACATCGTGACCCTGCCTGGCTGCAGTAATTCCGCCCTCCATACCTCGCCAGGACATTACTGTGGCCTCCGGGGCCAGTCCTCCTTCGAGGATCTCATCCCACCCGATCAGCTTTTTCCCCCTGGAGTTGATGAACTTCTCCATCCGTTTGATGAAATAACTCTGCAGTTCATTTTCATCCTTCAGCCCTTCATCCTTCATCCTTTGCTGGCATTTCATACATGCCTTCCAGCGCGTTTTGGTCGCTTCATCGCCACCCACATGGATGTATTCTGAAGGGAAAAGTTCCATCACCTCCGTCAGGACATCCTCAAGAAAAGTGAAGACAGAGTCGTTACCGGCACAGAAGATATCGCTGTTTGGCCAGTAACTACCGGGTGGCACAGTAAAGGGACCACCGGTGCAGGAGAGGTGCGGGTAGGCGGCCAGTACTTCAACGGTATGAGCCGGCATCTCGATCTCAGGAATGATGGTGATGTACCGCTGAGCAGCATACTGAACAATCTCGCGGATGTCATCTTGCGTATAAAAACCACCATATGTAGCCTTCTCGCCGGATTGCTGAGGAGATCGTTCCCGCCATGGGAGCGCTTCGCGATCGACGCGCCAGGCGCTTACTTCCGTAAGTTTCGGATACTTCCTGATCTCGATCCGCCAGCCGTTGTCATCGGTGAGGTGCCAGTGAAAGATGTTCATCTTGTACATCGCCAGAAGATCAATGTAACGGAGAATGAACTCTTTTAGGAAAAAATGACGGGATACATCCAGGTGCATGCCACGATAGGGAAAACGGGGCTCGTCTTTGATGTCGACACAGGGAACCTCCCAGCTTTTGCCCTCCTCTGGTTTAGAGATCTTGCACACTTCAGGTGGAAGCAGCTGCAAGAGTGTATGCATTCCGTAAAACAGGCCGGCGCCCGAGTTGCCGGTCAGGAGGATCCCGTTGGGATTTACGGTAAGCCGGTAACCCTCAGTGGGGCGGCTCTCTTTTTTTCTGGCATAGGCAAAGATGATCGGGCTCCCGTCGTTTGTTTCATCCAGCAGTGGTTGAACCCGTAAAAACGGTCCTCCGGCCAGCCTGAGCTGCTCGGCAAAGAGAATGGCTACGTTTTTCAGGTCGATGTCGCGTTCCGCAACCATGATCATGGTTTGTTCATTGATCTGAAAGGATCCTGGTTTCAGTTTGACAGATATAGGTTTCGGGACTAAAGAAAGCTGTGCTTCCTGTTGATTGCCAGCGAAAACAACTGCGACAGAAACAAAAGAAATGCTGATAAAAATGGCAACAAGAAGAACTTTTTTCATTGGAATATGGGATTTTAACAGATCACAAAGGTACTGATTTCACTGTTTCGGTCCCCTATTTCACCAACTCACCAACTCCCCATTTCATCCACAATCCCCCTCATCCTGTCAAACTGCCTCTCCATGCTCTCCAGTAACTTGAACTGCACCATGGCCCGATGCAGGTTATGCCCGGGATGATGGATTTTAAAATAGATGTCCCCGTTGAATTGAATTTGGTATCGTTGTGGGTAATCCGAACCGGAAGCTGGCCGCTCTCCATCAACCGGTGGATGGTTACATACAGGGATTGCGGATCCAACCCGGCAGTCAACTGCTGAAACAAACCGAATGCCCGTCCTCCTTCGCAGGCAAACGCCGGCCCCGGAACCCGGTCGTAACTGTGGCTGCATAGCATAGCTTTCCTTCGCAAGTGGGAACAAGTTCTAATACCTGCAGTCCTTGATGTTTGTCTCCGATGTCATTCAGTTTGTTACGAATGTAACGCGTCACGATTTCAATGTCATTCATCAATCCCGGAATGTCCTTGAAGATTTGATGGTTGATCCGTTGAAGCACATAGTCCGGATCATCATCAGGGGATGTGGCGACCAGGTAGGAGTCGTTTATATGCCCCGAACCGATTGTGGAAATGGCAGAGGGGGTTCCTTCAATGCAGAAATTATCGATTATTGCAGACAATTTTTTCACCACAGATTACGCAGATTGCACAGATTATATTCTGCGAAGATAGAAATTTAAAAATCCCTACTTTCGCAACCTGTTAAACAACTTTCCTTATGGCTGAACCGGTTAAGAAAAAGGGCATGAGCTCTTTCCCGAGGAACTTCTGGACGGTGATCGTGATGGAGTTCTTTGAACGGGGTTCCTACTACGGCGTGATGTCGGTGCTGTCTGTCTACCTCGTGCTTTCCAGAGATAGTGGCGGACTGGCTTTTTCCAAAGAGAGTGTAGGTGTGATCAAGAGTGTGATCACCCCGTTGCTTTATCTGCTTCCGATCCTGGCCGGTGCAATTGGCGACAGGCTGGGGTACAAGAAGGTCCTCTTCTTTGCCTTCATCTGTATGAGTACAGGATATTTTCTGACCGGTTTTTCGGATACCTATGGTACGGTATTCATGAGCCTCCTGCTGGTTGCGATAGGCGCCGGCTTTTTCAAGCCCATGGTTGCCGGAACAATTGCCCGTGTTACAGATGATTCCAACTCTTCCCTGGGATTCGGGATCTACTACTGGTCAATCAACCTGGGCGCTTTTCTGTTTCCACTGATTCTGGTGCCATGGATGAAATCCATCTCATACAACTACATATTCTTCATGGCCGCCATCGGGACCGGCTGGCTTCTCTTCCTGAACTTCTTTGTATTCAGGGAACCAAAAGGGACAGCCTCCGGATCGAAATCTATCCTTAAGATCTTCACCGAAATGGTTACCGTGTTGAAGGATTACCGCTTTATCCTGATGATCGTCATCTATTCCGGCTTCTGGATCATGTACTTCCAGGTCTATGATTCAGTGCTCTGGTACCTCACCGAACACATCAACATGGCCCCGGTGAACCGGATCGTAAATTCGTTTCTCTCGCTCTTTGTTTCCAATCCCGACTGGAAATTCGAAGCGGAGCATGTCACCGCCATGAATGCAGGAGCGATCATCGTGTTGCAGCTCTTCGTCTCTGCCCTGGTGCGAAAAGCCAAAGCATTGCCAACCATGATCATCGGGATCGCCATTGGTTCAGTAGGCATGGGAATCCTGGCCATTGCCCCGAGTCCCTGGATCTTCCTGACCGGGATGTTTATCTTCACCCTGGGGGAGATGACCGCCCATCCGAAGTTCATCTCCTATGTCGGGATCATCGCTCCCCCCGACAGAAAAGCGTTGTATCAGGGGTATTCCTTTCTCTATGGGGTGATCGGAAGTGGAGTGGGAGGAATCCTGGGCGCCTGGCTCTATGTACTCTTCATCGACAAACTCAACCAGCCCTCCATGCTCTGGCTGACCTTCAGCATGATCGGGGTGTTGAGTATCATTGGCCTCTTACTGTACAACCGGTTTCTGGCGCCGAAAAATTGATTTTCTTTTAGTCATGTGCTATATTTGTATCTGATCAATAAAAAACAGGTGCCATGAAAATGAATTCGAAAAGCATACAGGCCATCCTTGTTGGCTTGGTTTTCCTATCTGTCTCCACCATTCAGTGTAACTGGTTTAAAAAAGAAGAGGATCCGACTGCTCCGGATTACGGAATCCAGGTATATCCTGAAAATGGGGCAGTTATTTGGGGATACCAGATACTCCTCATTGCTTACAACAGTTCGTTCAATATTCAGGTTAGCGATATAAAGATCAGCATTGGCGGACAGATGCAATCACTTATCCGGGATGATAATCCTATGAGACACGATCTGGGGGAATACAACATTGAAGTGGATGCGGAGACAATTCCTGCAGACAATATTCAGATCATTATTGAATTTGTGAACAATGTGGCAAGCCCGATCTATCTGAATTATACCATTAACCACATGCCGGTTCTTGAAGTGACAGGCGAAGTCTCGGGCAATATGATTTACCTTGATGCAGGTTCCACGGTCGATCCGGAAGAGCAACCTCTCTCGTTCACCTGGAAGACAGGCGATTCGACGTTTTCGACTCCCCAGATCTCAGTTCCAATCTACCAGATGTTGGAACACCCGGTGTTCATTTCGGTCACAGATGGAACCACGATCGTGGATGACCTTGTTCAATACAATCCGACGTCAGAAGAGGTAACACTGGTGAAAGACAAGCTCAAATGCGTGAATCTGGATATTGCGAAAGATGGCCAGGCCATGCTCCCGGGCGATCCTCCCCTTGGACCTATGATTGCTGAAGGAGAAACACTTCCCGTTGGAGCGGATAAGAAGTTAACCCGTGATGTCATGGTGGGATACAGCTTTGAAGTCCGGGCGACATTGCAACCTTCAGCCGAAATTCTGGATGAAGGTCAGGACGTGGCAAGAACCGCTGTAATAAATATTGACGGGAATCACGTCACATTCATCAAAAAAGGTGTAAGAAGAAAAGACCCTAATCGTAGTGAATACGAACCCGGCCAGGTAGAGGCACCGTACCCGGCGACAATCCCTCCCCCCGCTCAACCTGTGTTAGTGGAGGATAGTTATGATCATCATCCCCGACTAGCATATTATTATGTAAATACACCAACGGGAATCGAGGTAAAATCATCGGACTCCAAGCAATTAGGGGACTTTGTCAGTGTTTCCTATATTGTGTGGTCTGATCAACCGGGAATGACTCTGAAAAAGGGAGTTGACCTTTCCACAGGGGCATCTTACAAAGCGTATTTTCGTTCCTGGCTGATGCCCGACCTGAGTCTGTGCCAGAAATACTATACGGTTGAAATCGAGATCGATAACACCGGCAAAGTGACGAAAAACAAGCTGACCGTACTGCCCTAATGAGACAGCTTTATACAAACACAAAGGCCTGTTTACATACGGCGCTTTTCATTATTATTTTCATGATTGGAACGAAACAAACCGGTATGTCACAGGAAAAGCTTTTCAGCCCGGTCAGTATCGGGCAACACATAGATCCGAACGGAGTAAAGAATGAGATCCTCACAAACGTGGGAGAGGTCTTCTTTTTGGATAAGGACAGCCGGGGAAAGATCAATCATGAGGCATACCAGACCCTTCTGAGCAAGCGGGATGCCTGGATGGAGGAGCAGCGGCAGGAGTATCTGGACCGGTTTACCCCCGATCCGCTGTTCAACGTGGATGTGGAGGCTCCGGTTGATGTCGTGGTGAAAGAGTTTTCCGGGGATAAGGTCAGGGTTAACATCGTCTTCACCATCGGCCACTCCCGGTGGCATCATTATCATCTTCTGCTGAAGGATTATTGGATTGACCGGAATGAAACGGTAGACCAGATCTTCCGGCTTAACCACCTGGAGGAGGTCTACACAGCAACCTATTTAGATATCGGCCACGGCAGCTCCTTCCCTGAGGTGCTGCGGGCCCTGGGGCTCAATTACCGTGAGTATATGGGCCAATCGCCCCAGTACCGGCACCTCTGGTTCCCGGATCACAACCTGGAGGTTGTCATTCAGGATGGAATTGTAAAATATGTTCAGAATTGGAAACCTGCCTGGGTGGACCAGTTGGAATCCGGGTCACAATCCGAAGGCGAGGAGGAGAACCCGGATGTGATCTTCCCCTACGATAATTTTGACGTCAGGTACATCCCCGAACTGGGATTTGCAGCGGTGGATAAACATGGGAACTTTCTCTTTGAGGTATTTCCCTTTGACAACGGTCCCGACTACCCTTCGGAGGGAC
This sequence comes from Bacteroidales bacterium, assembly GCA_016783905.1. Lineage (GTDB taxonomy): Bacteria > Bacteroidota > Bacteroidia > Bacteroidales > FEN-979 > QYOJ01. The sequence continues at coordinate 1,809 of JADHVQ010000071.1, read as the reverse complement.
TGATCCGCATCCGGGAAAACGGGAAGATCGGTTATGCCGACCTGGAAGGGAATGTGGTGATTGCCCCCTCATTTGAATGCGCCTATCCCTTTCAGGATGGCGTGGCCCTCATCTGTGCAGAGGGGATCCTTGAACAGGATGGAGAGCATACTCTTTGGAAAGAGGCCCGCTGGGGAGCGATCGATAAATCCGGAAAAATTATTGTGGAACCCTTCGATTTGGGTCTATTCACCTTTCCTATTCTGGATCTGAAGCTCTATCTCTTCCGGCATTTCGCGGGTGAGATCGAAGCAAAGACCCACTGGGGGAAGCTGGACCGGGTCAATCTATTCCTGCATGGAGAGGGAGAGGGTCTTTTTGTGGACCTGGTCTCCCGGAGCACCAGTAAACTCTTTCTCACATATCTCTACCTCCCCTGGCAGGATCTCACATTCAGGACAACATCGGACCATGATGCCCGGATCCCGACCGAGCAGCTGGTAACAGTCACCCCAAAGTCGGTCGTCTACCTGGTTGACATGGCGCCCATGCTCTCGGAAGGGGAGATGGATACCATCACAGATCTGGCGAATATGATGCATCAGCTATTGGAGTATGAAGAGACGCAAAAACTGATCCGGGAAGAGGATGGAGTCACCTCACCCGGGGGGATGCAGATCATCTCCCTGAAGGAGTATCCGTTTTACATGGAGGTCTCAGTGGCGACTCCCGGCACGGGATTTCTCTCCCCCGATGACGTAAGGATGGAATTCCCGCGAAAGATGATTTTACTGCACCAGGTACCCGACAGGGGAGCAATCAGTACCAACTGGATCAAACCGGGCCCACCTGAAGATTACCCTGACGAGCTCTTCCCCGATTATCAGCCCAAAGATACGCCGGATACCATGCTCGATTACATGCCCTCCCTGCTCGGCGACCTGGCACAAATTCCTCCGTCAAACTTGTCCAACCTGTCCAACCTGATTGCACTGTATAACCAATTCAAAAAGCAGACAAAGCTGCATCCCGGAGAATGGGTAGATGGAAATCTGGTGCTTGGCGCCCGGGAAAAGGAGTACAGGCCTTCATCCGCCGAATTAATGCTGATGGAGATAGGGGAACGGATTGGAACCATCGTTTCGGAAACCGATCCGGAGACGTTGAAAGCAAAACTGAAGAGTGTCGATCACTCTCCTGAAAAAATCACCTTCACAAGGTTCTTCTTTATTCATTATGACGTAATGGGATCGGGCAGGTTTTTTTACATCGACGGGATGGAGGAGGTTTCGATGAATCTATTCTAACGCCATGTGGTACCGTAAAATATGAATAATTCCATGCTGAGCGACGAAAAGATCAAAGAAATTGTCGAAACCCGGATTCAAAGAACAGAAAAGTTAGGGTTTCAGAGTGGTGGTAGCGGTCACATGGGCCATGTCTCCTTCCGGATAGATGATATAAAATCCCGTAACCTTGATGGAGGGAAAACGGAGATCTCCTTTTCCTATACACTGATGGTTGAGACGGAATTCACGTATTACCCTGACAATCCCCCCTATGAATACCCCGCCTCAGGAACCCTGCTCATCGAATCGAATGACCAGATTCTCGGATAATTTCACTGTGTTTTGTTCCTTAGGAATCAGAGAAGAGATCGTCCTGTTTTTCCAGATTAAAACATATAAAAAAGTTGAAACTGTTCTTTTAGTATGTATATTTGTCTTTGGATGATGTAACTATAGAAGAAATTCTTATGAAACGGATCATGTTTTGTTTTGTGCCGCTCATGATCATGCAACCGGTTTTTTCGCAAAAAGTGGTATCCGG
>JADHVQ010000070.1 GCA_016783905.1 Bacteroidales bacterium | reverse complement strand
GCCCAGGCGAATGCCACGACGATCGTGAGACGTGAGACGTGAGACGTGAGACAAAGGACGAAGGAAGAGGATTTGTTATCGGTTCGTCCGCTTGTCCGCTTGTCCGCTTGTCCGCTTGTCCGCTTGTCCGCTTTTTTTACTAATATTGTACCAGCAACCGTGGGAATAACCACCACATAAACCGTTTAGTATGGAAGTAACACGCATTTTTGACCTCCTTCCGTATTATGAGAAGAAGTTCAAACCAAAGGATGATGTGATCGCATCCAAGGAAGATGGTAAGTGGAAGAAGATCAGCATCAAAGAATACAGAGAAATCGTCGACAACATCAGTTATGGCTTCCTTGCTCTGGGCGTTGAACCAGGGGACAGGATTGCCCAGATCAGTCCCAACAGGGTGGAATGGAATATGGTGGATATGGCTATTCTGCAAATCGGAGCCATCCATATTCCCATCTATCCAACCATCAGCGAATCAGATTACAAATACATCCTGGGTCATGCTGAAGTAAAATTAGTTTTTATCTCCGGGAATGAACTTCTTCGCAAGATCCAGCATATCCTTCCGGAGGTGCCCTCCATACAGGGAATTTATACCTATAAAGACCTGCATGAATACAAACACCTGAATGAATTGATTGATCTTGGCCAGCAGAACCGGTCTCCGGAAAAGCTGGAGGCTGTGAAAGCATCCATCAAACCGGATGATGTTGCCACCATCATCTATACATCCGGCACCACCGGTACCCAGAAAGGAGTGATATTGTCGCATGCCAACATCATCTCCAACTTCTTAGCCGCTTCCTATATTCCTCCGTTTGGAGAGGAACATAAAGCGGTCAGCTACCTTCCGCTCTGCCATGTCTATGAACGGATGCTGAACTATCTTTACCAGTATCTCGGTATTTCCATCTACTATGCTGAAAACATGGGTACCATTACGGATAATATGAAGGAGGTTCATCCCGAGATCATGTCTACCGTACCACGGTTGCTCGAAAAAGTATATGATAAACTGGTAGCCACAGGTCAGAAGCTGAAAGGACCGAAAAGCTGGATATTCTGGGGCGCATTCCATCTTGCCCTCCGGTATGAGCTGAAAGGGGCCAATGGCTGGTTTTATGAATGGAAACGGAAACGGTATGACAAACTGGTTTATGCAAAATGGCGTGCAGCACTTGGCGGAGAGATCAACATCATGGTTTCCGGCGGAGCGGCAATGCAACCCAGACTGGGCCGGTTATTCACCTGTGCCGGGATCAATATCCTGGAAGGTTATGGACTAACGGAAACCTCCCCCGTCATCGCGGTATCTGATTTTAGCGAAAATGGCATCAAATTCGGAACGGTTGGACCCGTGTTACGAGGCGTTGAAGTGAAGATTGCAGGTGACGGTGAAATATGCGTCAAAGGGCCCAATGTGATGATAGGATACTATAAGGATGAGCAGATGACCAAAGAGGTGATGGACAGTGACGGTTGGTTTCATACCGGCGACCTGGGACACTTAGAGCCGGAAGGTCAGTTAAAGATCACTGGCCGGAAAAAAGAGTTGTTTAAAACCTCTTTCGGCAAATATGTGAGTCCACAGCTAATTGAAGATAAACTGAAGGAGTCCCTCTTCATTGATCAACTGATCGTGGTGGGAGAGAATCAGAAATTTGTCGGAGCCCTGATCGTTCCTGATTTTACGTTCATGAAATCGTATTGTGAACGCAAAGAGATACCCTTTGGATCCAATGCTGAAGTGATCGCGAATCCAGTTATCAGAAAACGGTTTCAGAAAGAGATCGAGAAATACAACAAGCAGTTTGGCGACACCGAAAAGATCAAGACCTGGGATCTGCTTGATACGGAATGGACATTAGAGAACGGGGAGATCACTCCTACTATGAAACTGAGACGTCCATTTATCTGTGAGAAATACGATGATCAAATCAAGCAACTTTTTGATTGACCCAATGGATGAAACCGGTTACACGGCTTTTTGACTTACTCGATCTTTACAGGGATGAATATCGTGCCAAACCCGATCTGTTTTTATCCAAATCTGAAGGGACCTGGCATGCTTACTCCTCTGCCGATTACATTCATCTGAGTCACAACCTGAGTCTGGGATTGCTGGAGTTGGGTGTGACACCGGGCACCCGGATTGCCATGGTGGTGGCCAATTGTCCTGAATGGAACTTCTTCGACATGGCCATTATGCAGACTGGAGCCATCCAGGTTCCCATCTATCCCACCATCAGTGAAGAGGACTATCGTTACATCTTAACAGACGCTGAAGTTGAATACCTGGTAATTTACAACCAGGATACGTACAAGAGAGTCAGGCAATTAGTGAAGAAGCTGCCTTCGGTTAAAGCGATCTTTTCCATCCAGAAGGTGTGGGGAATTCCGTTGTGGACGGAGCTTCTGGAAGCCGGCCGGAACTCAGTCAGAGCAGCGGAACTGGAAAAGATCAAATCAGTTATCCTACCCGGCGACCTCACCTCCATCATCTACACCTCCGGAACCACGGGACGGCCGAAAGGAGTCATGCTGTCACATGGAAATTTTGTCTCCAATTTCATGGAGTGTGCGAAGATCCCCGGCTTTACCAGCCATGAGAAAGCCCTGAGCTTTCTTCCTCTTTGTCATGTCTATGAGCGGATGTTGAATTACGTTTACCAGTACCTGGGGATGTCGGTCTATTATGCGCAGTCACTGGATCAGGTTCCGGCCTACTTGCAGGAGGTCAGACCTCATACGTTTGCTGCTGTTCCCCGGATGCTTGAGAAGATCTACAACAAGGTCGTATCCGAGGGACGAAACCTGCACGGATTGCAGAAAAGAGTCTTTTTCTGGGCACTCCGCCAGGGTCACAACTTTGAGTTAAACCACAAACAAGGATGGTTTTATGAGATCAAGCTGTGGATAGCCAACCTCCTCGTCTTTTCAAAGTGGAGAGAAGTGCTGGGAGGAAATGTCAGGTTGATCGTATCGGGGGGAGCATCGCTCCATCCCCGTTTGGCCAGGATATTCTGGGCTGCCAGGCTCAAGGTGGTGGAGGGTTATGGGTTGACCGAAACCTCCCCGGTGATTGCCGTTCAACACCTGAATCCCGGAGGGATGAAATTCGGTACGGTTGGACCGGTATTGCCGGGTGTGGAGGTGAAATTCGCCGGTGACGGTGAAATCCTGTGCAAGGGACCCAACGTGATGCTCGGGTACGTGAACCGTCCTGAACGAACCAGGGAGGTCATTGATCCGGATGGATGGTTCCACACAGGGGATATTGGGGAGATGGCGGATGGCAAATACCTCCGGATCACCGACAGGAAAAAGGAGATCTTCAAAACTTCCACCGGAAAATATATCGCCCCTCAGCCCATTGAGCAAAGGTTTTCCGAATCTCCATTCTTCGATCACATCATTGTGCTGGGAGAGGACCACAAATATGCCGCTGCCCTGATTGTTCCAAATTTCGATCACCTGAAAAGCTGGTGCAGGGTGAAACGGATACCTTACCTTTCAAACAGGCATGCAATTTCAGATTCGAAAATCGTCCTTCGTTTGCATGAAGAGGTGAACCGGATCAACCGTGATCTGGGACAAACGGAAAAGATCAAGAAATTCAGGTTACTTCCGGATGAGTGGACCATCGAATCAGGAGAACTCTCACTCACCATGAAGCTCCGGAGAAAGTTCATTCAGGAGAAATATTTCAAAGAGATTGAAGAGACCTACCGGTCAACGGAATACAATTACAAGGAGTAGGGGCAATTCATGAATTGCCCCTACATCCAAAATGAATTGCCCCAACATCCAAAATGAATTGCCCCTACGTTATATGGGGCCTTTACTTTAATGCAGGATCCGGAAGATCAGCTCTTTCATCAACTCTCCGTCGGTAGCTGACACGTTGTCAATCCCTTTTGACTTCAAATCATACTCGCGCAGGATTCCAATGACTGCTTTCACCTTGGCCGGCGAATAATTTCGTGCTGTAGTCTGGTAATCCTGCAGGAAAAAAGGATGGACAGCCAGGGCTGCTGCGGCATTATTCCGTGATTTATCCTGAAGATGTTGATATAAAAGCACTTTGGAAAAGAAGGAAAAAAGGATAGGAATTACCTTAACCAGCGGATTCTCGCGGGGATTGGACCCAAAATAGCTGATGATCTGGTTGGCTTTAAACGCATTCTTTGTCCCCAGCGCTTTTTGCAGTTCAAAGACATTGAAATCCTTGCTGATCCCAATGTACTTTTCCACAAGATTTTCATCTATTTCAGTGCCTTCAGGAACGTTGATGATCAGTTTCCGGATCTCATTCGTGATCTTTGAAAGATCGTTGCCCAGAAACTCGGTCAGCATGAAACTGGCCTTTAAGGTGATCTCATAGTGAAGGTTTTTCACATATTGTTCAATCCACCCGGGGATTTTGTTATCATAGATCCGTGGCGACTCAAACAAGATACCATGTTTGTCAACAGCTTTGGCCAGGCTTTTTCGCCGGTCAACCTTTCCATATTTGTGGCAGAGAACCAGCAGGGTAGAGGATAAGGGTTGCTGAACGTAGGCTGTCAATGCCTCCAGATCCTTGATCTCCTGTGCCTCTTTGATGATCAACACCTGGTAGTTGGCCATCATCGGGTACCTTTTGGCGTAGTTGATGATTGTGGGTGCATCCACATCCCTGCCGTACAGAACAGTCTGATTGAACTCCTTTTCTGTTTCAGTCAGTACGTGCTCTTCCATGTAATCGGAGACAAAATCGATGTAATACGATTCTTCACCATGTAACAGGTATACCGGGTGATAGATCTGGTGTTTAAGATTCCGGATAAGTTGATCGAAGTTCATGCCCGGCAAATTTAATCGATTTGTCAGATTTTTCCGTATGTTTGTTGAAGGTGTGTATGGAGGTTCTCAATTTACCGGCCTTTGAGCCCCGAACCAGAAAAGGCAGGGGGCGCTATAATGAGATCTGGGATCCGTTCCGGAAAAAGTTCGTCGCTTTGACCCCGGAAGAGTGGGTACGGCAACATATGCTTCATTTTCTGACCCAATACCGTGGTTATCCATCATCCCTGATCCGGGTGGAGGCCGCCCTCACCTACAACCGGCTAAAGAAGCGAAGCGATATAGTCGCCTATAATGCACAGGGCTCTCCACTTTTGCTGGTGGAATGTAAAGCGCCGCAGGTGGAGCTTACCCAGAAAGTGTTTGATCAGGTTGCTTTGTACAATGTTACCTTTTCGGGCCGCTGCCTGCTTGTGACAAATGGATTGAAACATCTTGTCTGCGAAATCGACCATCAGAACAAAAAGTGGAAGTTCCTGCCGGATATTCCATACTATTCCGATATTTGTACGTTGAATCATGAGCTCTCCTGACCATATTTTGCCGGCTGTAAATCGCCTGGATGCCCTGTTCAAAGAGACGGAGCTGGAGAATTATTACCTCTCGGTGCAGATTGGAGAAAAGAGCTTCTCCTATTGCGTCCTTGACAGCATATCCAACAAATACATCGGCGTTGGGGAGCTGAGAATGCCGGTCAACAAAGGTCCCGGTGATCAGGAGATCCGGCTTCCCTTCGAATCTTTTTTTGCCAAAGTGGTAGCAGCCCTGCCGGTATTGAGAAAGCGGTTTAAATCCTGCAAGGTTATCTGGGAGGGGAATAAATCTACACTAGTGCCTGAGCAGCTTTTCAGGGAACAGGAGCAACAGAAAATCCTCTCTTTTAATATACCTCTTGATCAGAAGGATAAGGTTCACCATGACCGGCTCACCGACTTCCGTATCGTGAATGTATACGCGATACCGGAGAAAGTAAAAGAGATTCTAACCCGGACATTCGGTGTGGATCATCTACCTCACCTCTCCAGTGTGCTGATTGAAAGTATTTATCAGAATTACCGGGAGCTACTGGTTCACCCGAAAGTATTTCTGCATGTCAGGGAACATCTTTTCGACCTGGTGATCATGGATCAGTTCAAATTATACTATGCCAACACCTTTGAATTCCGTTTGCCGGAAGACCTGGCCTATTTCACCATCTATGTCCTGGAACAACTTGGATTTAGTCAGGAAAAGGCCGAGGTTGTCCTGATGGGGAAGATCACCCGGAACACCCCGTTGTTTAACCTGATCTTCAAGTACCTCCGCCGGGTGGAATTTGTGAGGAGAAATCCGGGATATGAATACAGTTTCGTATTCAATGAAATTCCGCATCATGCATATTATCCGTTGTTAAACCTGAACCAGTGCGGATTATAAGTGGTCAATACAAAGGCAGGAGAATACATCCTCCTGCCAGCCTGCCTGTCAGACCAACCACAGATTATGCCAAAGAGGGTCTCTTTAATGTGTTGAACAACCTGATAGACTATTCTGAGACCACTGTTATGGATCTTTTTTCCGGGACCGGCAACATTGCTTTCGAGTTTGCTTCAAGAGGAGTTCCCTCTATACTGGCGGTTGATATTGAACGCCGCTGCGTCGACTTCATCAACCAAACCGCAGAAAAGTTCGGGATGGAGGGGATCAAAGCGATACGGATGAATGTGTTGGTGCTGCTGAAGAGGGGGTGGGATAGCGTAGATCTTGTTTTTGCAGACCCTCCATACGGAATGGATGGAATTGAAAAGCTGCCTGATTTGATCCTTTCGTCAGGAATTGTGAAACCCGCCGGGATCTTCATCCTGGAGCATTCTGACAGGGATGATTTTACCCATGATCCTGCGTTTGATCAGTTAAGGGAATATGGGAAGGTCCATTTCAGTATATTCAGGGGAATGCGGGATGAACAGGAAGTTCAGTATTCATCCTCATGAAAAAAGAAGTCGTCTTTCGTAGGATAATCAGGCCAGATATCTTCTATTCGTTCGTAAGACTCTCCTTCGTCTTCAATCTCCTTTAAATTTTCAATCACTTCCTGCGGGGCTCCCGTTCGGATGGACCAATCGATGAGTTCATCTTTGGTAGCAGGCCAGGGAGCATCTTCCAGTTTTGAGGCGAGTTCTAACGTCCAGTACATATTATGGTCTGCTTTTGAAATTGTGCAAAAGTATAAAAAATAAATTCAAAAAGTCAAGCCAAATTTTCACCCGGTTTTTTTCGTGGCCAGGTGATCTCTTCAGCCTGAAACTCTTTTCCCAATCTTCTTGCCAGAACGAACAGATAATCCGACAACCTGTTCAGGTAACGGATAATAACAGGCGACACGGATGAACTTTTGTGTAAGCGGATTACAGCCCGTTCAGCACGGCGGCATACCGTTCTTGTCACATGACATCTTGAAACATGGGGATTTCCTCCGGGGAGGATGAAGGAATTCAATGGAGGCAGTTCCGCAGTCATTATATCGATCTCCTGTTCCAGAAGCGCAATCTCCTCTTCCGGCAGTTCGGGTAAACTCTCTATTTGTTTTTCAGGATCTGTAGCGATCAGGGCTTCTGCGGTGAAGAGGTTCTCCTGGATCCGGAGAAGAACATGACGGTAGTGCTCCAGGTTCAGGTGATCCCTGAGAAGACCGATGAATGCATTCAACTCATCCAGTGTGCCATACGCCTCAACCCGCTCGTGGCTTTTTGAAACCCGTGTGCCGTTCAGGAGAGAGGTCTCTCCCAGGTCACCGCCTTTCGTGTATATTTTTGCCATGATCCCTGAGAAGATTGTTATTTGAGTCGCTTTGGACCTGCATTTAGTATATTTTCAGGACATCCTTCGCTATAGATCTTGAAGTTTTCGATATAGCGGGAACCCAATGCATCGTATTTCATCCAGTATTCCTTTTTATTTCCCCAGGCATTTTCCGGATCCAGAACATCAGCAGGCACATCCGGACAAGTAAGGGGAATGTCAAAGTTAAATAGTTTATCCTTCCTGTATTTTACATTGTCTAGTTCTCCGTCCAGAACGGCATTGAGCATATTCCGAGTATGGCGGATACTGATCCGCTTCCCGACGCCAAATTTGCCTCCGACCCATCCCGTATTCACCAGCCACACCTTTGCCCCGTGTTTCTCGATTTTCTTTCTTAACAGATCGGCATAAAGATAAGGATGGTGCACCATGAAAGGAGCTCCGAAACAGGCGCTGAAGGTAATTTCGGGTTCAATGCCCAGGCCCAGCTCGGTTCCGGCAATTTTAGAGGTGTATCCGCTGATAAAATGGTAGATGGCCTGGTTCATATCCAGTCTGGCAATAGGAGGCATGACCCCCTGGGCATCACAGGTAAGGAAGATGACGTTTTTGGGATGCGATTTGACCATCTTCTCCGGGATTGAATTGGGAATGAAATCCAGCGGATAAGAGGCTCGTGTATTTTCCGTTACCTGCTCATCATCCAGGTCTATCTTCCGGGAGGTATGGTCAAAAACCACATTTTCCAGGATAGTCCCGAACCGGCGGGTACAGGCATAGATCTCCGGTTCATTTTCGGCGGACAAACGGATCACTTTGGCGTAACAGCCCCCTTCATAATTAAACACACTTTCATCGCTCCAGCCATGCTCATCGTCTCCGATCAGTTTTCTGTTCGGATCCGCTGAAAGCGTGGTTTTTCCGGTGCCGCTTAATCCGAAAAACAGAGCGACATCATCCTTCTTGCCAACATTCGCGGAACAATGCATCGACATGATGTCTTGCAAGGGCATCAGGAAATTCATGATTGTGAATATCGACTTTTTCACTTCTCCACCGTATGAACTATTGGCCACAATGGCAAGACGCTTGGAGAAATCAATCACGATGGCTGTTTCACTATTGGTGCCGTCTACTCTCGGATCCAGCTTAAAGGAAGGAGAAGCAATCAATGTAAAGTCCGGGATGTGCGTTTTGTATTGCTCAAGGGTTCGTAACGTCAGAAACATATTCCGTGCAAACAGGCTTTGCCAGGCCGTATCGGTAATGATCCGGATGGGTATCTGGAAATCAGGGTCAGCTCCTACGTTCACATCCTGTACAAAAAGTTCTTCACCCTGCAGAAAGGCCTGTAACCGGCTGAATATTCCGTCAAATTTTTCGGCGGTCATAGGACGATTGTATTCCCCCCAGTCAATTTTATCTTCCGTGGTTGGTTCCTTGACAAAGTATTTCTCGTTTGCCGCTCGTGCAGTCCATTTACCGGTATGTACGAGAAGAGGTCCTCCGTGAACGATCTTGCCTTCATTCCTGAAAACGGACTCTTCATATAAGGCAGCTTCCGGAAGGTTCCAGTATACTCTCTCAAGATGGACCAGCCCATGATTTTGTAATCCGTATACACTTTTTAAGTCGGCAGCCTGCTTCTGTGCAGGAGTTTCAAATTTCAGATATTTTGACATAGGTCTTGTTTTTTATTTCCAGTGATTACAATTATAGCCAATCGCGGGTCAGTTTCCGTTCGCCGATATACAATTCGTTGGGGGAGTTGGGATCAATGGCCCATTTGATGCGTTCAATGCCCTGGGTGATATCTTTGATCGATCCGCAGGTGGAAAGTCTCAGGTATCCATCCAGCCCGAATTCCACACCAGGAACAGTGATCACCCGTACTTTTTCCAGTAAGAATAGCGCAAGCTGGGTGGAGTTTTTATTGTAGTTGCTGAAGTCAACAAAACAGTAAAAGGCACCATCCGGCTTGGTAACCCTGAGACCGGTAAAGGCATGTAACTGCTCCATCATCACTTTGGTGTTGTTTTCAAGGGTGGTACGTAGACTCTCAACGCTCGATTGTATTCCGTTGATGGCGCCAACCGCAGCCGCCTGCAGTACTACCGAAGGACCGGAAGTTTGATGGCTTTGAATATTGGTCATCACCTCGATCAGCTTTTTATTGGCAACGGCCCAGCCAATCCGGAATCCAGTCATCGCATATTGTTTGGATACCCCGTTGATCAGGATCAGTTTGGAATCATTGATACCACTTTTGAGGTACTTGTAACAATTTGCAGGTTTACGGCCTCCAAATGCCAGGCGATTGTAAATGTCGTCCATGATCAGGTAAATCCCCCGTTTCTCACAAAATTCCACAATCTCAGCAATAAACTGCTCGGAATAGATGACTCCGGTCGGATTGTTCGGACTGTTGATGATAATGGCCTTCGTATAGGACCCGCATACCTGTTCAATGTCCTGAAGTCTTGGATAGAAGGTTCCATCTTCGGGATGGACCGGGACCGGGACTGCTCCGCAGAGTTTTACCATTTCCGGGTAGCTTACCCAGTAAGGAGCAGGAAAGATCACTTCATCCTGGGGATCCAGTATGGCTTGCAGGGCAACCATGATGGACTGCTTGGCCCCTCCTGAAGCAATGACATTTTCCGGGGCAACCACCCGGCCGTAGTGGTCAACCGTAAAACGGATAATGGCCTGCTTCAATGCGGGTATCCCATCAGCAGGAGTATAACGGATATCTCCTGTATTCAGTAAACTGGCAGCAGCCGTGATCGCATCCAAGGGGGCTTTGCTTTTGGGTTCGCCAATTCCCAAATGAATGACCGGTTCCCCCTTGGCTCTGAGAATGGCAGCTGTTTCGTTAAGTTTTAGCGTAACAGATTCCGCAATAGATTTTCCGATAATACTGAAACTCATAATCTTTTATCTTTAAAACGTGATGGATATTCTACATTAAACAGGTAACGTTTTTTTTGAAAAAGGGCAAAGATAGATAAATTTTAATAATAAATATCTATGAAAAAGAAATAATTGTTAAATTATTAACAGATGAAAAATATTATCCATTTTACCACGTACCTCAAAACCAGAAAATTTTGTAGATTTGTACTAACTAAAGAGACATGGAGTCGTTTATTTTCGACCTTATAAAGATCTTCCTTGGGGTGCTTTTCCTGTTGGGACTTACCCTGACTGCCATCTGGTTCTATTTTAGAATCAAGCCGAAAGCGTCACGGGAATCCGAAATTGACCGACCTGATGCTATGACTGGAAAAGAGGTCATCACCACCCTGAAACTTCAAGCCTGCGAACGGCTGATCCTCTTCCTCGAACGCATTACTCCCAACAACCTGATCCTGCGTGTGCATACACCGGATATGTCAGCAGCCCAGTTACAGGGGGCCATGATCCGTACGGTGCGGGAGGAGTTTGAATATAACCTGTCACAGCAGCTTTACCTCACATCGAAAACATGGGAGTTGATCCGGAGTGCAAAGGAGGAGATCCTCCGGCAGATCAACACAGCGGCATCAGGCTTGAAGGAGGGAGGCTCTGCACGGGACCTTGCAGGGGCAATTCTCCAACTCTCACTGAGCCAGGAGAGGTCCCCCGTATCCACCGCCCTGGAAGCCATTAAAAACGAGATCAGAAAACCATGTTGAGATTCTCCACAAAACTGATGTATCGGCTGACCATTGCACTCTTTTGTATAGTCCTAACAAGTTCCCTCTTCTCCTGCCGAAAATGCCGTGAGTGCACTGCTACTTCATGGGACGGGTATGAGATTGCCGTGAAGAAGCATTGTACCAGCGGAACAGGTGCTTCAAAATCATTGGATACGTTCGAGGAAGATTTCCGGAAATTGTATTCAACCTACCTGGTTACCTGTAGGGATCATTAACACACCATTTTTTTAGCTTTCTCCAGCAGCGCAGGGATGCCTGCCGGATCTTTTCCCCCAGCCGTAGCGATGTGCGGCTGACCACCCCCACCTCCCTGGATCTCTTTGGCCAGTTCCCGGATGAGCTGTCCGGCATGGAGGTTTTTTTCCTTCACCAGGGAATCGGAGATAGCCACCACCAGGTTTACCTTACCCTCCAATTCAGAGGCCAGGACCAGGAAAAGACCAGGGATCTCATCCCGGAGCTCAAAAGCAACCCCTTTCATGGTGTCCATATCCAGGTTTACTTTGGTCCCCAGAAATTTGATGCCACCCACTGTTTCAATCCTGTTTTTCAATTCTTCCTTGATCTGAGCCAGCTTCAGTTTGCCGTATTCCCCGGCCGCTTTTTTCAGTTGCTGGTTCTCTTCCTGAAGATGCAGGATTCCGTGCATCAGATCCTTGGGATTCTTCAATGCTTCGCTCACCTGGTCCAGGAGCTGTTCTTTCCCATACATGTATGCTTCGGCACGGGATCCTGTGATGGCCTCAATCCTTCGGACGCCGGCTGCGATGGCTCCCTCTGAGACGATCCGGAAGAGTCCGATCTGCCCCGTGGCGGGAACGTGTGTCCCCCCACAAAGCTCGGTGGAGAAATCTTCCCCGAACCGGATCACCCTGACCTCGTTGCCATATTTTTCGCCGAAAAGAGCGATAGCGCCCATCTCACGGGCCCTGTCTATAGGAACAGCCCGCTCTTCCAATTGGGGGATATTTTCACGGATCCTGGCATTGACAAGCTTTTCTACCTGTTCAATCTGCTCCTGTGTCATTTTCGAGTAATGGGTAAAGTCAAAACGGAGCCTTGTCTCATCCACCAGCGAGCCTTTTTGTTCCACGTGTATTCCAAGTATGTTTCTCAGCGCGGCATGCAGGAGATGGGTCGCGGTATGGTTGTTGGCCGTCAGCAGCCGCTTACTCCCATCTGCCTCTGCAGTTACCTTTCCATCAGGGTCAGAAAAGATCCGGGTGGCAATATGGATGATCTGTTCATTTTCCCTGACGGTATCCATGATCTCTATCGTCTCTTCCCCTTTTTTCACCCACCCTTTGTCACCCACCTGTCCGCCCGACTCCGCAAAGAAGGGAGTGGCCCGAAGGACAATCTGGTACCGTTCTCCTTCTTTCCCGGTGACCTTCCTGTACCGGGTGATATACGTTTCTGTGTTCAGGCTATCATACCCCACAAACTTCGTAATCCCGGTATCCTTCTTCAACACAATCCAATCGGAAGTGTCGAGGGAAGCAGCCTGGCGGGATCTCTCCTTCTGCTTCTCCATCCCTTTGCGGAATCCCTCCATATCAACCGTCCATCCAATCTCCCGGGCCATCAGTTCGGTCAGGTCGATGGGGAATCCGTAGGTGTCATAGAGCTCAAAAGCAAACGTGCCGGCAATGACCCCACCCTTGTCCCTCCCCTTCAAGGGGAGGGAAGGGAGGGGTTCGTTCACATATTGCTGAAACTTCTGAATCCCTTGGTCCAGGGTCCTGAGAAACGAGTTCTCCTCTTCTTGAACAACGGTCTCAATCAACTTCTGCTGGGATTTAAGTTCTGGAAAAACTTTTCCCATTTGGTCTGTCAGTACCTTTACCAGTTCACAAATAAAAGGTCCCCGGAAGTGCAGGAAGACATATCCGAACCGAACCGCCCGGCGAAGGATCCTGCGAATCACAT
>JADHVQ010000069.1 GCA_016783905.1 Bacteroidales bacterium | reverse complement strand
CTGAATCGCCGGGGTATTGGAAAGATCAGGCGTAGGGAAGACCACCACTTTGTAATCAACGGAGTCACCTGAACAGTTATTCGCCATGGGCATCAACCGGTAGGTGACAGTATCAATGGTATACCCTGAGTTGAAGAGGATCTGGTTGATGGTGGTTGAACCTGGCCCGCTGTTCCCCGAATAACCGGAAAGGTTCCCGGAAGAGGCGTAGGCGCGCCAGGTGAAGGTGGTACCCGTGACGTTGGACTGAAGAGTCAATCCGGTAGATTGACCGTTACATTGAGATTGAATGGCAGGTGTGTTCGACAGATCCGGGACCGGGTAAACAGCAACCTTGAATGTGATGGTATCTCCGAAACAGCCATACGATTGCGGTAAAAGGTGGTAGTAAACCGTATCGATGTCGTAACCGGTGTTTCGCAGGATCTGGTTGATGACGGTATCCGGGGTTGTGGTGTTGTTCGAGTATCCGGAAACGCTGTCTGAACTGGCGGTACAGATCCAGGTGAATGCAGTGGAATCATTGTTGGATTCAAGTGATATGCTGGTGGATGTACTGTCGCAGATCGATTTGACCAGTGTCGTGTTGGAGAGCACAGGAAGCGGATAGACAAGGACGGTGAAGAGGGTATCAAATCCTGTACAATCGTTGTTAATCGGAGTTATCGAGTACATTACACTGTCAATGGTCGCCCCTGCGTTGACCAGGGTGTCGTTCAGGTAACTGGAAGGAGTGGAGTTATCCGCGTATCCTGTAATTTCGGTAGTGTTGCAATCGGCCGACCAGGTGAACAGGGTATTTGAAACTTCACCCGTAAGCAATATATCGGTTCCGCTGCGGCTGCAGATGGCTTTACGTAATGTATCGTTATTGACGTTAGGCAGGGAGTCTATGACGATGGATGCCGTGGTGGTATCGCTGCAACCCTCTGTGGAGTATGCGATCAGGGTAATGTCAAACGTGTCAGGGGTAGCAAATGTGTGTTCCGGATTCTGGACCCCTACCAGGAGAGGCGTCCCGTCTCCAAAGTCCCATTTCCAGTCAACCACCTGGTTCTGGTTTATGATACTTGTATCGGTGAAGGTTGTGGGCAATCCGGCACACTGGTCGGAGGCAGTGAATCCGGCATGAATCACCGTGTAGGTAAGCGTCTGGCTGATGGTGACCCAGCACTCGTTATAGGCCGTGAGCGTACACAGGTATTCATCGCCTGTGACCGGCTGATTGATGGTGATCGACTGGGTGGTATCCCCGTTGATGGTGGTATCCCCGTTGGTGGTAAACCAGTAATAGTAGAATCCAGGTGGTGCGGTCAATACGGCATTGGTATCCCCCTCACACAAAGCAATATCGAGGTCCAGCTTTCCGCAGTATGTATTAATATAAGCATAACCGAAATGTTGTGTCCAGTAACAACTTCTTGAAATAAAGACAATTGAAATCGTTTCCCCTACCCACGGACTAAGATTCATGCCAACAGTGGTCCAATCTTTCCAATAGGTAAGACTTTGGCCTGGTGGATCGCAATCATGCCATTCTGGTAATCCCGGTTGAGCAAAGACATAATAATATCCACAAGTTGAGTCAATAACATTTCCTGATTCATCTTGAATCTCTACCCTGAAATTTGCTTCTGTAATGGAATCGTGACTTGTTCCACCTTCTTCAAGTAATACCGCATATCGATAAATAAATAAATAATTTGATGAATCAACCGTAGTGGTGTATTTTAAAACCTGACCTTTATTCCCAACAACATCCTCACCCAATCTCGCAGAGAATAATTCGCCCGGATATACGGTTAATAAGCTGTCACAGGAATTTGGATCAAGTGTGCCTGGAGCAGGAATGATAAGATGACGTGTCGGGTGAAAACCAATGTTTTGGTATGGATTATCACGAGGTCCCCAGAAACCTTCCCACCGTTCAAATGTACCCAGGTTGAAGTTGGAATTCTCACAGTTGGTTTCAAGTTGTCCATAAGCAAAAGGGAACGTGCCAAACAGGAAGAATAAAAGAAAAAAATGACTGAACCATATTTCCCTGCCATGCTTTCTAAGCTTGGTATACCATTGAGTAAATATCACAATAACGAAAAAATTTGATCGTAAAGATACAATTATTTTATGGTAGATGATTCAGTGTATAATACATGTTTTCCCGACCCTCTACCCTAATCTTTCAGACAACGAATTGCGAAAGCGTTGCTTCTCAGGGAGGGATAAAATGATACGCTGGGTGTGTACTCAATATCCACCACCACCTCGTTCATGCCATGAGCCCAGGCTTTCTGGGGACTATGCAGGTTGGATGACCAATAGAGCTTCGACCGCAGGATGGGATCATTGGCAGGAAACTTCCAAATGTTATTGTGGAAACGGATCCCTGTCATCAGGGCATTAAAACCGGAATAACCACTTGATTTCAAGGGGTTTCCGGCAAATCCACTGGAGATGAAGGAAAGGAAGAGGGCATTCCAGTCAGCTTCCGTGGGGAGATGCCAGCCCGGAGGACACAAGCCCTGCTCCCCTTCGGCCGAGCGGTAACGCATCACTTCATCCCACTGGTAGAGGCCTCCGTAAGAGATGCAATTGGCTGGATTGTCATTGTAACAATATTTTTCATTGACACAGTTATCGCGCTGCATCTGGGAGGAGGCAATGATGCTCCCATAGTTGAGGTTGGTAGCCATCCAGCACTGGGAACCGATCAGCACGGTGGGGTAGCGCAGACTGTCGCGCAGATCGGTCAGCGTATCCCCACAATTGAAATTTGATGGTTGATAATTGGTAATTGCTATCCGGGCCGAATCAACACAACCAAAATCGTTGGTGTAGGTATAGGTGATGGTATGCGTTCCGGGACCTGCAATGCCTGGGAAAAACTGACTTCCGTTCACACCGCTGCCTGAAAAGGTTCCGTTGAGGGGAATTCCTCCGATAAGCCAGATGGGTTGCGCATCGGTAGTGGTAATGGTATCGAAACAGGCTGTGAACAATACAACGGGTACTGGATTGATGGTCACCACCACTGAATCGGGCGTTCCCAGACAGCCATTGGCCATAGGGGCAACCTGATAGGCCACCCATCCAGGCAAATACCCTGAATTGATCAACGTCTGCTGGATCTGGTCGCCCGATCCCGGCCCGTACCCGGTAATTTCCGGGGACGAACCAGTAGCTGACCAGGTGAACGACGTGCCGCTCACATGGGACTGTACGGACAGGTCCGTGACCTGTCCGCTGCACAGGGTATCCCCATCCGGCACAATCATCACATCCGCAACTGGGTATACCACCACAGTAAAAGGGATTGTATCCCCATCGCATCCATTGGCTGCAGGGGTGACCTGGTAGGTCACCCATTCCACATCGTAACCGGAATTGACCAGGGTTTGATCAATCAAGGTTCCGGGCGATGTGCTGTTTGAAAATCCGGTAACGAACGGCGAAGAGCCATACGCGGTCCAGGTAAACAATGTTCCGGGAACATTCGACAGTAGGGACAATCCGGTGGATTGTCCGTTGCATTGCGATTGCGTGGTCAACGGATTGCTCAGGTCCGGAGTTGGAAACACCACCACCCGGTAATCGGTGGAATCGCCTGAACAGCCGTTGGCTGAAGGAAGGATCCGGTACGTGACGGTATCGATGCCGAAGCCGGAATTTACCAGGGTGTCGTCAATCAGGGTAAGTCCGGGTCCGGCTTGATCATGAAACCCGGTGGTATTGGGCGAGCTGGCAAATGCCTGCCAGGTAAATGTAGCGCCGGCAACATTGGAATACAGGACCATTCCACCGGGTTGTTCTCCGACGATTTGGCTGTTACATTGTGCATGTATGGACGGCGTATTCGACAGGTCAGGAGTCGGGAAAACGGTAACGGTGTAATCGAACACCGGTCCGGAACAACCAACTACTGCAGGGGTGATCTGGTAGATCACCCACTCCACATTAAATCCTGTATTGGTCAATGTCTGATCGATCCATGTCGTCGGAATCGTCTGATCGGCCCATCCTGACACATTGGGAGAACCGGGTGTACAGTTCCAGGTGAAGAGGGTTCCGGGCACATCCGACTGCAGGATCAATCCGATGGATTGTTCATTGCAGATTGATGTATCCGGTGGAGAGTTGGTGACCTGGGGAGTGGGTTTGACCCACATGGTAAAGAGGGTATCCTGGCCTGTACAGGAGCTGGTTGAAGGGGTGATGGTGTATTCCACGCTACCGGTTGTCGGTAACTGGTTGATGAGTTGCTGGTCGATCAGGGATCCTGTTCCGTCGCTGAAACCGATCACATTCCCGACTCCCTGAACTGCCGTCCAGGTGAAGGAGGTGCCAAAGCAACTGGCCGAGAGCTGGATGTTGGTGAATTCTCCGGAACAGATGGTATCCCACATGGGCTGGACAGTCACCATTGGCACAGGATTGACCACCACCGGATAATCGGTAACAGCGCTGCTGCATCCATTGGAGGTGGCGGTCACGTGATAAAAAACAGTGTCCGATATCTGAGCTGAGGTCATCAGGAGCTGTTGAATGGCATCCCCCGATCCATCGCTGTAGCCAGAGATGTTGGGATTGCTGCATGTGGCTGTCCAGGAAAAGGTGGTACTTGACACGTTGGAGAAGAGATCAATGGCAGTGGTTTGGCCGTTGCACAACTCAAAGGTCAGTGGAGTGAAGATCAGATCGGGGATTGGCCGGATGAAGATAATGATAGAGGTATCCTGCCCGGAACAACCGTCTGCCGTAACTCCGATGGTGTATCGCACCGAGTCCAGGACAAAACTGTTATTGACCAGCGTCTGGGAGATCGTACTCCCTGTGCCGGATGAATGCCCCGTGACATTCCCTGAGGGATTGAATGTCACCCAGGAGAAAGTGGATCCGGGGATCGATGATATAAGCGGGATGTTGATCGTCTCCTCCGAGCAGATCGTATCGGTAAAGTTCCCGACCGACAAAACAGGCAACGGTTTCACGAGAAGCTCCATGGTATCCCGTTCTGTCACGCTGCAGCCCTCTTCCACCATGAGCACATACTGATAGCTGCCGGGAGGGGGAGAGACCTTGATAATACTGTCATGACCGACAACACCTTCCCATGAGTAATCATACGGTCGTTGTCCTCCCCAGGCGGTGCCCGAAAGCGTGGCAGAGTCGCCGGCGCAGATCGTATCATCGGGACCGGCATACACAAAAAACGGCGTGTTGTCGTCGATCAGGATGGTATCTGTTATGGTTTGGGTTCCGGAACAACCTGGCTGTAGGAACTCCAGGATGACCGTCTCCACCCCTTCTGTGATGCCATCGTAGATGGGGTCGATGGTGATGGTGGCGGTGGTTTGCCCTGCCGGGATTACCACCGAATCCGGGATCTCAACATAATCCACCCCGTTGATGGCGGTTCCTCCGATGTTATAATAAATGGTATATGGCTGTACAACCGGTTCGGCGGTAACTATGTTGACAATCGCGTCACTACAGCCTTCGATTGCCCTCTCGCCGAGAGAGGGAACAGAGAAATTGGTAAATACCGTAATCGTTGAAGCGCTGAAACTGTTTTTCTCCAGGAATACACCGGAATCCAATGCCTGATCAAGAGCGTCCCCCACCGCTAACTTGATGTGGTAGGTGGAGCAGGCAGTCACTACATACCAGGCCGTATATACATAAGTCAATCCGTTATATTGTAAAAATACACCTGATCCCTTTGGATCCTGACAATTTGCATAACTGGGGGGTGGCGGGTTCTTCGGGCAATTGACCGGTGCGTTGCACCACATGGACTCCGGAAAATCACACATGTTGTTCAGCGTCACCCAGTTAGTACTTCCCGGCATCAGGGCAATATTGACCGCGTTGTTCGAAAAGGGTCCGTTGATCCCGGGGCCGCTGAGAAAGAAGCCAAACGCATCATTGAAGCTGTAGCAATAAAACCAGATCTCTTCGGAGCCAAACACATACCTGAATTTTAGCGTGTCGGATTCCGGTACAAAATCAAACTCCAGAACTGCCGCATTTTGCGTGTTGACACCGGCAATGATATTCAGGTCAGGGTCTCCTGCGGTTCCGGTGGCGGTAGATTTACTGCAGGTTTCGTTCGGGCCGACCGTATTGAGAGCCGTACCGGAGGTCATCACGATCCCGGCATCCAGTTCCAGTTCGGCAAGCGCCCCCCCGTTTGCTTCGAAGATCCCGATCTGCGTGGAGGTGATGGGGTCGGAAGAACCGTTAAACGTGACATTGCTGATACTGACCCCGTTCCCGATGAGCCAGCTGGCTACCAACTGCTGCGGAGTCATACCCATAGCCGATCCCTCCACCACAGTGAGCTGTGCTCTTCCGGGAACACCAACGAGCATCAGCAGGAAGAGAGAAAGTAGGGCGATATATTTGGATAGGCCTGAAATGTTGATAAGGTTTGATTAAATATACACAACAAAAATACTAATATATATAACACCTGATTAAAAGAGGGGTTGCTTTGATTCTTCAACATTTACAGTTCGCCGTTCGCAATATGCATTTCGCTATTCGTTTCCTTCTTTCGTTTCGTCCCTCGTCTCTCGTCCTTCGTCCCTCAATCTTTCAGGCACCTCACCGCAAACGCATTATTCCGAAATGATGGATAGAACGCCACACTGGGAGTGTATTCGATATCCGCTACCACCTCATTCATCCCGTGTGCCCAGGCTTTGTCGGGGACCCGGGAGGTGGAGGACCAGTAAAGTGTGGATCGGAGGATGGGATCCGATGGTCCGTATCTCCACGCCATGTTGAATCCCTGGAAGCCGGCCAGGAGGGCATTAAAGCCGGAAAAACCTGTGATCTTCAGGGCGCTTCCGGCAAAGCCGTTGTTGATATACTGGTTGAATAAAATGGTCCATTCTGACTCTGCCGGGAGATGCCATCCCGGAGGGCATAATCCCTGTAATCCTTCGTCCGCCTGATAAGTCATCACCTCATCCCACTGGTAGCGGCCACCGGACAAGGTGCAACTGGCAGGAAGGTCGTTGTAACAATACTTTTCAACCACACAATTATCCCGCTGCGATAGGGAACTGATAATCTGCTGGCCGTAATTGAGGTTGGCCGCCATCCAACACTGGGCGCCGATCTGCACGGTGGGATATATGCGGTTGTCCCGGATATCCGTGAAGGAATTGTCGCAGGAGAATGGTAGAGGAGTTTGCACCGTGATGTACATCGAGTCCTTTTTCTGGCAGCCCAGCATGTTGACATAGGTGTAATAAATCTTATGAATCCCGCTGCCGGCCACCGATGGGGTGAATATTCCTGTCGCGGAGTTGACGCCGGGACCTGCATATTGCCCTCCCGGCGGGATACCCCCTTTGAGGAATACCGGAACCGCCTGCGTCGTGGTGATGGTATCCACACACCTGGGCAGGGTAACCTGTGGTGCCGGCTCAACGGTAATCATGACATTTCCCGGAACCCCCTGGCAACCGCCGATGGCAGGCGTGACCACATAGGTTGCCGAACCGGAGGTATATCCCATGTTAAACAGCTTTTGCTGGATCAGGTTACCCGATCCCGGAGCGAATCCGGTAATCCCGGCTGTTCCGGAGACAGTCCAGCTAAAGGTCACACCGGGAGTTGTGGAGCTCAGGCTGATCCCGCTCCATGTTTCGGAACAGATGGTCTGTGCGGAGGGGGTAACTATGAGATTCGCAACGGGATATACGCTGACGATAAAATCAACCGGCAGGCTCTGGCATTGATTGAAGGTAGCTGTGACGGAATAAGTTACCGTTTGCAGGATCGGGCTGGCATTGGTCAAGATCTGGGTAATCGAATTTCCCGAACCATTGCTGAATCCGGTCACCTGGGGAGAACTGCCGGTGGCGCTCCAGGTAAAGACGGATCCGGGAATATCAGATTGCAGGGAAATACTGGTGGTATCACCGGAACAGATCCAGGAATCCGTAACGTTGTTGGTGATGATGGGAACAGGTCTCGCCTCGCCTGTTATGGCGGTACGCGTTGTGCTGAAGCACTGGGTCAGGATATTCATTGCCTCCACATAAAACACGGTGGTGGCAGTGATGAAGATGGTCAGGCTGGGTCCCGTCCCTGGGTACTGGGTCCCGCCGGCCGGGGCATCGTACCAGGCGTAGGACTCATTCACCACTGGGATCACGCTGATGGTAATATCGCCTGCTCCGCAGCGGAAGAACGTGGAAGCGGACGGCGCCGGCGGGGAAGGCAAAGCATTGATGGTCACCTCATGTGAGGTGGATACCACACACGGTGTTGTGATGGTTCGCGTGACCGTGTAGGTTCCGGGTGCGCTGGCATCCAGGTCGATCTGTCCGGTAATGGTGCTGATGAATACCAATCCCGGCGGGGAGGCGGTGAAGGTGCCGCCCGGCTGCAGCAGGGCGGGGATGGGATCGGGCTCATCCTGGCACCAGGCGTTGGCAGGGTAGGTGAAGGCAGGGTCGATCACGGTGACCTCTACGTCGGCGGAGGCATTCCCTCCCGAACAGGTTTCCACCACGGCTGTGTAAGTAGTGGTGACAATGGGAGAGATGGTCAGTGTTTGCCCGTACCCGACGATCGTCCCTCCCGGGAATCCCCCGACGTACCATTTCACACCGCTGGGGACAAACCGTGTGCTTTCATCGGAGGTGGTCCAGCTCGTACAGTTTCTTCCGGTGGCGGTGAAGCCCACCGTTCCGTCCAGGTTATGAACTCCCTGGGTGGCGGCATTGTTCTGCCAGCTGCAATAGGGTTTGTTGGTCAGATGATTCTCGACGATGCTGTTCTGTTCATTCAAAACAATCTGGAACGTACCGAGTGTGGAAAGGCAACCGTACATAGGGCAATTCAGCCAGTAGACCACCAGTTTCCGGTTAGGTGCCGAACCAATTGTCTTATAAAAGACATACGGTGGAGTAAACGTGCCACCGTTCCCGGGGTACCAGTCCTGCCACGGGGCCATGATGCAGTTTTTGGGGACTCCGGGGGCTGTATTGGGAATGGGCGTGGGTACAAAGGTCGTCCATGCGGCATTGTAGGTGAATCCGATCCAGCCGTTTGAACCTACCCAGAATTGTGTATAGTACTGGTTGAAGAAGCAGAAACTGAAGCCGAGATCGAAGGGGCCGGCAATCCGGTCATCCCCATTCCCATCGAAAATGATCCCGGTTCCACCGGAATAGGTTTCCGGCGCATACGAGATGATCTGGAAGGTGTAGCTGTCAGTCCCGTAGCCACCTCCTGAAGGCGTGGCGACCAGCGTGGCAGTTCCGCCAATACAGATGGTTGTATCGTTGCTGACGATCAGGTTCTGGGAAACCAAGAAAACCGGCAAGGCCAGAAAAAACATCATTATTTGAACCGGTCTTTTCATTTCGATGAAAATTTGTTCGCAGTTCGCTATTCGCTATTCGTTTCCTTCTTTCGTTTCAGCATACATCCAACGTTCCACGTCCTTCGTCCCTCGTCCTTCGTCCCTCGTCCTTCGTCCCTCGTCCTTCGTCCCTCGTCCCTCGTCCCTCAATCCTTCAGGCACCTCACCGCAAACGCATTATTCCGAAATGATGGATAGAACGACACACTGGGGGTGTATTCGATATCCGCTACCACCTCATTCATCCCGTGTGCCCAGGCTTTGTCGGGCCCCCGGGAGGTGGAGGACCAGTAGAGTGTGGATCGGAGGATGGGATCCGATGGTCCGTATCTCCACACCATGTTGAATCCCTGGAAACCTGCCAGGAGGGCGTTGAAGCCTGAGTATCCGGTGACCTTCAGGGCGCTTCCGGCAAAGCCGTTGTTGATATACTGGTTGAACAGAATGGTCCATTCGGCCTCTGCCGGGAGATGCCATCCCGGAGGGCATAATCCCTGTAATCCTTCGGCCGCCTGATAAGCCATTACCTCATCCCACTGATAGCGGCCACCGGATGAGGTGCAACTGGCAGGAAGGTCGTTGTAACAATACTTTTCAACCACACAATTATCCCGCTGAGATAAGGAACTGATAATCTGCTGGCCGTAATTGAGGTTGGCCGCCATCCAGCACTGGGTTCCGATCTGCACGGTGGGGTATTGCTTCCCGTTGCGGAGGTCAGTGAGCAGACTTCCACAGTTCCATGAAACGGGTGTCTGGATCACGATCTCCCGGGTTGCCTCATCAAAGCAACCATCCGCATTCGTATACCTGTATGTGATCGTATGTGTCCCTCCTCCGGCCAGGGCAGGATAGAGGATCCCGGCCGTTACACCCTGCCCTGAATAGCTGCCGTCAAGCGGAATGCCGCCTTTTATAATTATCGGTCTGGCCGTTGTGAATGTCACCGAATCAAAACAGCGGGTGAAGGTCACAACAGGGTTTGGATTCACCGTTACGGAGTGTGGAGCTGAGGTGGCGCCCTCTCCGCAATTGTTGATCCCTGTTACGGTGATTTGGGCCGTGCCGGTGAACGAAGCTGACCAGTTGATCATGATAGAGGTGGAGGCCCCGAATACAGTTCCGGCACCGACCGGGAAAACAGACCAGTTATATGAAGTGGCATCCACGATAGGGGTTGTGTTGTAAGACACACTGGCGGCCCCCTGACACAACGTGGAGCTGCCGGTGATCACTCCCGGGGCTCCCGGAAGCGGATCCACCGTGATCGTGTTGGTGTCGGAATTAGTGCAGGTATTCCCGTCGGTATAGGTGTAGATAATCTGATGTATCCCCACACCGGCAACAGCCGGATCAAAAACTCCGCCGGAGACACCCGGACCTGAATAGGTACCGCCTGCCGGAGTACCGCTGGATAGGATGATAGGGGCTGCATTGATGCAGATGTTCCCCAAAGGTGGCAGGGTGACTGTGGTAAGCGGAAAGACGGTGAGGGTGTTGGTATCGGAGTTGGTACAACCCGATCCGTCTGTGAAGGTGTAGATGATTTCATGAGCGCCTGCTCCAGCCACCACGGGATCAAAGATGCTGTCGTTGCTGACCCCTGTTCCCGAGAAGGCGCCGTTGGCAGGATTTCCTCCGGAAAGGGTGAATGCCGGATCGTTGACGCAAACCGACGGCTGGCTGGCGAGGGTAACAACAGGCAGTGGATTCACCACCAACGGCTTATGGTCGTCGGCGGTACATCCGGTACCGGGATCGGTATACGTATAGTATACCTGATGGCTCCCAATCCCGAAAACCACCGGATCGAAGATGGTCACCGGATTCCCGCTGATGGTATAAGTGCCGCCGGCCGGACTTCCTCCGAATAGGGAGAAAGGAGGTTCGTCAATGCAAACCGGGGTATAAGAGGCCAGATTCACTACCGGTGACGGAAGAATGGTGATGGCTTTGGTGGATGGAGTTGACCCGGCTCCGCAATCGCTGTTGTATCCAACCACACTCAGATTCCCGGATGTAGCGTTGTTTGCATAGTCGATGGAGATCACTGTGTCATTTATGACAGTGATGGTTGCTCCTGTCCCGGAGTAACTCCAGATGGTGGAATCTGAATTTGGCTCCAGGTGAACCCAATATTGTTGGCCTGTGGTTCCCGGACAAAGCGATGCGGTTCCAGTTATAACTCCCTGGGACTGAGGCTCCCTGAGTTCTGTAAACACGACAGGAGGCGAGGTGCTGGTTACAGCATACCACCAGGTGTTCACCGTATTATTGTTTCCCGTTGAGTACCCAAACGTATGACATCCGGTAGAGGGTGGAACAAAGGTGCATCCATCAAAATTTTGGGTTCCGCCAACCAGAATATCATCCCAAAACACGGGTGGAATGGCTCCGGTGGGTCGATGTAACTCAATGATGAAACCGGCCGGATTCTCTTCAACATCATAAATGGGCAGGTTTGTCAATCCATTGATATACGTGATGATGATGTTAAATGTTGTACCATTGGTTACCTGTTGTCCGAGCCCGTTAAGTCCATCCCATGGAATCGTGTTGACACCGGTAGTCACAGCGGCTGAGATCTGCACATCCTCGGGTTGAATCCCGGGAGCGGGATTGATATTCAGCGTGATATCGAGGTTGCCTGCCTTTGTAACTTCCACCTGAATGGTTGAGGTTCCATCACAATTCGGAGTCACAACAATAGGAGGAACTACCGTTCCCAGAATACCTGTGGGATAAGCAAGTGAATCCGGATCGTTCAGGAAGATCTTGTATTGAGTCAGGGTATGGTTGCCACTGACGGAACGACGATCATTGTTGAAATTCCCGGTATTGTAACAGCCCCATGGATTGCATGACACCGCGAAAACAAAAGGTTCCATCCCATTGAAATCAACCGAGGTTACAATGCCGTCATCGGAATAGACATAAAGTGTTCCCCAGAAGGTATACTCCCCGGATGGCGGAGCCTGGTTATCGGCTGTCATTTGCCAGCCTTTTGACCAAACACGGCCATCGACTGCCTGATTGGTCAGGCTCCCAACCGTGATATCTAGATACCTGAATTTACAACGGTCAGTACCTCCGCCTGTAGTAAAATTGAATTCGATAAAGTAATCGCCTGTCATCGTAGCTGTATAGGATAGAGAAGGGTATCCCGAGCCACCAACTATTCCGGAAGGTCCAGCCACTGCCTGTGCATATGTTGAGATGTGTCCGACACCGGAAAGTGGAAGAGCAGTCGGGCCAACCACCACAGTTCCTGAAGGATTCTTGATCCTGTATTGGACGGTAGTGATTATCTGGTCGTTGTTGTTCAAGGGATCCCCGAATCCATAGTAGATCTTCTCGCCGACATTGGAGATATGGATGTTTAACCGGAATGCCGAATCGCCCGAGGTGCCGTTGCTGGCATACCATGCGAACTGATTAAAAGAGGGATTCACCTGGATTTTTCCATGACCAGTTGCTGTCAGCAGGATCTGTTTCGTCCCCTCTGCCCATAAAGAAGCGGGAAATAGATAAACGATTACAAGGATGATCAGGATGACTGGATTCAACCGAAACATGATGTGAATTTTCCCCTGTAAAGTTATACAATCTTTGGAGAAAAAGGTTGCATTCGACCCTAGTCCTTCAAACACCTCACCGAGAAGGCATTGATCCTGAAAGATGGATAGAAGGATACACTGGGTGTGTACTCACTATCCACCACCACCTCGTTCATGCCATGAGCCCAGGCTTTCTGGGGACCGTGCAGGGTGGATGACCAGTAGAGTTTCGACCGCAGGATAGGATCATTGGCAGGAAACTTCCAAATGTTATTGTGGAAACGGATGCCTGTCATCAGGGCATTGAAGCCGGAGTAGCCGCTTGATTTCAGCGCGCTACCGGCAAAACCGTTTGAGATGTAGAAGTTGAACAGGGTGTTCCAGTCGGTTTCGGTGGGAATGTGCCACCCGGGCGGACAGA
>JADHVQ010000011.1 GCA_016783905.1 Bacteroidales bacterium | reverse complement strand
GATCAAGGTGTCGATCTGCTCTACCGAAGCCATTCCCTGATCAACAATGCGGTACGCTTCATTCTGAATATCAAGGAATAATCTATTCAAAATAAAACCATTAGATTCGTTCAACAGAAGTATTTGTTTACCTGTTTGATGTAGAAAAGCTTCAGCACTTGCGCGCACTTCAGAGGAGGTCTTCTCCGTAAAAATCAGCTCCACGGTCTCCTTTAACGGCACGGGGTAGAAGTAGTGTATTCCGATAATCCGAGCATCTCGTTCTCCGGATACAAATAGGAGTGACGGATTGATGGAAGATGAATTTGTGGCCAAAATGCAGGATGGGGTAGTGACCCTGTCCAAATCCGCAAAAATCTGCCGCTTTAACGTCAGCTCTTCCGGGATCGCTTCGATTACAAGGTCACAATCGGATGCATCATGCAGATCGTTGGAGATAGCTATCTGGTTCAGCCGGACGTCATGCTCCTCCTGCGTGATGATGCCACTTTTCAGGGAGCGACGGAGTCTCTTTTCAAGCTGCTGTTGCATCGCCTCTATATCTGCTTCCCGGCTACCGGCCCATCGAAGTGTAAATGGCTGATCAAGAAGAGAGTAGAAGATGCTGGTGCCCATTTTCCCTTCCCCGACGATGGCGATCGTCTGGATGGAGGATACGATTTGTTGATTTAACGACATGTTTTTCTATCCAAATAGAACGCGGATGAGACTGATGCCTTCGGCAGCGCGGATTTTCGCTGATACCTAATTCGCGGGGATCCGCGTTTTATCTGCGTCATCTGCGTTCAATTTCCAGGGGCCTTGGTCCTGTTGTATGATCATTTTCCTATAGCTGTCCATATTACGCTTATGATCGCGGATATGCCGGTTGTATCCCAGCATGGTAAGCAGGAACCCCAATCCTTTGTCGATTGCGATCTTGTGAACACGGATCATACCGATGATATAAAAGAATAGTTTCCGCTTCTTTTGATCTGTTGTAAAAAGAAATTCCTTCAGTGTGATCCAGGATAGCCTGGCTTTCATTCGGGTCGAGATCTCGCCTCCGGGTCGTGTGAAGTTGCCACTGTTAAACAGGTTTTTCGCTTTCCTGAGAACCGTTTCAAAGGAGTAGAGACGTTCGATGGTGGCCATGTACTTATCGAACAGTTCGATCTGCGACATATTCATGTAGTGGATGGTGGGGAAATGGCCTACTCCGAGTTCAGGATTGCAGTTCATCAGCCGTCCCTCCTCCCGATATCGCTGATAGATCTCCGATCCCGGTGGTGCATTCAGCAGGTGCAGGTTGACATGGGGGAGATAGTGTTGCAATGTGAAATCATAAATTTGATCAAACTCCTCCAGGCTGTCACTATCAAAGCCAACGACAAAGCTGGCGTTGATATGGAGCCCATGGGAATGGATCCTTTGAATGGCCTCTTCATAGATGGTTCCACGCCGGTTATGATGCTTGTTGGAGGCATCCAGGCTGTCAGGATTGAGGGATTCAAACCCAATGAGGATATTGAAACATCCCGCATCCGCCATCGCTTTAAGCAGCTCATCATCGTTGGCCACATCGATGCTGCACATGCATCCCCAGGAGATTTTCAGCGGTTGAATCTCTACCATCAACTCCTTGGCATAGCGTTTATTGATGGTGAGGTTATCATCCACAAAGAAGAAATATTTCGAAGGAGCTGCTTTGATCTCTTCCACCACATTATCGATTTCACGGTATCGCATCTTTCGTCCGAAGATTTTGGATACCAGGCAGAAGTCGCAGTTGAACGGACACCCCCGGGATACCTGTATCGCTACCTGGAAGATCCGTTTCATGTTGACCAGGTCCCAGCGAGGGGATTTCTGGGTTTTGTATTCGACAAAGGAGTTTGTCTTGTATACCTGCTGCATTTTCTCCTGCTCAAAATCCTCCAGCAGCTGTTCCCACTTCTCTTCCGCTTCGCCAACCACAACTGCATCCCCATGTTCCAGCGCTTTTTCAATTTGAAAAGAGGCATAAGGGCCACCATAAATCACTTTGACACCCAGGTTCCTGTACCGGTCTCCGAGTTCGAAAGCCCTGTTGGCTGTCGCTGCCAGGGTAGTGATGCCCACGATGTCAGGCTGGATGTGAGTAGGGATCTCCTCTATCTCCTCGTCGTAAATATGGATGTTGTAATGATCCGGAGTAAGAGCCGCCACAGTAGGAAGCGCCAACGGCACCATAAACCTCCTTTTCCCAAACATCTTCGCCAACTCCGTATGCGCCGGGTAGTTGATAAAGCGCTGGCGGGGACTCATTAAGAAGAGTGTATATCGTTTATTGGTCATCCGGTCATACGGAAATTAGGAAATTAGGAAATGAAAAAAACTTCGTCATTCTACCTTCAAACTTGCATTCTAACTTCTAACTTCTGCCTTCGTACTTCAGCACGTAGCCTGCTTGCATGAACTTGCTCACCTCGGTGACAAAACTGAGAATGATATCTCCGGGATTTAGTTTCTCCTCTTTCCGGATCCGGTCAAGGCATAAAAAGGCCATCGGTGGACCGATATAGCCCATGGTAGCCATCTTCGAGTAGAGTGTGTTCCGGTCGATCCCCAGTTCACGGCATTCCTCCATCACCAGTTCCGAGATATGTTTTGAAGGGAAATTCACCTGGAAAAAACGGATCTTCCGGGGATCGACCGGATGCAGGGCCAGCATCCGTTTCAAGCCGTTCAGGAAGACCGAACCGTTGGCTTCGTGGAAGTTGGCCCGAAGCTCCTCCTGGAACATCTGGGCCAGGTGATGATACCCCTTCGCGAACTCCTCTTTCGGATTCATCCAGTAAGCCGGGCGTCTGTTTCCCATGGCCGAAGGTTTTTTCCCTCCGGCTGATTCCATATAGGTGTAATCCAGGTATAACCCATTGCCACTCCGTTCCGGTTCTGCTTGCAGGACCAACGCGGAAGCGCCGTCGCTGAGGAAATAACGCAGAAACAGCTCCTCTTTCCTGACGAGTGTCTGGTTATAGTATTCTGCCACCAACTCTGAAGATGACATGCTCGAAGAGATCACGAGGGCATTCCGGTACCGGCCTGATTGAAGGAGTTCATGGGCGAGCAGGAGCGCTTTGTAGGCAGAGGTGCAATTTGCATGCACCGAGAGCTCTCCGCATCGTTCAATCCCCAGCACTTCCTGGATCCGTACCGAAGCAGTGGGCATCTGGTCCTGGTGTGCACTGCCGTAAACGATCAGTTCGATCTCCTCCGGTTTCATTCCGGCATCCGTGATGGCTTCCCGGGCTGCCTTCACCGACATCGATACATTATCCTCGGTAAACTCCCGGGTTTTCGGATCCAGGGCAAAATGGTAGTATTCCACCTCCAGCAGCTCTTTCATCAGGATCCTGACCCGCTGCAACCACTTGCGGATCTTCTCAGGTGCCTCCGTCAATTGACCCAGGTAGTAATCAACCTGGTCGGGTAAAATGGCCTCTCCAGGTAAAAAGGAACCACTGCCAATGATCTTTACAGATGCTGGATGCTGGATGCTGGTCATTAGTCGTTGCTATTTGTCATAATGACCAATAATAATAGTAGTCCTCTAGACATAGTAATTACAAATGAATAATCCAATTACAGATTTCTGTAAGTTGGTCATCATTAGTAAGGTTTGCTGCATTATTCATTGTACCGTTTTGTAATTGCTTGAAAATTTCGTAAGCCATACTGTTTTCAATAGCCGCTCCAATAAAAAAGGTTTTAGGATTTAGTTTCTTTTCTGAAAAACTTTTTCTTATTCTGTTTAAAGCAGAATTTGCCGTTTTCCAATGTTCGTCTGCCCCTGCCGGGTCAATACCGCCTTTCAATTCTCCCAAGGCAATATAGTTTTTTTCCAATGCCATTGCAATAAAACCTGCTCTTGTTCTTTCACGGGATGTAACTAAATCGTCCGCTGATTTGAGTAAACAGTTTACCATTATCTTTTTTGCCATAAGTATACACATTTGCGGACTTCTGTTCGTCCATAGTTGCCCATTTGCTGACTGCTATTACCTTTACCTTTGGGTAATACAAAAATTTTATTGATGTTGAATCCGAAATTTTCTGCAAACTCTGATAATATTAAATCTACAGGAATTTCTTCTCCACCATAACGAACATTGTCATTAACCATTACGCAATATCCACTACTTTTCGTAACTCTTGCCATTTCATAAATCACGAAACAGAGTTCGAGAAAATAATTTTTCACCATTCTCGCAATGTTATTGTTATTAAGTTTCCCAAGCCTGTTTAATCCATCTAAAATGGAATTTACTTCCATCATTGCATTTGAATTATTGTAAGTCTTAATAACATTTTCAAATATTGGTATTTGATTTATAGAACCATAAAACTGTTCGAGATACTCTATTTTTTCTTTGTTCTCTACTGTGCATGATAACATTGATTGACGCAAGTTTCTCACCTGATCGCTGTCATATCCCAAGTAAATCAATTCCAAAGCGTAAGTTCTTGTATAATCGTACCGATTACAATAAGGTGGAGAGGTGATAATAAAATCAAAGAAGTTATTTTCTAGTTTGGGCAAGTGTTCAAGGCAAGAACCTTCAATAATATTGACCGATTTTTTAGTTGTTATTGGTTTTTCAAACTGCTCAAACAAGGAAGCAGATTGATTGGAAGTAAGGTCTTGGATGATTTGATTCAGTTTAGCTTTAACAGCATCTTTAAAAGTCAATATCTTCCCTTTATTAAATGGTTTCCCAGACAAGTCTCTTTTTGATCGATAATCCCACCGCAGATATTGACCGTCCTTACGGGTATAGCTGATTTCTTCTAACACAGTAAATGCAGCAAATCTAAAAATGGTTTGAATGTGTTTATGTTGTAATTTAGAACAGTAGGACAAATATTTGTTTAAATATTCCTCCGTTTCATCGGGGAAAGCATCCTTAGTAATTGAGATGTGATTTAAATAATTATTGCAATCTTCCATTTTTGGAATTTCACTCCACATTTTCTTAACATTTTCTCTTAGTTGGTCAACATCAATTTCTGTAAGTGCTTGTCGGGTCTGCATTACGAATGCACCCACAGGCAGAAGTTCAATCCCATAAGATTCCCAACCTAATTCTTGTCCTGCAAAAAGTGTGGTCCCTACACCTGCAAATGGGTCTAAAACTGTTCCAACTTCCGAGGCATATTCCGAAAGAAAGTATTTTACCAAAGCTGAGGAAAAACCTTCTTTATACTTAAACCAACGGTATATCGGTTCTTCTTTGTTTGCTTGGAAACTTACAACCTTTCTATTTAGGTTGTATGCCGTTTCTAATCTATCCGTAAATCGGTCAAATAGTTTTTCCCTTTCCGATTTAAATATTTCGATAGTTTTATACATTGCGAATAGTTTTTAAGTAAGACACTTTTTTCTCTGCCATTTTCAAAATTTCTAAGTTTGCATCATCGCCTAAAATCTTATAGGCAATTTGGTCACTTAATAACTCATCAAGTAAATCTCTCTCATCAACATTAAAAAAAGTGGCAATTTGTTTTATTAGTTGTTTTGTGGGTTGTCGTTCATTTCGTTCAATTTTAGCAAGGAGCGAAGTGTCAATTGAAATACTGTTTGCAACTTGTCGCAAAGTCAAACCGGCATTTTCTCTTAATGTCCTTAGATGCTCTCCAAATGTTATAATGATTTCTTCTTTTATCATATGGACAAGTTTTGTCCAAAATTAATAAATATTTTTGCTGTGGACAATATTAGTCCAAATAAAATTATTAACAATTTTGTGGATTAGCAAAATTTCAGGCTCTTTTGACTGCGAATCGTTTTCCGTGCAGTTGTGCAGCCGAAATGTGCCTGAATGTGGGTTGGCAATTTCTGTTTTACTGTTTCTTTGAAGCAAAAATTTTAGCTTGATTTTGTTGACTTATTACGGCTTGTTGGTAACTTATATCTTAGAACCTATATCAAATCTCACTATCGCGTATCGTGTTTCCCGTATCGCGCATCGCGTATCTCGAAACATACACCTTCCTCAACGCCATGCTGTACCTTTCCGGCAGTTGATGCGCAAAGGCAATTGCCCGCTCTACCAATTCCTTTTTCGGCCAGATGGCGTCCACAATCCCCAGTTCAAGCGCTGTTTGTGCATCAAAGGTCCGGCCGGTGAGGATGAGCTCAAGGGCACGTGCCTTCCCCGACAGGCTGGCGAAACGCTGGATGCCACCCATGCCGGGAATCAGGTTGAAAGTGGTTTCCGGCAGACCGAATACCGCCTCTTCGCTGCAAAACCGAAAGTGACTGAAGAGAGCCAGTTCCAGGGCTGAGCCCAGGCAAACACCACGTATCGCACTGATCACAGGCAGAGGAAGCGTTTCAACGTAATGAATCGCCGCGTAGTTGGATGTTAGAAAGGGCTCAGCGTCCTGGTGGTGGGTGATCTCAAGTAACAATTCATCCAGGTCGGCTCCCGAGGAAAAATGCCGTCCCCTTCCGGAAATGATGATCGCCTTCAGCTTGCTTGAACCAACAATGACCTCTTTCAACGCTTCCATTTCACTGAAAAATTCAACCGTCATCTTGTTGGATGGAGGCTGGTTCATGACGAGATGCCCGACACGATCCATTACGTTCCACTCGATGGTATAAAATGAACGGCTCACTATCTTATGTGTCTGATTCAGATAATCGCCGGAAAGATTCTTCCCTGGCTAACTCACAAAAGATCCGCGTTTCTTCTGCGATCGCTTGCTCGGGAGGCAACATTTCCGTATTCCTGAGTGCTTTGATGACCGATTTAATTACCTGAGAATGAAGATTTTTCGTCATTCTCTTGAGAAGATTGAAGCTGTAGGTAAATACCTCCTTACGAGGCACAATGAAATCGATCAATCCTATCATACTGGCCTCTTCGGTACTGATCATATCCCCTGAAAGGATCATTTGCAGTGCGTGGGCTTTCCCAACCGTTGCTGGTAACCACACCGTTCCACCCATTCCCGGAAGCAATCCATGGCCGGTTTCAGGAGTGGCAAACAGAGAATTCTCAGCTGCCACACGGATATGACAGGAGAGGGCAATTTCGAGTCCACCTCCAAAACATACGCCATGAATGGCAGCCACCAGGGGCAGGTCTGTGCTGTTCAGATGATCGAGTACAACAGCTCCGGCAGCCATCTTTGCTTCGAGGTTTTGATTCTCCGAAACCAGCTCAAAAAGCCGTTTTAAGTCGCCCCCGGCTGAGAAATGCTTCCCTTTCCCATGGATCAGGATCCCTTTGAGGGTGGGATCTGCTGTCCAGGATTGCAAGGTATCCAATGGAACGAATTCGGGTTCATACAGGTAGTTCTCAGGCGGATTGCTGATGGTCAGGATCCCAATGCCATCTTTGATCTCCCACTTAATCAAGTCGTTACGTTCAATAATTCGTTGCATTTTAAAAAATCGCTCTGAATTCTGCCGGGATGTCCACAGGTTTTTTGTGTTCATCAATGAAAATGGTCTTTGTTTCCCCTCTCGCAAGGGCAAGACCGGTAGTTTTATTGATGAGTTTTTGTTTGAAAACCAGGTAGGGCTCTTCCCGAACTACGCGTGTTTGGATTTCGATCTCATCGTAAAGCTTCGCTTCCCTCATATACCTGATATGCACATCGGCGACCACCAGAAGGACATTGTCGGAATGGATTACATGGTTCAGGTCAAGATCCCGGAGCATCTCCCAGCGTCCATGCTCAAAATAGTTCAGGTAGACCGAATTGTTCACGTGACCATAGGAATCCAGCTCGTATCCTCTGACCGTGCTATGGGTCTTATATATCCGTGTCGTCTCCACCGGCCAAGGTTTTTTTATTCAACAGTGTTTTCATGGGGGATGGTTTTAAAAGTGGATTTACATTTTAAAAAGGTTTTATCACCTCTTGTCAGAGTCGCAGAAACATGGATTCTGTTCCCCTCCTGACTTTTTATCTGGCAATCAACAGTAAGATCAGGATACTCTTCAGGATTGATCATCGAAAGAAACTTGATATTATCGGCCTCCAGCAACCTGATCTCTTTGCGGGTAATCTGTGAGATGATCTCCGTGATTATCCGGAGTTGACAGACACCGGGAACAACCGGATTACCCGGAAAATGACCTTGATAAATGGGGTGGGCAGGATTCAGGGATATAGCAATACGGAATATACCAGGCAGATTATCTGCTTCGGCTTCCTCCTGGATTTCAGTGA
This sequence comes from Bacteroidales bacterium, assembly GCA_016783905.1. GTDB lineage: Bacteria > Bacteroidota > Bacteroidia > Bacteroidales > FEN-979 > QYOJ01. The sequence goes on along the minus strand of JADHVQ010000011.1, from coordinate 34,225 downwards.
TTTGCAGAATATGAAAAAAAGTTCCCTTCAGCATATCAGTAGATACAACCGGTTAGGGAAACAAAGGTACGTAAAAACGAAGACTATCCGTGGAGATCAATTAATGGAGAGTAAAGATAAGGAAAGGTTCAGTTTGATAAAGGGATTAAAGATGATTATTCTCGACGGGAATCCCTGCTGATATCCGTTGAAGGCAATATGAGCCTGATCGGCCAGGTTTGATTTACCACGTACTTCAACCAGTGTGTCCCCTTCACAAGTGTACAAATCCCATCGTACGATATTTCCCTGTTTTTGTCGACATGCCAGGTAATTGGTTTCATCCTGGATATAGGATTTCATGTGACCCGATACCTCTTCAGTGGTAAGTAACAACCTGAAATCGGTCTCCAGTATCTTCCACAGTGCGTTTTTATTCAAAGGTTCAAAGCAATAGTGGATATGCAAAGAATCAGAACCGATCTCCAGGTCAAAATAGGTCATCCCAAACTCATTGCTGAAAACAATCCGGTATTTCACACCAGCATCAACAGAAGAATATGCTGTACCGGTGGAAAGATCCCGGATCCCGGATCCCGGATCCCGGATCTTTTTTATAAACATCAATCCCGTCAGATGATGTTCTCTGACATCCATGGAGGCTTTGAAGAGGGTTTTTTCGAAGGTGGAGGAGGAGAAGAAAGTTGGCAGTTGGCAGTGGGCAGTTGGCAGTGGGCAGTTGGCAGTTAGCAGAAGAGTATCGGTGGATAGGTGGTGTGATGCCGGAGTCAGATGCCGGGGTTTTGTGGGCTGGCATCCGGTAAGTAGGAGGAGAATACCGACGCTAGCGAAGATGAAATATCTCATCGGAGAGGGGCTGGTTAAGTTGTTTCTTTGAGAAGGTGATTCTGGTAAAGTCGCCGGCAGGTTCATACATCTCCAGTTTATCAACGGTAAAGTCCGTTTTGTCAAAGTAGATTACGATCCTGCTCAAACTCTCCTGTAAGGCAGAAGAAATAGGAGAGAGACTGACGGTATAGTGACCGTTGCTTTGTATATAATCCGCCCTGAAATTGTCATCATCCAGCAGAGTTCCCCTAACACTCCCGATAATAATCCTGTTTACCTCTGCAAACACCTTGTTAGTCTGCGTGTTAATTGATCTGACCTCTCCTTCATCCCGGATGGTAATTACATCTCCCCGGATAGCAATGACATAGCTGAATGGGTGAGTGTATTCCCACCGGAGTAGTCGTTCCTTTTTAAAGTAGAACTTCCCGCTGGTAATTATTTTATCATTCAGGATGCTCATCTCTTTCTCCTGGGTGAAGTCACTTGAGATGGCCTCCGTCTTTTTTGCAGCCAGGGATACACCTTCCTTGATCCGTTGAATGGTGGCAGCATCCAGCGGTTTATGCTGCGCGTTAGCAATCCCAATGGAGAAAAGTGTCAGAATGAGAATAAGAATAAGTTTATGCATAGGCTTCAATGTGAGTGAGTTGAGTAATTGGGACAATTTGGTATCCGTGGAGTCTGAGTTGGTCAATGACTCTTTCCAGGAGTTTTGGGGAATCCGCAAGATGATCGTGAAGCAAAATAATTGAACCGGGTGAGAGCTTCCTTAGGATCTTGGTTACTGTTTTTTCCGGGTCACGATGGACCGTATCATAGGAACGGATATTCCATCCGATGACATGGTATGCCAGACTTCTCAAAGCGTTTGAAAGCATCGGGTTGATGACGCCATAAGGAGGACGGAAAAGGAGCGGGGATTTTCCGGTGATTTCCGAAACAGCTTTCGCCGTTCTGGTAAGTTCCCTTCTTATCCGGCGAGCCGGGAGGAAATCGAACCAAATGGAGTGACTCCAGGAGTGGTTTCCTACCAGGTGTCCTTCCGCATCCATTTCTCTGAGGATGGATTCATTACCGTTCAGCTTTGCACCAATCACGAAAAAAGTGGCGGGAATCCGTTCCCGGTTTAATATCCTTAGGATGGCCGGTGTGTTTTCAGGATCCGGCCCGTCGTCAAATGTAAGGGCGCATAGCTTTTCCGTTGTCACCCCCTTGCAAATGGCTTTATGGTGATAGTTGGAGCTAATGAAAAATGCCATGGTTATTGAGATGCCGATGTAAAGGCCAAAGAGAACAACCATGTATACGTAAGTTTGAGAACAAAGATGGCCACTGAACCACTCCAGCTTGCACCCCAGGAAATGGATCACGTTGAGAGCAAAGAGCAGGATGAAAAATAGTATGGTCAGTTTGCGGAATGTGAACATCTATGCCTGGCTCATGAGAATCAGGGAGTGGTTGATCCCCCGATAATGGTTATACAACAGGATGTGTTTCAGGGCTTCAGGCTTTTTCTGTAGGAACAGAGTATCAGGAATTCGCTGTTCTTTGAGGATTTTGGAAGCCAGCCACAGACCGAATGAGGAAGCGGTCATATACTCTCCGCAGAGCTGTTTGAAACCGCAGGAAACAACTTCCGGGAAGGCGGTTGCTATAACGTCGTCATATACCGGATCGAACCTGATATCTCCGTTCCTTCCAAGCAATAGGAGGTCTATATCGCTCTCTTTCAGCCCGTTTCTATCAAGGAAGAGGTGAATCTTATGTGTGATCTCATCCGTAGTGACAGGATGAAAGAGCATCTCGACATCGTTCAAAACAGCGTAAGAATTGGGCTTTTCCTTCCCCTCCAGCAGGAAAAAAGCAGCCCCTTCACCTGCAATGGTTCCCCTCTCCAGATGGTCGAGAAGTTTCAGATTATCAGTGGGTTTTCTGCGCCAGAATCCCATCCGGTTCTGGATCTGGAAAGAGTTTGTGGTCAGTTCGTCAGCGGCACCCAGAAGTACGCTTTTTGCCCGGTTATTTTCCATCTGTACCAGGCTGTCGAGGATGGCGGTTTCAAATGAGAAGCCCCGGTGAACATAGGTGAAGTTATAACCATGGCACTTGATCAGCAAGGCAATCTGGGCACTTACAGTATTATGTGTGGATTGGATGAACGACGTAGGAGTGAGAAACTCTTCGTTATTCTTGATCATATTACCGAGAAACTTCTCAGTGTCCTCAATACAACCAAGCCCGGTTCCGGTGATAATAGCTTCGGGCCCCTCCCCTGACCCCTCCCCTGAAGGGGAGGGGAAATTTCCTGCATCTGCCAGACAACTTCTGGCGGCGGCTACTCCCATTTTAATGATCCGTCCCATCCGACGCACCATCTCAGGAGGGACAAACTCCCTGTAATTTGGGTCAATGGCTTTCAGCCGCGTACTTTCTACCGAAACCGGTTCTGCAAGAAACAGCCGGTTATCGATTGTTTGCTGGGGAGAGATACACCCGACGCCGTTTATATATGCTTTTTGTTTTACCACAGGGCTCACAGATTACACAGATTGTGGAGGTTGAGAGAGGATCAGGGTGGAGTTATTGCCTCCGAAACCAAAGGAGTTGGAGAGGACATGCCGGATAGACCTCTTCTTCAGAAGTTGAGTAACAGGCTCGATCGTCAACTCTTTCATGGGGGTCGACCAGTTGAGGTTCGGAAAGATCATCCCCTGGCAGATGGAGAGGATCGAAATCACCGCTTCAACTGCTCCTGCAGCCCCAAGTGTATGACCGGTAAAGCTTTTCGTTGAGCTGAAGGGAGGAACCGGATCAAAGATCCGCTCCAGGGCAATCCCCTCAGAGAGGTCATTATTCTCAGTTCCGGTTCCATGAACGTTGATATAATCAATTTCATATGGCTTCAACTTACTCATTTCCAGGGCTTTGGTCATGGCTAAAAAGGCTCCTGTTCCATCGGGTGAGCTGGCCGTCTGATGGTATGCATCGTTAGCATTTCCGTACCCGGTGAGTTCAGCCAGTGGCTGTTTCCCCTCTTTTCTTACCATTTCTTCGGACTCAAGCACCACATAAGCAGCGCCTTCCCCAAGCGTTAATCCCGCCCTGTGTTCATCAAAGGGATGGCATCCTCTTTTATCCAGGATCATCAGGGTATTGAAGCCGTTGAGGGTAAACTTGGTAACTGAGTCGGTTCCTCCGGCGATCACCCGGTCAAGTTTTCCGCTGCGGATCAGATCGGCACCAAACATGATGGAGTTGGCAGAAGAGGAACAAGCCGTACTGATGGTTGAGATCAGGTAATTGATCCCCAGGTAAGCAGCGATACGCTCGGTGCTGTCACCGCAATCGTGATTGATCACATCTTTCAGGCGCCCTTTTGCAGGATCTTCCAGGAATTTCTTGTAAAAGCCTTCACTCCGGTCCATTCCGCCCACTGTGGTGGCAGAGAGCAGCCCGGTTCTCAGGGTTGATACATCTTTAATTCCCGCAGAATTCAGGGCCTCTTTCGCGGCAATCATTCCAAGCAGGGTAGTTCGTGTAAAATCCTCACTTCCCTCCTGGCCCGTCAGGTTAAGCATCTGAGCCGTAGAGAGCTTCACTTCTGCCATGGGAAGCGATCCCTGATGAAGGGTTGGGAAGAGGGTGATCTCCCCGATACCTGTTTTGCCGGCTTCCAGTGAAGAGAGCACTTCGGCTACATTGTTCCCAATGGCAGAGATGATCCCGATCCCGGTGATATAGATGCGTTTCGACATTCAGTTCAGGGAATTAATGCGGCTGCAAAGTTAACAGAAAAATCTTAACCACGGAGAGCACAAAGGAGGCATAAAGGCACAAGGGCACAGGGGCACAGGGCTCAGAGCGAAAAACAGGTTCTACCTGCTGAGCAGGAGCAACGAGTGGTTGATGTTTCGATACTGGTTGTAGATCAGGATATTCTGTAACCTTTCGGAGGGCATGTTGTTGAACTTGACCGCAGCCGGAATCATCTGATGTTTCAGGATATTGGCTCCCAGCCAGAGGGCGAAACCGGTAGAGGTATAATACTCTCCGCAAAGATGCTTATACCAAACCTGCTGTGTCCCGTTGAAGATACCTGACCCCAGTTGGTCGTATACAGCATCAAAATGAAAGTCCCCATTGTACCCTAGGATTACAACATCCAACTGATTTACATTCAAATTATTAACAGAAAGAAAATCGTGAATTGCCTCTTCCAGTTTCAGGGGCTTTTCCAGCTTGTAAATGGTTTTCACATCCCTGAGGGTGGCATACGTAGAGGCTGTGGATTGGTTCCCCAGCAGGAAATAGGCAGCGCCCTCTCCGGCCAGTGCACCGAAGGTTCTGGTGGAGAGCAACTGCAGGTTATTCACCGGGCTCATCTTCCAGTGCCCTGCCCGCCGGGTGATCTGAAGGTGGTTGTCGGTCATTTCATCGATGCCACCCACGAGGACTGTCATGGCGGCTCCTTCGGCAAACTGCAGCAGGGTATCCTGAAGTGCACTTTCAAAAGAGAAGGAGCGGTGCACATAGGTGGAATTGTAATTGTGACATTTGAGTGTGATTGCGATCTGGGAGCTGATGGTGTTGTAGGTAGATTGGATAAAGGGAGTTGGATTCATCAGCTGTTCACCGGCGTTCATCCCGGTCAGGATCTTTTCTGTGTCTTCAACAGATCCGAGGCCGGTACCGGTAATGATGGCATCAGGGGATGACCCCACCCCCGACCCCTCCCCTTTAGGGGAGGGGAGCATTCCTGCGTCGATGAGGGCGATTTTTGCCGAGGTGATCCCCATCTTGATGAGCCGGCTCATCCGGCGGGCAGCCAGCGGGTTGATATATGCTTTGTAATTCGGGTCAACCGCTCTCAGGAAATCTACGGCATACTCCATCACTTCGGGAAGAAACACCCCCGGGTTGGTAGTCTGTTGGGGAGATATGAGGCCTATGCCGTTTATGAAAGGAGCCATATATCAAGAATCAATAATCAAGCATCAAATATCAAATTGGAGTTTTTTTAAAAATGAGCGACGTATTGTTTCCGCCAAATCCAAAGGAGTTGGACAACACCGTTTTCACATCGATATCCCGGATCAGTGTGGTGACCGGGGTGAAATTCAATTCCGGCATTTGGGTTGTGAAGTTCAGGTTGGGCAGGATCAGCCGGTGGGTAAGGCAGAGGATGGAGAGGATCGCTTCAACTGAACCTGCAGCGCTGGTCATATGACCGGTGAGTGGCTTCGTGGAGCTGACTTTCGGGATCCTCTTTCCGAACAATCGTTCGATGGCAACTCCTTCAGCAATGTCGTTATTGTCTGTCCCTGTCCCGTGCGCATTGATATAGTCGATCTCCGAAGGATCGGTTCCACTGACCTGCAGCGCTCTCTCCATCGCCAGGAAGGCTCCCTTTCCATCCGGAGCGGAGGCTGTCTGATGGAAGGCTTCGCATGCGTTCCCGTAGCCGGTTAACTCTGCAAGAATCTCCCGCTTGCCAGCACGGGCAGCTTCTTCTGCCTCAAGAACAAGGTAAGCAGCTCCTTCACCCAGCGTGATCCCGTTCCGGTTGGCATCGAAGGGGCGACAGGGAATCTTGTCCAGGATCTTGAGTGCATTGAATCCATTCACATGGAAGGTGGTAAGCGCCTCAGTGCCCCCGGCAATCACGCGGTCAAGCTGGCCACTACGAATCATTCTGCCCCCAAGTAAAATGGCATTGGCAGCCGAGGAACAGGCTGTGCTGATGGTCGTTACATAATCCCGTATATGCAGGATATCCGCGATCTTCTCGGTACTGTCGGCACAATCGTACACATCGATGTAGATGTTTTTCGAGTCGTTGGTCAGAAAGTCGTTGAAATAGAGCTCGCATCTATCCATACCGCCCACCGTGGTAGCAGAAATTAAACCAGTTCTGAGGGGAGGAAGATGGGGAAGCCGGGCATGGTGAAACGCTTCCCGGGCCGCAATCACCCCTAACAGGGCATTCCGTGAATATCCTTCGGAATCAGTTAGTTGAGCCAGCTCAACCAGTTGATCATTGCTCCATGGAACCTCTGCGAAGGGGAACTCTTTTTTGTGAGGGGTATCGAGGTGTTGAAGTTTTCCAATCCCCGATCTGGATTGGAGGATCGAATCGATGGTTTCAGGGAGGTTCCTGCCGATGCTGGAAAGGATGCCAATACCGGTAACCACTACCCGCCTGGCCATTCAGCAGACTTTTTGTGGCTCTGTGATGTATTCGGCCATCGTTCTGATTGAATGGAATATCTTTTTCCCGTCTTTGGGATCTTCAATTTTCAATCCGTAGTTTTTCTCCAAAAGAACGATGAGTTCGAGTGCATCAATCGAATCGAGTCCGAGCCCTTCTCCAAACAGCGGCGAGTCAGGTTCAATATCCTCCGGGGATATATCTTCCAGGTTAAGTTGATGTATGACTTCTTCCTTCAGTTTTTCAATTAATTCTTCCATAATTGCCTTGTCACATTGTTTTATATAATTCATCCATTGCCTCTTCGGAGAAAGGGATCATCATCCCAGCTTTTTCCTCCGAAACTGCTTTTCCGGCCGGTTCAACGAACATCAGCAGAGCCTCAAACTGTTCCTTCAGAAGTTCCACCCATCCAGTCAGACATGCATCCACCCGGTGGTGCTGAAAAAGTTCGTTCACATAGTCGAACAGGAGCCTGCTGTCAAATTTCTCTGAGATGAGAAACGTATTTTCCCCTTTTAGCCGGTGTTTAATACAAATCTCCCCGATCATGATGTTGGGGAGGGTGTAGACAAACACCGATGGGCTTGGAAAATAGTGCGAACGGTCGTTGATACTTTCCTGGTGGACCAGGTCAATATCCATACTGGAGCTTCTATTCGCCAATACGATACCCACACGTTTGTTATCAAAAAGATCGAGGTTCACCTGTCTGAGAACCAATTCTGCAGCGATAAACCCAAGTTTGCTCAGGGAGTCCATTTTGTAAAATTTCGGGTATCCCAGGTTGAGTCTCTTAAAGAACGGCTTTATGAACTCCGCAAAAGTAATAAAATTTTTATCATCATATTCTAATCGTCCATTGACCCTGATCTGGAACGGCTTTATCTGTGAATATGTTGAAATGACCTGATCCATCTTCACACTTTTTCAAAAACGATAGCTGCATTACATCCTCCGAATCCGGAAGCGGTCTTCAGGCAGCTTTTCATCTGCTTCTCTTCATTGTTGACAATAACGTGGATCGGTTCAGGTACGCCCAGGGATTCAAATCCTGCCGACCTGATCAGTTGTTGTTCCTGCAATGAATGGATCGCGGCCACCGACTCTATCAGTCCGGCTGCACCCAGGGTGTGGCCCCAGAAACCTTTGAAACTGTTCACAGGCACCTCCGTCAAACCGGCCAGGACAATGGCTTTCGACTCCATCTCATCATTGAATGGGGTAGCTGTTCCATGGGCATTGATAAATCCGATATCCCTGGCGGAGAGACCTGCCTCCAACATGGCATTCAGGATGGCAAAACTGAGCTCTTCCCCGGTACGGGAAGGCCCGGAAATGTGGTTTGCATCATTTGAAGTAGCTGTTCCGGTCACCCTCACGTGGTTTGCAGGTTTGTTTTCCATCCTGGTGGTCAACACCATGGTACCTGCTCCCTCACCCAGGGAAAGGCCGTCACGACCGGCATCGTAAGGGCGACAGGGGGTAGGACTGAGTGATTGAAAGGATTGAAATCCTGAGATCACAAACTCTGTGAGGATATCTCCGCCGCTCACGATGGCATGGTCGAAATTGCCGGACCGCAGATACCGGAATGCGGTCAGCAGCGCCATGATGCCGGAAATACAGGCATTGGAGATGATCAAGGGGGGATGGACAAACCCGAAGAAATCACCAACGATCCGGGCCATCTCCCATAAAAAAATCCGGCGATGAGGGAAGCGCCCCTGATACCTGGCCTCCAACAGTTCTATATTCCCCTTTGTGGTGGAAAGCACGAAGAGGGTCTTCCGACTCATGAAATTGTATGAAAGCTTACAGATGGCTTCATGAATCGAAATGATGAGGAGTTTCTCCAGACGGGTAAAGTCCCCGGGATCGATCTTCTTTTGATGGTGTTCCAGAATCGCCTGAAACTGTTCTTCCACCAACCCGGTATCAACCAGGGAGAGCGGAAGCGGGGAGGGAAAAAGAAGTGGATCCGTATGGATGCTGATCCCAATTCGACCGGCCTTCAATGCCTCCATATTCCTGGTAGTAGTGTTCCCAAGGGAGGTGATGATGTTGTCGCTGGCGATATACACTGGTAGCATAACCTGAATGTCAGATAAGACCCCAATGTTTTTTCCACCCGATGAAGAACTCCGGGGCTGTCAGCAACAGCTCCCCCTCAGGCGTGAGGAAAACCTGTACTGAACTACCGGTGGCCGCCAGCTCCATATCAGATTTCCTGAATATCCTGAATTCAAAAATGATCTTAGCTGCCTCCGAATTCACAAACCTGGTCTCAACAATGGCGCTGTCTCCATATTCGAGCGGCTTGATAAAATCACACTGAACCTTGACGATAGGGATCATGACATGGTGATTAAAAACATCCAGGTACCCAAGGCCATACCGCTCGCCGAACGCTTCCCGGCCATCTTCAAAATACTTCAGGTAATTCCCATGCCAGACAATCTTCATGGAATCCACCTCTCCAAACCTGATTTTTATTTCAATTCGTTCAACAAGATCTTTGTTCACGTGCTGATTGGAGGTTTAAGTGTCCGGTAGATCGCTGCAATGGTGATGGTGACGGCAAAAAAGCTAAGAAGTTTGATGATCTCTGGAAAGACATCCATCAGGGAGCTTCCCCTCAGGAAGATGTCCAGAAAGCCGGCATGAGCCCAGTTCAGCGGAGAAAAGGTGGCCAGATGCCGCATAAAGGATCCCATCAGGTAGACCGGCACCCATAGTCCGCCCATGGCGGCCAGTACCACGATGGAGACAGACCCGAAAGCGGCCGCCTGCTGATGGGTTTTGGATAGGGTCCCAAGGAGGATCCCATATCCTAACGCCGCAAGGCTCGATACGATCGTCATAATGGCAATAGCCAGGTAATTGGCACCCACCTCCAGAGGGGGCATATTGAATAACGGAAGCACGTATATCCCGGCAAGCACCATCAGCAAGAATTGAATAAAGCAGACGAACAGATACACACCGACTTTAGCCATGAATATGGTCATATAGGTGACGGGAATGGTCATGAGCCGGATCAGGCTTCCCTCTTCCCGTTCCTTGATGATGCTGCTGGTGAGAGGTACCACGATGAAAAACATGGCAAAGATGGCCCAGGAGGGAACATTATGCTGTGTGGTTGATGGAAGGATCTCCTCTTCTACGCCCGACGGAAAGATCTCTTTGAAGTAGACAGACGGTTCATAATCGATCACCGGCATATTAAATCCCGGGAAGAGTTTCCGCAGTTCATCCTGGAAGGTCTCGAAGATCATCCGGGATTCAATCTTTGAATTGAATTCACGGGTAGAACTTAGAAATGCATTCCGGAACGAGTTTCTTACGGCAGGATCAAAATAGATGATCACCTCCACCGAATCGGTATTGGTGACTCCGGCCAGGAAATTCTGGTCAGGCATCATCAGACTCGTCATCGTTTTATTTACCAGAAGCCTGATTTTAGCCCGGATGCGTTCGGAGGTGCGCTCGGGTATGACCACAGCAATCTGATACTCACCCTCAAGGACCTTCTGACGGGCAACCTCCCGGGTAACCGGAACAGAATCCAGTTGGGAGATCAGGGTAAATATTTTGGCTTCGGTCAATCCCTGCTGAAACTTGTTCCCCACGGAGTCCTGGTCTGTATTTACAAACAATACCGGCACCTGGGGCTCCCTGGATATTGTGCTCCAGCCAAATTCCTGAACCATAGAGAGGATCACCACCATCACCATCGGCATCAGGAACAGGAGCACCAGTCCTGCCGGGTCCCGGATCAGGATCAACCATTCCTTACGATAAGCGGCGAAATACTTGAACAAAATGAAGTTTTGTTATTTGGAATTTGTTTTTTGGTTATTCTAATCTCTTAGGCCCTTCCCCGTTAAGTGCAGGAACATCGTCTCCAGGTTTTTAAATTCCGGATTCAGGGCAACCAGCTCTTTGGGGTTTCCGATGGCAATTATTTTTCCCTGGTCTATGATCGCAACGCGATTACAGAGTTTCTCCGCCTCCTCCATATAGTGGGAAGTATAGATGATAGTAGTGCCGGTTTCCTGCAATTCGTGCAGGAACTCAAGGATCACATTGCGCGATTGCACATCGATCCCAACAGTGGGTTCATCCAGGAAAAGAATCCTTGGTTTGTGCAATAAGCCGGCAATTAGGTTGACGCGGCGTTTCATCCCTCCGGAGTAAGTAGAAACCTGTTTACGTGCAAATTTCTCCAGGCCAAACCGGACCAGGTACTCACCGATGCGTTCTTTCAGCGCTTTCCCTTTCAGCCCGTACATATTGCCAAAGAACTGAAGGTTCTCCAGGCCTGTGAGAGTATGGTAGAGGGCAACCTCCTGTGGAACGATCCCGATGATGTGCTTGATCTTCTCATGGTTTAAACGGATATCAAGCCCATCGATGGTGACCTTTCCTTTAGTGGGAGGGAAGAGACCGCAAAGGATAGAGATAGTAGTTGTTTTTCCGGCTCCGTTGGGGCCCAGAAAGCCAAAGATCTCATCTTTGAAAATACCGAGTGAAATATGATCGATAGCTGGCTCGTCAGCCCCTTTGTAATACTTGGTCAGATCCCGAATCCCGATGATGGACTCCTCCGTCATAATCAGATCTTGATTTTATCGAGTTTTTTGTAGACATCTTCTTCCATATACGAGATCTCTTTGAGCATATCTCCCAGCATCCCATAATCTTCGGTTGGTTCTGACCTGCTCTTGCAATTGCGGGCGCCAATGTAAGAGAACTCTCTCCATTTATTTGCTGCTATACCCATCAATTCCGATGCCTCCAGGAGATCTGGATTGTCAAATTTTTCTCCTGCTTCTTTCAGGAAGGCTCCATAGATAAACCGGAATCCGGCACCCCCGGAACCTACTTCTTCCGACATTCTCAGGATTTGTCCCAGGTAAAAAGAGGCTTTTTCTTTTCCATGTTTTTTCGGCCATTTCCTGAGATCTTTGGCCATGAAACGCATTCCTTTAGTGCCAATCAGGGGGAACGGAATCTTGATCATCTCATAGACTGTTTTGGCAATCCCATCAGTGACTGCTTTTCTGAGATCTACATTTTTATCCACGTGGTTGATCCAATACATCTTTCCATTCGGTGCAAAAGCTCCTTTTGCCCAGCGAACCCGCTGGAGGTCATAATAGGATATGGTCTGAGGTTTCTCTAATACGGTGTCACTGACATGATAGATATCTCCCTCTCTGCCGTAAACAACCATGTTGTGCATGTTATATTGCATGCGGTATTCCGGGGGAAAGAAGGTGAGATGAAACACGCCTACCTGCATTCCCGTAGGAATTCCCTTCTCCAGATTACGGTCCAGCGCATTCATCGACTCTTTTGGGGTCTTGAATTTTTTTATAACGATGGCATCTACCCCCAGGCGTTTGGTTCCCCTGCGGAATATGGTATTGGGTATGTTCCGGAAAGAGATCATCGGAGCATACTGTATCTTTAAAAAAGGTATATAGCTGAAATACAATCCGTTTCCTATCCCGAAAGCCATGGGCTCCGAGATATCCATACCATAATACTGAAAAAGGTTAGAAGTGGTTCCACTCTCACAATGTCCTGCCTGTCGGTGTGTATAGTCGATCATGATCTTTGTCTGTTCCATAAATTTTCCGGTTTCTGGTTATTCGATGTTTTTTAATTGCTCAACCGTAATGTTGAAGGCTTCGGCATATTTCTCCAGCGTCTTTTCATTCAACCGCCTGAAAACACGTGGTTTGAAGTGAAGCTTAACACGCCAGAGTGCAATCTTTGCCTGCAGACCCAGACTCATGGGATCCAATAGGTTCTTCTCCATGAAATAATAAACCGGGCTCTTTTTCCCCGACAATACGTTCTGTCGCGCTTCTTCGATACGGTTATTCTGAACGTCCCAGAACTGTTCAATAAAGACACGGTCAGAATCATCATGAAATCTAACCCTTTTATCATAATTGCCGTCTTTATCATATGAATAGAAGAGCTCTTTGTAATGTCCGTGCTCCGGATCTTTGTACTTATAATTAAACTTCAGTTCTTCCATGATTTTACTAATTTGTTTAAGCGGTGCGAAATTAAAAAAATTATCTTCTCCGCATGAGAAATATCTTTAATTGACAGGAGGTAATAAGTTTATTGTTGAGAAACACCTCGCCAAGCACCACGGAGGCATCGAGTACTTCGTGTTCCACCGTAATCCTTGTGAACAGTTCATCTCCTGCAACCGGGAATTGTAAGATCTTCAGGTTCCGGATTCCTCCAATAAAACCTACAGGAGGTTCTTTCCCTTCGATGCCAGGTTTGCTCCCCACACCTGCTGCTGCTGTTTGAGCCATGTTTTCCACCAGTCCCGCTTCGGTAAACAGCCCATGATCGCAGAAGACATTATCCTCCTTGATAAGAAATGAGGCTTCCACGATCCCATGGGCAGCTGTGATGAGTTTATCCACCATTACCATGGGCGGCTTCTGGGGAATATTTATTTTTTCAGATGGTGCCATAATGATCCTTTTCGGTTCCGTGCTCTCAATCTGTTCATGAAGGTCACCACATCCTCGTCAGTGAATACCCACCTTCTCCCGGTTTTCTCGGCCCGTTCCTTCAGGCTCCCGTAATCAATATGATCAGCGAGGTAATAGGCCGGCTCAATCAGTTTGTCTTCCGGATCAATGGTTCCGTCGGAGACTGCAAGTTCGTACAACCTGGTCCCCGGGTAGATCCGCATGCCAACATAGGGAAAAAAGACCGAATTCATAATCCGTTTAGAGTTCTCAAATCCTTCCGTAATGCTGTTCTCTGTTTCACCATAACCACCAAGGATCAGGAAATGTGCGAAATAGATTCCTGCTTCATTACACATATCAGATACCTCAACGATCTCTTTTACCGTAAAATGTTTTCTGTAATGTTTCAGTGTGCTGTCAGAGAGTGACTCCGTCCCGAATTCGATATGAGTAAGCCCCGATTCTTCGAAAAGCGTAAGCTCTTCCATCGTTATGTTATGGGGAGAGAAATAGGCTCCCCACTGGATCTTGATACCCGATTTCAGGATCTTGCGGGCCAGATCCAGGTTGAATTTCCGGTTGATATTGAAAACCGAATCGGTAAAAAAGATGTAGTTGATCTGTTTGTTGAAATAGAGATCTTTCAGACTCTCCACGATCTTGTCGGGGTCCAGCGTCCTCACTTTCCTGCCTTCAATCACTGGATAGGTACAGTAGATGCACTCATACGGGCAACCTCGCTTGGTTTGCAGGTTCATCATACCACTTTTTTTCCAGTAAAACTGGATTAAGTCACCGGAAAAGGAGAGGTCGAGAGAACAGAGGTAATGGTTCCTGGGATTCACCACAGTCTGGTTTCCGTTTTGGTATACAAGGCCTTCGATCGAGTAGTCGGGAGCACCATCCTTGATGCTGGTCAACAACTTATGAAGGCTCTCTTCACCCTCTCCGTAGATGCCAAAATCAGGATGGAAATAGGCAAAAAGCTCTTCCGGGAAGATGGAGAAGGCAGGTCCCCCGATGATCAGAATTGTTTCCGGAAGGGTTTGCCGGATCAGGTCAATGATCTGTTTATATCCTGTCAGGAAAAACTCCTGGGAGTAAGAGCTGACATCATCTACGTTCCGAAGCGAAACGCCGGTGAAATCAGGATTATAGTGTTTCAGATAGTGGGTAAATTCCTCTACACTATGGAGGTTCATATCGAACACCCGGATCTCAAAATCCTTCAGGCGGTCCTGCAGGTAGGAGAGAAGATATGAGATGCCCAACGGATAGACCGGGTAGGGGACCGCGAAACGGTTGGCTGATACGAGGAGTAATCTCATGCTGGTCATACCGGGGCGTTCATATGATGGGATCAGGTTCAGGTTTCCAGAAATCATAATAGTTAAACCATTGCAATGGATATCTACGCAGGATCTCTTCGAATTTTTGAACATAAATGGGGACGGCCTCCCGTAGAATCTGCTCTCTCTTCTTCAGGTTACGCGTAAATTCAAACTGATACAGTGGCGTAGCAAAAAAGTGGTAATGTGTTCGTGTTTCTTTGACGGCAAACACGTAAGAGACAGGAACCTGGAATCGGGCTGCCAGGTTCACAGGTCCGATCGGGAAGCGAGCCGGTTTCCCCATGAAATCAAGCGTGACCGTTTTATTTCCTTCGATGAACCTGTCGCCATGCATGGCGATGATATCGCCTCCAGCGAATGCCTGTTCAATCTCTTTCAGATGATTGTAGTCCTCACGGATGATGATGAAGTGGACATTCCGCTCTTTCATGGTATCTTCCAGGTACCCTTTGATCCGCTGGTGCTCGGCATCAAACATTAGGATGTGAATCCGCTTGTTCAGGCGATTCAGCAGGTTTCCGGCAATCTCCCAGTTTCCCACATGAGCACTGATCAGCAATCCTCCATCCTGCATCTGCCGCAGGTACTCTTCTCCTTCGAAATCGAACGTGAAGCGATGTTGAAAACCCGCTAGCATGGCCAGTTTGTCAATCAGGATTTGTCCGAAAATATAGTAGTTACGGAAAATACTGATCACCGATTTCACCACGGAGTAGTGCTGGATATTTCTGAAGTAAGCGTAAACGGCCCTGAAAGCTTTCCATGAATTGAAAACAAACCAGGTCACAACAAACCGGAGGAGAAAATAAGCAAAGGGGATTCCAAGGTATTTTAAGGTCCAGATAAAGATTTTATACCCCAGGACCCCTCCTCTGGTTTTTCCTTGCCATGACGACATCCGGAGGTTAGTTTGGATTAACGCGTTTGATAACGTAAGAATAAAAGTCCTGGAGGGTCTTTACATCAGTCATCTCCTCGGCTTTCATTTTAAAGCCGAAATGGTTCTCTATGATGACAAAAAGATCTACAAAGTCAAGACTGTCAATTCCCAGGTCCTTTTTCAGATCGGCTTCGTGCCGGATCTGCTCTTCATCAATCTCAATCTCTTCAATCAAGAGTTGATTGATCTTAGTGATAATCTCCTCGTTCTGCATCAGGATGTTCATTGATTGATGCAAAAATACATTTTTTTTACAGAATCCTAGCGGGAAAACTTGCGGAAAACGAGGGCTGAATTGGTACCTCCGAACCCGAATGA
Organism: Bacteroidales bacterium; assembly: GCA_016783905.1. Taxonomy (GTDB): domain Bacteria; phylum Bacteroidota; class Bacteroidia; order Bacteroidales; family FEN-979; genus QYOJ01. Next base: position 18,061 of record JADHVQ010000011.1, on the reverse strand, counting down.
ATTGGAGAGAAATGCATTGATCTCGGCATGTATGGTTGTACGGGCGATATTGAGCCGTCCGGTGACCTCATCGGGATTGTCAAAGTTGATATTGGCAGCAACAAAGGAGTTCTGCATCATTAGCGTCGAGTAAATCACCTCGCTGGCTCCTCCCATCCACATTTCGTGTCCGGTCATCGATTTGGTGCTGCTCACCAGCGGTTTGGTTTTCCCGAAGACATCGTCAATAGCTTGTGCTTCGGTGCTGTCGCCGGCCAATGTCGAGGTAGCGTGGGCATTGATGTAGTCCATCTCCCCGGCATCCATATCCGAATCTTTCAGTGCCATCTGCATCGCCCGGCGGGGACCCTCCACGTTGGGTAAAGAGATGTGTTCGCCATTGGAGGAGAAGCCATACCCCATCACTTCACCCAGGATGGTAGCTCCGCGTTTTACAGCCGAGTCATAGCTCTCCAAAATAACGGTAGCCGCACCACCACTCGGCACCAGGCCATCACGGTCGCGATCGAAGGGCCGGGATGCTTTGGTTGGTTCTGATTCACGGATCGAGAAGGCATTCAGGGCATCGAAGCTGGCCGTGGATTCAGGATTGATCTCCTGGGCGCCTCCGCAGATGATGATATCCTGCAGTCCCTGCCTGATCATCAGATACCCCATTCCGATGGCATGTGAGCCGCTTGCACAGGCCCCTGCAATCGTAAAGTTGATGCCGCGCAGCCGGAAGATAACCGAAAGATTCATGGATACCGTCGAGTTCATGGACTGGAAAATATAGCCCGAACCGATCATCATGGTATCTTTTTTCTCCCGGAGAATGTCGACTGATTCTACCACCGGTACCGCAGAACTGTCGTTACCATATAAAATACCAACCTCATGTTGATCCAGAAAGTCCTGTTCAATTCCAGCGCCTTTGAGGGCTTCCAGGGTAGCCATGTAGGCGTATTCACCCTGAACAGCCATCCCAATCCGCATCCGGCGGTCGAGGATCCCTTTGAGCTGAGGTCGTTCCACCATGCCGGTAAGCGCCGACCGGAATCCCATCTCTTTGCGGACCGGATCGAGAATGATGCCGGATTTTCCCTGGTACAATGAATCCTTTACCTCGTCGAGATTCTTCCCGATGACAGAGTAGATTCCCATGCCGGTGATGACGACGCGGGTCATGTATACAATCCTCCGTTAACGTTTATCACAGCTCCTGTGATGTACGACGCTTCCTCCGACGCCAGAAACCCCACAATCCCCGCCACCTCTTCAGGGCTGCCGAAACGTCCCATCGGGATCATAGCCTTGAGTTGACTTTCATCCATATCCCGGGTCATGTCTGTGCGGATAAATCCCGGAGCTACTGCATTGACCGTCACTTCTTTTTTGGCAACCTCCTGCGCCAACGCCTTGGTAGCTCCGATCATGCCCGCTTTGGCTGCAGAGTAATTGGCTTGTCCTGGTAAGCCCTTCTGCCCGGATAGCGAAACTACATTGATGATCCGGCCGAACTTATTGATCAGCATATCTTTTATCAGGGCTCGGATCACATAGAGAAAGCTGTTCAGATTGGTGTTGATCACATCCTGCCATTCGTCATCTTTCATCCACATGACCAGGGCATCTTTCCGGATTCCGGCATTGTTCACAAGAATAGATATGTAAGCTCCTTCATGTGTTTCCATCCATCCATTCAGGGCATTCTCAACCTCCTGTTGGCTGGATACATCGAACTTCAACAACTCCCCATCACTCCCTTTTTCACGAACCATCTCCAGCGTCTTTTCTGCTTCATCCTTGTTGGAGAGGTAGTTGATGATGATGTAATGCCCTTCATCAGCAAGCCGCAGGCAGCAAGCCCTTCCAATTCCCCTGGAACCACCTGTCACTAATACATGCTTCATAGTCTGTTGATTTCCCGGTTATTCCAAACGTGCAAAGGTATACTTTTTTGCAACAATTTTTAATTCTGTATCTTTATTGATTATTTCGCAAATTAAAAACGGAGGAATTATGAAAAAGAACTTACGGAATTACGGATTTCTACTCCTTCTTTTCACAGCTCTGGTTTCTGTCTGCTATGCCCAGGATACACCAGACTACACAGCTCAGATTGAAAAGATCAACGACCTGCTTATCAAAGCCGAGATGGATCAGGATATTGTGTTCACTGAGAAGTATTATGCCGATGATATCATCATCCTGCCGAACATGGGGGCCATGATCAAGGGGAAAGAGGCTGCAATTGAGGCAGAAAAAGAGGGCCGACAAAGGGAAATACTTAACCATCTGGGAGATCCAGATGGATGGAGATCTAAAGGTTAAAGTCGATATTTACAACACCGATATCAATCCCTGGAAGGAGAAAAAGTAAAATTGCCTTAGGATTTTCTTTGCTATTTCCTGAAAAAATTATTGGGTTTTGGCCGGGCTTCATTTACCTTAATCTCCCTGCTGTCAATCTCACGGCCGTTGAGCTCCTGGATCGCTTTAAGCGCTTCTTCTTTATTGTCCATAACCACAAAACCAAATCCTTTGCTTTGTCCTGTGTACTTGTCACTGATTAAATTCACTGAAGATACTTCACCGTATTCCTCGAATAATTGTTTCAGATCAGCTTCATCTACCTTATAACTAAGGTTTCCTACATAAATGTTCATATGAAAGTGTTTTAATTTAAACTAATTCGTGACCCCGGAGGGATTCAAACCCCCAGCCTTCTGATCCGTAGTCAGATACTCTATTCAGTTGAGCTACGGGGCCAATGCGGGTGCAAAAATACGAATTTTTTAATTGCCCGGTCAGTGACAGCCTTTTTTCTGGAACAGCAGTTTAAGGAGAGCCAGACTGTCAAGGTAGATTCCGGGATGCTGGTTTTCACGTGGGCCGGCAATGTTAAGATTCCGGATCTTATTTAATTTGATCCATTCATGAACAGGCTCTATCGAAATAGGCTTCTGCATATCCAGACACAAAAGAGGTTTCCCATTGGATTTCGCAAACTGATACGTGTACAAGGTACCTCCTGCCATTGGCCCATGGTGGAGAATCAGGATGCCATCGCTGGCTAAGATATTCTTTTCAGTTCGATCTCCAAAATCAGATGTCTCAGTCTCTTTCAGAGGGTAGATATCCGGAATTCTGCCATCCTCGGCCAAACGCCCTTTCGGACAAAATCCGGAGCACGGGATGTTATGGCTGGAGGCAAAATCAAGAGAGGCACGGTCTACGCCTGTTTGACCTCCACTGATGATCTGTTGAACCAGGTTTTTCATTGGAATCAAGTTGGCAGTTTGCAACATCACCTCTTCATCAGCTTCACCAGCTCCTCTCCGGTTCCAATCCGGTAGCCCTCGGAAAAGAAATTGATGATTCCTTTCGGGTTGATGTAAATAACGACAGGATATTTGTCCGAAAGGGGAACATCGAGCGAATGGTAGAGAAGATCAAACGGAAAGGCATCATAAAGTTCGAAGATGACGTTTCCCGGAAGGTCTTGTTTCTCTTTGCCGGAAAACTGATCCATCTCCTTTTGGTCTTTGAGGAATAATATAACCTTCCCCTGCCACTGTTCGATATCCCCGGCTTTCTTTTTCAGGTCACTCACAAAATGCTTGGTCGGCTCTTTATCGGGCTCAAGCCAGGCCATCACAAGTCCTGTCGCAGGATTGATATTAATTCCTGCGACAGCGAGATCGGTTTGTAACTTGCTTTGTATGAATGAGCCAAAAACCGGTGGGGGAGTGAAATCTTTTCGTAAAGTCAGCGGAATTTCCATGGTTTTACCGGCATCCAATTTTATCTGGACGATCCGGGCTAAAACGGTCCCGTCTGAAAGCCGGTTTCCCGAAACTACCAGGTAGGTTCCCGGAACAAGTTGAAGTTTCACGGGGAATTTTTTGACAAGTTCGCTGTTTTCATAATCCAGCGTCCGGTAAAAGCCATCCTTGTGTTGTTCGACAGTGAAGTGGATGTTGTATTCAGGGGTGACAGAATTCTCCGGGTCATTTTTCAGCACCAGGGTGGCATTCCGGTCGGGTGCGGCAGGGGGTGTCTCAAAGAAGACATCCTTCCATTGGTCATCCTGATAATACTGAGGAACTTTGGTTGCCGGTTCAAGACGGGCCGGGATGCCAAAGCTCCGGCATACTGCCACAAAAAAGATGTCTCTGGAGTGAGGGTCTGCTATTTTTAGTTCGTATACTCCTGCAGGCGTAATTGGCGCCCGGCTGTAGTTGGCATTTTCATCGATGATTAAGTTGGTTTTAACCCAGTTGATCAGCACATCCGGGTTCTCCCTTGCGTTTTCAATAAAACCTGGTTGAAAGTTACCCTTCAAATAGCTATGATAAGGTTTCAGAAGCTCGTTGTCGATGCGGGGATTCATGATATAGTTAACCAACAGATCGTGACTAGTGACTGGTGACTGGTGACTGAGGACTGGTGACTGAGGACTGGATGAAATTGCGTCTGTCAAAACGCCGGGATTGATGTCGCGGAGGTCTTTTTCTGAAATGGCTTCTAAAAGCGGGAATACATATTTTTTCAGGCTATCAGGGGCATCGGCAATAAATGCAATGAGTTCCCGCCAGTTTCCCCGGGAACGGTGCAGGTAGTGCCAGAGCTTTTGGGGATCCAACTCCAGCGTGGCAGCCAAACGATAAGCCTTGGAGGAATCGATGAAGGTGGCTTCGTAGGAGGCTCTGAGCTGGTCTTCGAATTTCAACCGTTCGCTTTGCCTCGTCACTTCGTTCCTCGCAATGACATCCTTCACTTTTCGTGGGGATTCGTCAACCTGGTCGGAAACTTCTTGTTGAATAGGTGGTGTGAAATCGAAATTCAGTCCCCCTGTGATTGCTGTTGTAAGCTCCAGGTATACATTTACTGTGTCCATCGATCGTATGTCAGCACGGGCAAATCCGTATTTTCCGCTCTTTGTTGCCCAGATCAGCAGGTCTCCGTAACCGGTAAGCAGGGAGGCAAGTCCTTTTTCATCAGATTTGGTTTTTAAGAGGGGATAGAATTCAGCATAATTATATAATTGAAATTCAACCACCGCGTGGGGAATGGGTTGCTGATAAATATCCAGGATCCGTGCCCAGATCCGTTTGGTTTCGGTATAATTGGGGAGGATGTTGATCCGGGTATAGCGTTCATCTTTCAGCAATACATCCTCGGGGCCGGTATAATCACCAAAGACATTGGTATTCACCAGCATGGCCCGTTTTGCAGGAGCGGTGAACCAGGCGAGGTCGAGATCCGGTTCCGGTTCACAGGCTCCCATGTAATGCCAGGCAGAGTCGATCCATACCTCTACCCATGCATGGTTATCATCTCCATGGGCCCATCTCGGAGTATAACACTGTCTGGCCGGAATCCCGACAGCTCGCAGCGCAGCGGTGGTAAAGGTGGATTCCTCGCCGCAACGGCCGAAAGCTGTCTTCACGGTTGCCAGTGGGGAGGAGGTTCGGCCGTCAGTCCCCTTGTAGGTAACCTTTTCGTGACACCAGTGGTTGACCTCCAGAGCCGCCTCCTTCATCGACATCCCCTTGATGCGATCTTTCAGTTCTGCAAAAAAAACCCATCTGCAAGAGTCCAGGTTTTCGTTGTTCACCCGGATGGGAAGCACAAAATGACGGAAGATCTCTTCAGGGACCACTTTCCCCCAGCTGAATGTATCCCTGGCAGCCAGGGAACTCTTCACATTTTTCAGGAAGAACTCACCGTTGTAATCGGCCAGGTCATTCAATGACATATAGGCAAAGAGAAATTCAAGCGCCTCCTGCTCTTCGGTGGAGAGATTCTCATTAAAAACAGCAAAAAGAGTATCAGAGCGATGTTTGGCGAGATCTTTCTGTTTTTTAAACTGTTCTCTGACTTTTTGCCGGTATCCTGGTTCAGAAATGAAATGGTCGTCCCGGGTGCACGATGTCGTTATAAGAAATATAAAGAAAAGGGTCAGTGTCAGGTAGGTTTTCATATCATTCACGGTTGGTATAAACGGTGTTTAAATGGATATTTCATAATTAGAATGGAATTTCAAAACTTTCGGCAATATTTTGAACTCTCTTTTCACTGATATCCTGGTCAAATCCGTGGAAGATCACCTTGAACGTTGTAAACTTTGAAGGAAAGGATCCTTCAGTAGGTGTGAATATAATCTTCCTGTTTTTGGGATCAAAAATAATGAACCGTTTATAAAATAGCCCGTTTTCAAAATTATAGGTGGTCCCATCGTCTTCATAATAAATTAACGCGTTGAAATGGGCTCCCCGGTATACATGGATTTCAAGGGTTGTATCCGGTTTTTGGTCAGTGTATTGGATGACTGACTGCAAGGGAATGATGCTGCCACCCCTGACAAAAACCGGGAGATCATTCAATGGAGCTTCCACAATGATTTCAGATCTTCCTGAGTATGGGGTATCTGTGGAGTGCCGGTACCAGGTTCCTTCCGGTAGATAGACTTTCTGGTAATGCTGATCGCTGGTAACAGGAGCAATCAGAAAAGCGTCTCCGAAAAGATACTGATTCTGGTATACCCTGTCATAGACCAGTGGATCATAAGAATAGTTGATCGCCAGTGAACGTGCTACCGGTAATCCGGTTTGAGAGGATTCGTAAAACATGGAATAGATATAGGGAAGAAGACGGTACCGTTGGTCGATCAGGGCACGGGACAGGCGTTCAGCATCCTCCCCGAATGACCAGGGTTCCTGGTCCTTTGTATTTACTATCGTATGATTCCGTAAGAATGGGGTAAAAATACCGACTGAGAGCCAGCGAAGAAACAGCTCCTTAGAGGGGCTCTTCATGAATCCCCCTACATCCGGACCGGTGAACGAAACTCCGGACAGGCCCAAACTGTTCACCAGTCTGACGCCCAGCAGCAGGTCGGTATCGGTTGCTGAATTATCGCCTGTCCAAACAGCCGAGTAACGTTGTATTCCCGAAAAACCAGCCCGGGTAAGGATGAAGGGACGTTTACCATTTATCAACTTCTTCGTGCCTTCAAAGGTAGCCCTCGACATCTCCAACCCATATATATTATGGGCTTCGGCCATGGTAGTTGGATGACCGTCAAAATCAAATTCCACGATATTGGGAATGCTCTGGCCCCAGGCAGAAGGTTCGTTCATATCATTCCAGAAACCTTCGACACCGGCATCCACCAATGATTGAAAACTCTCTCCCCACCACATCCGGGTCGCCTCCTTAGTGAAATCAGGAAAATGACAACGGCCTGGCCAAACGCTTCCGGTATAGAATTGGCCTCCCGGATATTTAACAAAGTAGTCATTCCCGATTCCCTGATCATAGGCGAAATATCCCGGCTCGATCTTGATCCCAGGATCCACGATTACAACGATATGAAATCCCCAATCGTTGAGCTTGCGGATCATCCCTGAAGGGTCGGGGAAACGATCCGGATGCCAGGTGAAGATCTTGTAGGCATCCATGTAATCAATGTCCAGGTAGATCACATCACAGGGGATCTGTTTATCCCTGAACTTCCGGGCCAGGCTCGTCACCTCCAACTCCGGATAATAACCCCAGCGACATTGCTGATATCCCAGGCTCCAGTAGGGAGGAAGCTCCATCCTGCCCGTAAGCCAGGTATAGTCCTCAATGATTCCGGCAACAGAATTCTTTCCAAAGAAGTAGTAATCAAGCTCTCCTCCTTCGGCAGAAAAGAATGAGAATTGGTCATCCGTTGAGGCTCCGAAGTTGAACAGGGTTTTGTATGAGTTATCCAGAAAAATGCCGTATGTGAGGCTGTCGTGGATGCCAATAAAGAAAGGAATGCTTTGATACAGCGGATCTTCGCGGTCACTGTATCCTGGAATATCGCGGTTCCAGTTCACATAGGCACACCCACGCCTGTTGAGTGGGCCGGTCTTTTCACCCAGTCCGATGAACGTTTCATCAGGAAACAGGGTACGGTGACTGGTTACCTCATCTCCCAGCCATGTCACACCGAATTCAGGGTAATCTTCTGAAAGAAGTTCCCCTTTTTTATTTCTGAAAGCAATCCGGATAGGGTTTTTCCGGACGATAACCTGTAGTGCTTTGGTTTCCAGGATGATGGAATCGGTGTTTTTAATGATTTTCTGAAAAGAACTCCCGGGTTGTTCAATCACTGCATAGGAAAAATCAGGTGCAAACGATTCCTTGCTCATTCTGACCCTGATGGTGGAGGGGCTATAACAGATGACCTGCAGGTATCCATGCTCTGCTTTGATCTCAACTCCATGAGGAATGGTTTGCATCGATTTGAATGCTCCGGGCTGTGTCAGTATTGTTTTCTGTGCATATAACGCAGAACTTACTACGGCTAATATCAGAAGGGAACAAAGAGCGTTTGTTTTTGCCATCAGAAATGGAGAATTAGATTATGATTTTTTCCACCAGAAGATAATATAGAGGGCTCCGACAAGGATCATTGGGACGGAAAATACGAGGAAAGGCACAAACTCCAATTCACCTTGTGCAGCAACCATGTGTGACGCAAACATGATTGCAGCCGCTGCAACAAGTATGATCCCCCCAACGAGTCCCCGCCACCAGGTGAAAATATATCCCAGGACATAAACAAGGAATCCGATGGTGACCAGGCTCCCTTCCCAGCCTCCATCAGCAGGGGTGGACGGAGATTCCTCCAGAAGATCCTGGATGAGTTTTGGGACAAAGACCAACAGGTAAAACAGCATGAGCAGCGAGGCAAAGATCCGGATGATCAACCGGGTGGTCCTGAGGCTGCTGGACGGTGGTGGGATTGAATTTTCCATGATACAAGAGAACTAAATGAAAGCTAAAGATAAAAAGAATAAATAAATAAATGTCTGCACCGTTGATCAATTACAGAAATAATGGCAATGATGTGCAATGATGGCAATTACCCTTGTTCCGTCCTGCGAATGATCTCATTCTGCAGATCCTCTCCGAGATCGTTGAAATAATCGCTGTAACCGGCAACCCGGACGATCAGGTCACGGTATTTCTCGGGATGCTTCTGGGCATCTTTCAGGGTTTCGGCCGAAACGACATTGAACTGGATGTGATGGCCATTCATCCGGAAGTAGCTGCGTATGAGGGCAGTGAGTTTGCCGGTCGCCTCTTCACCTTCAAAGAAATCAGGTGAGAATTTTTGATTTAGAAGCGTGCCACCCGTTTTCAGATGGTCGATTTTAGCGGCTGAGTTCAGGACAGCCGTAGGCCCTTTCGTGTCGGCTCCCTGAAATGGGGATATCCCTTCAGAGAGGGGTTGTTTCGCTTTCCTGCCGTCAGGCAGAGCTCCAATGACGCTTCCAAAATAGATATGGGAGGTGGTGGGAAGCATGTTGATCCGATGTACTCCGCCAATAGAGGTGGGATGACCATCCACTGCCTCAAAGAACATCTCAAACACATGTTTGGCCTGGTCATCAGCATAGTCCTCGTCGTTTCCGTATTTCGGGGTGTGATAGATCAGCTCCACCCGGAATTCATCATAATCCCTGAAATTCATCTCAAGCGCTTCCAGGAAGCCTTTCATCGAGATCGTTTTCTTGTCGAATACATGGTATTTCAGCGCGGTGAGTGAGTCGGTTATGCTACCGAGACCAACCCCTTGAATGTAAGTGGTGTTGTAACGGGCACCTCCGGCATTGTAATCGATTCCTTTGGAAATGCAATCATCAATGATAAGGGAGAGGAAAGGGGCCGGCATCGATTCGGCAATGATGCTGTGAATGGCGTTGTTCCCCTTGATCTTGATATCGATGAAATGATTCAGTTGTTGCTGGTAGGCTTTCATCAGCTTCCCAAAGGATGAAAAAGATGCCGGATTGCCGGATGCCGGTCCGATCTGTTTTTGTGTTCGTGGATCAAAGCCATTATGCAGTGTGATCTCCAAAATTTTGGACAGGTTAAAGTACCCTGATAGGATGTATGCTTCGGTACCGAAGGCACCGGCTTCCACACAGCCGCTGGCTCCTCCATTTCGGGCATCAACAATATCTTTTCCCTGCCTGACCAGCTCTTCAATGATGGCATCGGTGTTGAAGTAGGAGGGTTGCCCCAAACCAGTTTTCGTGATCCGGAGGGAGCGCTCAATGAGGCTGTCAGGATTTTTCCGGCTCACCTGAACCATGGAGCTGGGTTGCACCAACCTCATCTCTTCAATGACATCCAGGATAAGAAAGGTGAGTTCGTTGACCCCATCTGATCCATCTGATTTCACCCCTCCAAGGTTGATCAGGGAAAAATCGGTGTAGGTGTTGCTTTCAAGTGCCGTGACACCGATCTTTGGAGGCGCCGGATGGTTGTTGAATTTGATCCAGAAACTTTGGAGCAGTTCGATGGCGCACTCTTTTGTCAACGTGCCGGTATCAATCTCGCGTCTGTAGAAAGGGTACAGGTGCTGATCCAATCTCCCCGGATTGAACGAATCCCAGGGATTCAGTTCGGTGATCACCCCCAGGTGAATAAACCAGTAGTGCTGCAATGCTTCGTGGAAGGTCTGCGGAGCATAAGCCGGAACCTGGCGGCAGATACGAGCCAAGTCAGCAATTTCCGATTTTTGAATTTCTAATTTCGAATTTCTAATTTCCTTTTTATCCAGCTCTTCAAGGGCTTCCGCATACCGATTCGCAAACAGGATGATCGCTTTCGCCGCAATCTCCATCGCTTTTAGCTCTTCGCTCTTCGCTTTTGCATCCGGATCCGTATCCCATTTTATCGCGGATCTCGTATCGCGTATCTCTTCGATAAGATCCAGCATCCCTTTCTGCCAGATCTTCTCTCCAGCTACCGTGTGTCCTGGCGCCCGCTGCTCCTGAAACTCCGTGAAGATACCAGCTTTGTATCCATCCTTCCAATCCTGATCCATGGCCTGCATGATCCGGTCGCGGTTGCTTTTGCCGCTCCAGAATGGAATGATCTTCTCTTTGTAAATCTTTCTGGTTTGTCCATCCACTTTGAAGGAGACCTTCTTTCTGGAATCCAGTATATCCAGGTCTTCCAAAGAGTGCACCGTAATTTCGGGATAGGTCGGACAGGCTTTGGGAGCCGGTCCCCGTTCCCCTACGATCAACTCTCCTTCATTGATACAAAGATGCTTGTGTTTCAGAATATGCTCCAGGGTCAGGGCTCGCATCACCGGAACAGAGACCTCCTGATCAACTCCGCTCTGATATAATTCCGTGACGAGTAATGCACGCTCAGCACTGATGCAGTTGACAGCGTTCAGGCTTTGTTCGCGAAGGTTCTTGATCCGGTCAGTCATAGATGCAATCGGTCAATCTGGTTTACAATCACAAAATTAGCTCTATTTTTCGGACTGTTGAAAGATCTTTTCAAACCGCTCACAATGTGATCCCCACCAGTATATATGTGCACAGTGATCACATTGATAAAAGCCTTTACCGGAATAGAAACGATGATCCGGATATCTGTTCCGGGCTATGGATTCATCGACCGAAGTGAGCGTTTTATTGCACAGTGTGCAACGTGAGAACCTGTGGATTAATCCCGACAGATCAAACCTGTGAATCACTTCAATCATCTGTTCGCGGGGGTGGTCTGACCGGATCCAGTATCCCCGCTCAAGCTCTTTTTTCATCAACAGTTGCCGGTCACGGGTCAGCACCGTCCGGTTCTGGGCAAGGGATATTCCCACCAGGTCCAGATCTGAGTAACCGGGTGAAAACAGAGAATCAAATCCCAGCATTCTCATATAACGGGTCAGTTTACCAAGGTGAACATCAAGGATAAAACGAGGATTCCGTAAAGGTTCCGGTCGGAGTTTGCTGACCGGGGAAATATCAAACGATTCAAAGACAGGATAAACAGATATGATGTCTTTGTTCTGCACTTTTTCAGCAAATGAAACGGATCGGCCATTGATCAGGATCAGGTCTACCTCTGTATGCGGAACCCGCTCTGCTTCGATCACATGTTTTATGCTCGGATGATTGTGAAAACATACAGGGTAGGAGACTTTCCGTTTGATTTGGGGAAGGAAGTCATTCAATTCCTCATAAAACCGGATTTGTGCAGAATTCATTCTTCAGACGTTCATTAAAGTACCCATTTCATAAAGAACCTATGAAGGCTGATTCAGCCTCCGACCTTAATCCGGAACCCGGTTTTTTCAAACAGCGCTTTGAGTTCCATCAATCGATCTTTCGTCACTTCAATCCCGGACTCCATTTTATCTTCCATCCGAAACCTGTGATATTTATTCTTAGCGGCCGCATGGTAGGGGAGGAGATGCACTTCAAATGGTGAAATGGTGAAATGGTGAAATGGTGAAAGAAAATCAATCATCGAACTAATGTTGGAGGGAGTGTCGGTGATGCCAGGGATGACGGGGAAGCGGATGATGATCTCTTTCCCTTTTTCCTGGAGAGTTCTCAGGTTGTCCAGAATAATTTTGTTTGAAACGCCTGTATATTTCATGTGTTCTTTATCGTCCATAATTTTCAGGTCGAAGAGGAAGAGATCGGTATAGGGTGAAACGCGCGCAATCTCTTTTGCAGAAGCATAACCAGTGGTATCCAGAGCTGTGTGTAATTCATTTTCTTTCAGTGTTTTAAGCAAAGAAGTACAAAAATCAGGCTGATGTAGCGGCTCTCCTCCCGATAGGGTCACTCCACCTCCCGACTCTTCAAAAAAGATACGGTCTCGCTCCACTTCGTGCAACAGTTCATCCACGGTCATCTCCTTGCCTGTAACTTCCTCCTGTTCAAATAGTTTTCCATCCATTGCCAGGTGTTTTACGGATGGCTGCGGATCGGTTGACCGACTCTCCGGGTTATGACACCATCCACAGGAGAGCGGACAGCCTTTGAAAAAGATAGTCGTACGGATGCCCGGCCCGTCGTGGACTGCAAACCGCTTAATGTCGAAAATCAAGCCTTTAATCACAATAAATACGGATTTTCTGGCGGAGGGCTTGCTGGCAGACAGGACAAAATCCTTTAGCGCTGTTATCTTTCATACGGCAGTTCATCACCGGACTGAAGATCCCTTTAGCCATATAACCGCCCCCTTCAAACATTCCCACAACCTCGATGTAGGTTGAATCACGGGGAGTCGGCAGGGGAATGGTATCATGGATCATAGATTTCCATTTGGAACCGAAATCGATGTTTGTGGTGATGTTCGGCTCCCAGGGTTCAAGGTTAAGGTTATAGAAACCATCGTAATTAACTCCTCCGACATACTCATCAGCCAATCCTCCGAATGCATGGCCGAATTCATGGATAGCCACGATCTCACTTAGTTCGTGATCCACGGTACTCTGGCAGTAGTGGTTGTAAAATCCGCCTCCGCCATATTTTTTACTGTTGTTCAGGATGATAATCTGATCATACGGGGCATTTGCTGCTGCATCGCGCATGCTCCAGGTATCCGGGGTGGTCAGGTACCGGTCTGAGTTGAAGGTGTAAAAACTGCTGTTAAATCCTGTGTTGACATACTCCTTTTTCCCCGGGATATCAACACCTGAACCGGCAGAGGGCGATTCAACTGCCCAGAAGGTGATCTTCTCCGGGTATTCAGAGAAAGGCGCCACAGAGAGAAAATAGTCGCTGATCCGGCGGGCATCATCCAGGAATTTGGGCATCTCCGCCATCGTGTAGCCTTCAGCCAGGAAGACGATGTCGAGCTGTGTTGCCGGGTCGCCAGGATCCACCAGGGGAGTAATAGAGCAGGAGTCGATCGGTTCATGAACAATAAAGTAACTCCGGGGATCAATATCCAGGGTGAAGAGCGGTTCAAATTCACCGGTTGTATAAGCGCGTTTGTCAATCTGAAACCGGACAGGTTTAAGTGGATAGGGCATGGTAGCTGTCATCGGATAGGCACGGGGTACCTCTTTGGCTTCATTGGTCCCCTGATACTCCTCAAACAAAGAAGAGAAACCTCTTCTGAAAAGGAGCTGTCCTGAGGCAGAGTCGTATAAAGAAAATTGGTAATTGCCTGAATTCCATGGGTCAACGAGGTTGTTGTGCGGTCCACCCCAGATTGGTTCTTCTTTCAGTTGCCAGAGGTAAACGGTGGTCTCCTGGTTGTTGCCGGCCAGCAGGTAATCGATCCGCAGGGTTTTATCCGTGAAAAACTGACCGAAGATGCTCTTTTTGGCCATCTGATCAGGGAGCGGTGTGATGGAAACATCCTGGCCCACAATGATAAATGTAACCAGGAATAGGGCCACGGGGAAGAAAACCTTCATCATACACGTTATTTTTATGCAAAAGTACAGAAATAGGGCTTGAACTGTTAACTTTGTAAAAAAAACCGATATGAACACATTCACACACCGGACATGCATGGTGACACTCCTTCTCGTGACCATTCTCCCAGCTCTGGTTTCCCAGGATTTGAATGATAAAATAAACCGGGCCTCTCTACACCGGGAGGTGCCGGATGATTCCTATATGCCACCCTCAGGCAGCCAGTTACAACCGGTAAAAGGTTATACATATATAAATTCCAACATCTTTACCACCCAGGTAAATGTAGATGAAAATGGCCATAACATTCCTGGTGATGCGGCCAATGAACCCTCCATTGCCGTCGATCCGGTGAATCCGGATAACATGGTGATTGGATGGCGTCAGTTTGACAATGTCAGCAGCAACTTCAGGCAGGCCGGGTATGGATTTACCTCCGATGGAGGCCTGACATGGACATTCCCGGGAGTGATCGATCCTGGTATTTTCCGGTCCGATCCGGTACTGGATTCCGATGCCGATGGCAACATCTATTATAACAGCTTAACCTGGAATGGCTATGCATATTCCTGCCAGGTTTACATAAGCGACAATGGAGGAGCATTCTGGGATGACGGCACGAATGCCAGGGGAGGAGATAAACAGTGGATGGTCATCGATAAAACGGAAGGCATGGGAGCCGGCAACATTTACTCCTTCTGGACAGCCTATTACAGCTCCTGTTATCCCGGTTTCTTCACCCGTTCAACAGATGGCGGTAATTTTTATCAGAATTGCGTGGCAGTACAGGGATTCCCCTTCTGGGGCACCATGGCAGTGGGTCCGGATGGAGAGTTATACCTCGTTGGTGTGGGGGAGGATGAAGGAGTAGTAGTCGTGAAATCAACCACCGCACAGAATCCCGTCTATGTTGTATCCTGGGATTTCGCGGAACAGGTTTTTTTGGATGGACATCTGACCGGGTGGACCCCTATTAATCCGGAAGGAATTATGGGTCAGGCCGATATCGGTGTGGATATTTCGGACGGGCCGGGACGGGGGAATGTTTATGTCCTGGCATCGGTGGAGCGCCCAACAGCAGGTGATCCCGCTGATGTCATGTTTTCGAAAAGTTCGGATGGAGGCCAGACCTGGAACCTGTTCCCGGTTCGCATCAACGATGACCCGGAGAATGATCATTACCAGTGGTTTGGCGCTATGTCGGTTGCTCCGGATGGCCGGATCGATGCCACCTGGCTCGATACCCGCGACGCGCCTGCAGGATCCTACCTCTCAGCACTTTATTATTCCTACTCCACCGATGAGGGGGAGACCTGGTCGGCCAACGAACGGCTTTCTGAACTCTTTGATCCACACGTTGGCTGGCCGCAACAGAATAAAATGGGAGACTATTTCGACATGCGATCTGATGAAACGGGCGCCCATCTTGCCTGGGCCAATACCCTGAACGGTGAGCAGGATGTCTATTACAGCCATATTACACCAACCTATATTGGCATGGAAGATACCCGTCCCGGAACAAATTCCCTTTCCCTGTCATGCTATCCGAACCCCTTTACGAACTGGACAACCATCCGGTATGTCTTACCTAATGAAGGATCTGTAAAAATAGAGATCCTAAATCTGTACGGACAAACCATTGAGACCCTGTTTTCCGGTACACAGCAGCCGGATATTCATATTATGCAGTATCAGCCGGTAGATTTAATGACGGGATACTATTATTGCCGCGTGATATCAAGTACAGCAAGTTCCGTAATCCCGTTGATCAGGGTCAGATAGAGGGATTTACGATGTACGTAAATCCTTTTACCTGCACCACGATCATCCCCGCCAGCATCAGGCAGCATCCCAACAGGATTTTTCCGGTTACCATTTCATTCAGCAGTAACCAGCCACCGAAGACAGCGAAAACGGATTCAATGCTCAGGATGATCGAAGCATAGGCCGGATGTGCCTTTTGTTGAGCAAAAACCTGAAGCGTGTACCCTATTCCAACCGACATCACACCACCATAAAGGATCGGCCACATTGCATCCAGAATGGGTTGGAGGCTGATCTCTTCAAAACCGACGGCAACGATCCAGCTCAGTATCGAACAGATGGCAAATTGAATGATTGCTGTGCGGATTGGATCGGTTCGTGGAGCAACATGTCCGACGATGATGACGTGCGCCGTCCAGATCAGGGCGCAAATAAACACCAGGTAATCCCCGAAATTTATGGTAAAGCCCTCTCTTACACTAAGGAAATAGAGGCCAGTAAGGGCCAGTACAACGCCGATCCAGATAGTAAAATGATTGCGTTGGCCAAGAAATAGCCCTGCGACAGGGACAAAAACCACATACAATCCTGTAATAAATCCTGCATTTCCGGCGGTGGTATAGACCAGTCCGTATTGCTGGAATGAAACTCCGCCGAAGACCAGCAGGCCCAGCAGCAGTTGGAGCCAGATGATCTTTTTACGTTCTTTCTTTGAAGGGCTTAACCGATTATAAACCAGATGTCTCCGAAAAAAAAGGAAGGGTAATAATACCAAACTCCCCAGGCTAAACCTGACAGCCGAGAAGGTAAACGGCCCCACGTAATCCATCCCCACCCGTTGGGCAACAAAGGCAAATCCCCAGATGGCTGCAGCAAGTAGCAAAAGCATGTCGGATTTTATTTTTCCGCTGGAAGGGTTCATTTGTGAATTTTCCAATGATCCTGGATTGATGTTGATCAAAAATAAGATTTTATTCTGTTCATCGATCAGTTGATGTGTTTATCGAAATCATTTTTCATGATAGACGAATTCATTACTTTTACCTATCACTCCACGCTGATCTCGTCCACGAAGATCCAACAAGGATTTCCTGCTCCCGGATGCCAGTCCGGACAAATCCCCGGAGTTCTGGCTAATACTTTCACATACCGGGCCTGTACAGGAGGATCCAGGTCGGCCCATTGCTCCAGGGTTCTGGGTTCGTAATTTTTCTGGGAGAATTCATGGATAGAGATCCCGGCAGGGGAGAAGGCCACACCATCGGGTGATGTATAGAATTCAACTTCAACAGGAAAAAATATCCAGGATCCGACATCCTGTAAAAAACCAACCGAGACCTTTGTTACATCCTGGATCTCTCCCAGATCCACAATGGCGTCCAGGTCAACACCCTCATATCCCTGCCAAACACCGGTTTTGAAGTTTTCTCCCCCTTTTTTGAAATCGATCAGAGCAATGTCTCCACCGGCAGAATACTGAGGAGCATACCGGGTATTCAGTATAATCTTCCGGTTCTTCGGGATCTTCTGAAACGTGGATTCGATGACGAAACTTGGCTCTCCTTCCTCTTTTTGTGCGAACGCCTGAATGATCGTGGTCTCGTGAATGGTTAAATGCCCTGAAAATAAAGCAAAAGACTTTTCAGACCCCGGATCCCGAATCCCGGATCCCGGATCTCTTATTCCTGATGCCTCATGGCTCATGGCTATATAATAGATTTTCGCTTCCGGATCGGGAGAAGAAAGGATGATCGTGGTGGAATCAAAGAACGTTGCTTTTCCCTCAACCACAAATGGGACGGGCTGAATAAGATGATGCCGGATCCCGGACCCCTGATGCCGGATAAGAATACAGCTATCGCGTATCCCGTATCCCGTATCTGTCAAGTAGGCGCCCCACTGTTTATTTGGTTTTGCACCCATTTCAAAAACCAACTCTCCGCCATTCATGATCTCCTCATGCCTTATGGCTGGTGCCTCATGGCTTTTCCCGTTCAACGTACAGGATTGGATGTAAAAATTTTCGTCGCTGAGGTTGTTTGCCCTGATGATAAAGGTGTTACCGTTCTCCAACTCAATTTTTGCAAAGG
>JADHVQ010000068.1 GCA_016783905.1 Bacteroidales bacterium | reverse complement strand
TCCCCCTGTACAAAACAAAGTACTCTACGACGGCATGATCGTCTATAACCCGTTTCACTCCATCGGACTCTTCTCCGTATTTGATGTGGATATCCTGAAAAACATCGACGTCTATACCGGTGGATTTAATGCCGAACATGGAGGACGTATCTCCTCTATCATGGATATCTCTACCCGTGATGGAAACAAAATCCGGTTTGGCGGAAAACTGGATGTCAGCACATTTGGGGCAAAAGCCCTGCTGGAAGGACCCATTGCGCGCCAGAAGGATGAGAACTCTGCCAGCGCCTCGTTCATCCTTTCGGTGAAGAATTCATACCTGGATAAAAGCTCTGAGATCTTTTACTCCTACCTGGATCAGAAACTTCCGTACAGCTACCTCGATATCTACGGAAAGATCTCTGTCAACGCACCCAACGGAAGTAAAGTAAATTTCTTCGGATTCAATTTCTCCGACAGGGCTACCCTGCAGGGTTATAATTTCGACAACTCGGTCCTTACTGAGGTACCGGTAAGTTACAACTGGGACTCTTATGGTGGTGGCGGAAACTTCATTGTGATTCCTGGAAAATCAGCGGTGCTGCTGGAAGGAAATTTTGCCTACTCCTACTACAAAGTAAATATGGATGAACCCAATAAAGCACCCCGTTCTTCCAGCATCGCCGGATTCAACGGCGGACTCCAGTTCACCTACTTCCTCGGGAAAAACTCCCTGAAATATGGCCTGGAGTTGTCAGGATACAAAACCGTCTTTGATTTCTATAACAGCCTCAACCGGAATATTGATATCTCGCAGAACTCCACGGAGGTAGATGTTTATGTGAAGTTCAAATGGATTGCCGGAAAATTTATCCTTGAACCGGGATTCAGGGCACAGTACTACGCCTCTCTCTCTACCCTCTCACCGGAACCCCGCCTGGCAGTGAAATTCAACGCCACGGAGAATTTCAGGCTGAAGGCAGCCGGAGGATACTACACCCAGAACCTGATCAGTACTACCAATGATCTGGATGTAGTGAATCTCTTCTATGGCTTTCTGACCGGTCCTGAAAACCTGCCAAAGAAGTTCAACGGAAAAGAGGTCACCAACAAGCTTCAGCAGGCCTGGCATGCGATCCTGGGATTTGAGTGGGATATCACCGACAATCTTAGCCTCAATGTGGAAGGATATTACAAGTATTATCCGCAATTAACCAACCTGAACCGGAACAAGTTGTTTGAAGATACCGAAGCCAACGCCGATCAGCCCGATTACCTGAAAAAGGATTTCATCATCGAATCCGGAGATGCCGAAGGGGTGGATTTCTCGATGAAGTATGACATCCGTAACTTTCATTTCTGGGGGACCTACTCCCTGGGATTCATCCACCGTTTTGACGGAATATCCACCTACGTGCCTCCTTTCGACAGGCGTCACAACCTGAACCTGATGGGCGCCTACGCGTTTGGCAAGAGACAGAGCTGGGAGCTGAACGTCCGGTATAATTACGGTTCCGGATTCCCCTTTACCCCTACCCAGGGATATTATGAAGAGCTGTTTTTCAGCAACATAGGAACTACCATTACCATCACCAACGGGTCGCTGGGAATCCTTTATGGCGATTACAATTCACACCGGTTGACCTACTACAGCCGCCTGGACGTCGACATCAAAAAATCATTTCATTTCGGAAAACGGATGAAACTGGAGGTGGATCTCAGCGTAACCAATGTGCTGAATGAAAAGAATGTTTTCTATGTCGACCGGATCACCAATACGATTGTCTACCAGCTTCCGATCCTGCCCAGTTTGGGATTAAGTTTCACTTTCTGATCCATGGCCGCGGCAGAACTCAAGGAGAGACTATCCCGCATTCTTTCGCTGATCGATCTTACCAGCCTGGAAGGGACTGATTGCAACAAATCCATCGTTGCCCTTTGCCGGAAAGCGATGCATTTTGGCGAACAGGGATTGCCGGTTCCTGCTGCCGTTTGTATCTTCTCCCCCTTTGTCAAGACAGCCCGCCGGGAGCTTTCCGGCAGCGGGATAAGGGTTGCTACGGTAGCCGGTGGTTTCCCCCACGGCCAGATTTCGCTGAAAGCCAAACTGGAAGAGGTAGCCTTCGCGATGGATCAGGGAGCCGATGAGATCGATATTGTCTTCTCCAGGGGAACTTTCCTGGCTGGCCATCAACAGCAGGTATCCGATGAGATTTCGGCCATCCGTGAAAGCTGTAGCAACAAAATACTGAAGGTGATCCTGGAGACAGGAGAACTGGGCACCGGGCAACTGATCTCTGAGGCCTCTGACCTTGCCCTCCGGGCAGGTGCCGATTTCATTAAAACCTCAACCGGAAAGATCCCTGCAGGTGCCACAGAACAGGGGGTGAAGATCATGCTGGAGAGGATCCACAACTATTATGAAACAACCGGGTTGCGGAGAGGCATTAAACCCTCCGGAGGGATATCCGATCCAACACGCGCACTGATATTTTATCAGCTGGTTGAATCCAACCTGGGAGAGGCCTGGTTATCCAGGGAGCTCTTCCGGATCGGAGCCAGCCGGCTGGCCGGAAAGCTGGAAGAAAAAATTCTCATAGATTGAGAGTGGAAAAGTGTATGTATCTTTGTTGAACAGTTTCTCACTTTAAAAACACACCTGATATGAAACAGACTGTAAGTTCCATTGTTGCCATCCTGGCCCTGTTGGCTTTGGGATTCTCCTCCTGTACGGACGACCCTACACCTGTGCCGGCCGATCCACGCCAGGTATATGCAGGCGTGTGGAGTGTGACGGAGACGGAAACACGCCTCACCTACGAAGTGAATATTGAACTGGATCCAAAATCACAAAGCGGAGGTGTATTTATCTACAACTTTGCCAATGCAGGCAGCAGCAGCAACCCTGCCTATGCCTTTGTCTCCGGAAGTACGATCACACTGGAGGTCAACCAGATAATCGGTGATGACTGGATCATCAATGGATCCGGGATTCTCTCCGGCTCCAAGATCAATTGGCCCTATACCCTGAACGACGGGGCCACCCTCCATCATATCTCAGCAGTCTTTACCAGGCTTTAGTTGGGCCTGGAGTCTACGAAATTCTTCTCTCTCATGATCAGCTCCCTGTTCACCTGTTCATAGAGTTTGATAAAGGTCTTCGGGCCCTCACGGTAATACGACAGGTTTTGCTGATATCGCTCTTTACTGATTCTGTATTTCTTGAATAACCCGGCATAATAATAGGTTGTAATATCTTTGGTATTCGTTCCTCTGTTCCTGGCAATCAGTACTGCCGCTTCGATGGTGTGGGCATCCGCCAGCAGGAGTACCATCTGCGCCTCCGGAATGATGGAATCAGCCGGGATTCGCAACGTCTCTGCAGGCTTCCGGTCAGACATACATGCCACAACAAGAATCAGCGAAAGAAATTGGAAGAACTTCTTCATGAACACTATTTCTTGCGGGAAGCGTACTCCCGGTTCAGCTGATCCAATACCTGCCGGGTGATATCGAGGCTGTCATTCGCGGTGAGGATCTCTCCGGCTGTACGGTATGCCAGGATATAATCGTACCCAAATTGCTGGTTGAACCTGGCTAAAAAGCTGTTTACGGTATCCAGAAGCTGGATGTTCATGTTGTACTCCTGCTCGGCAACCTGTTGGGTATACCTATCTTTTTTCTCCATCAGCGCCTGCCGCTTCATCATCAGCTCTTCGTATACCACCCGGGCCCGCTCTTCGGTGATGCTGTTGGTGGAAATCTTACGCTGAAACTCCGCAGCCTCTTTCTCCAGGGCATCCTGCTCCCTCAGCACCTCCCGCTGAAGCCGGTTCCCTGTACGCTCGAGGTTTTGCTTGAGTACTTTGACAAATTCATAGTGTTCGTTCAGGGTATCGATGTTGACATAAACGATGTTAGGCCCGGCCGGGAGCTCCATCTGTGTGGTATCATCATCAGCTACAAGAGGTTCACCGGACCTTTGCAAAGTAAAAAACAGAATGTAGAGGACAACCAGTCCGGCCAGTACGACAAGAAGTAAAATAGTATTCAGGTTAACAGCTCGTTTTTCCATGTTTGTTTTGTTTAATTTCCAAGTTCAGATATAAATTTGATTCGCATCATCCGGATCTCCTCCTCCGAATACTCATCCTCTCCAAGATCCTGCAATGCTTTGCTGACCGAGTCGGTTTCGGCTGTGCGAAAATAGTCGAAAATCTCTTCCTGGTGATAGGGATCTATGAATTCATCAATGTAATAGTTGATATCGATCTTTGTTCCGGCACTTACTATGCTCTCGATCTCAGTCAGTAACTCTTCAAATGTCAGGTTCTTTGCCATCGCAATATCTGATAGTGAAATTTTCCGGTCGATATTATGGATGATGAAAACTTTGAGACCCGATTTATTGATCACCGATTTCACCACCATATCCATGGGGCGGATAATCTCATTCTCCTCCACGTACTCTTTGATCAGGTCGAGGAAGGGGTTTCCATACTTGAGCGCTTTCCCTGATCCAACCCCGGTGATCTGCTTTAACTCATCGGAGGTGATTGGATATTGGATAGCCATATCTTCCAGTGATGGATCCTGGAAGATGACAAAGGGAGGAAGTTTCTCTTTCCTGGCGATCTGCTTACGCAGATCCTTCAACATGCTGAAGAGGGTCTTATCAGCTGTGCTGCTCTTCGAGCCCATCGCTTCCAGGAACTCCTCCTCTTCCGGGTTTTCATAATCATGATCGTCAACCAGCATGACCGACCATGGCTTCTTAAGGAACTTGTGGCCGTCGGGATTCATCTTCAGGATGCCATAATTCTCGATATCCTTGAAGAGCAATCGTTCGATCAGGCACTGGCGGATCACGGCATTCCAGAACTTTTCATCCTTATCGGCCCCTTTCCCGAATACGTCGAGTCTGTTGTGTTTGTAATTTTTGACAGGGGTAGTCAGTTTGCCCAGTAACACATTGATCAGGTGCTTATGCTTCACCTGTTCTTTCATGGCCAGAACCGCCTCAAGGACAATCTGCATGTAATGTTTGCCTTCAAACTTTTTCTTTGGATGGAGGCAGTTATCGCAGTTCTGGCAATTATCCTCCGTGAAAATCTCCCCGAAATAGTGAAGCAGTTGCTTACGGCGACAAACCGACGATTCGCTGTAGCTGACTGTTTCAAACAGGAGATGTTTCGCGATCTCCTGTTCGGCCACGGTTTTCCCCTTCAGGAACTTCTCCAGTTTCAGGATATCGTCGTAGCTGTAGAAAGCGATGCAGTTCCCTTCGCCATCGTCACGCCCCGAACGTCCGGTCTCCTGGTAATATCCTTCCAGGCTTTTCGGCATATCGAAATGGATCACATATCGTACGTCCGGTTTGTCAATCCCCATGCCGAAAGCAATGGTAGCAACGATTACGTCTGCATTCTCCATTAAAAACTTGTCCTGGTTCTCTCGGCGTACGGCAGCCTCCAGTCCTGCATGATAAGGAAGTGCCTTGATGCCGTTGAGCAGGAGGGATTCGGCCAGCTCCTCTACTTTCTTACGGCTGAGGCAGTAAACGATTCCCGATTTCCCTGGATGACTCTTGATGTATTTAATCACATCCTTCACCACCGTTTTGTTCTTGGGCCGCACTTCGTAGTAGAGATTCGGCCGGTTAAACGAGGATTTGAACACCATGGCATCCATCATCCCCAGGTTTTTCTGGATGTCCTGCTGGACTTTTGGGGTAGCCGTTGCCGTCAGCGCGATCACAGGAAGCTTCTGGCCGATTGCTTCGATGATGGGCCTTAACCGCCGGTACTCGGGGCGAAAATCATGGCCCCATTCGGAAATGCAATGCGCTTCATCAATGGCATAAAACGAGACCTTAATATTTTTCAGGAACTCAATGTTATCTTCCTTGGTGATGGTCTCAGGAGCAACGTATAATAATTTGGTCTTTCCCCTGGTGATATCTTTCTTGACCTGCAGAATCTCCTGCCGTGAGAGCGAGGAGTTCATGAAGTGAGCTACCTCCTCTTCTGTTCCGAAGCTGCGCATCGAGTCAACCTGATTTTTCATCAGGGCAATCAAAGGGGAGACGATGATAGCCGTTCCTTCCTGAATGAGGGCCGGAAGCTGGTAACAGAGAGATTTCCCTCCGCCTGTTGGCATGATCACAAAGGTATCCTTCTGAGCAATAAGATTGTTGATGATGGCCTCCTGATTGCCTTTGAAGTTATCAAATCCAAATACCTTCTTCAACACTTCATGCAGATTATGATCTCCCTGGTCAGCCGTCATTGTATTTATCTGGTTAATTGTTTACTTTTGTTTGAGATTCCTTGATTTCTAAAGATTTAAAGCTCTTTATACAAATATAATCACAAATATCCCGAATCGAACAAATTTTTTAAAAAAATTGCACATTGAAAAGCGCAAAAAATATCCGGGAAACTGCCCTGACAACCATCCGCCAGGAAGCAGAAGCCATCACAGGCCTTCTTGCATCCGTTGATGAGAACTTCCTCCATTGTGTTGATGTGATCCTGCATGCCGGGGGTCGCGTAATTGTTACCGGCATTGGAAAAAGCGCGATCATCGGACAAAAGATCGTTGCAACGTTTAATTCCACCGGGACGCCTTCTGTTTTCATGCATGCCGCCGATGCCATCCATGGAGATTTAGGGATGATCCAGAAAGAGGATGTAGTCCTCTGTCTCTCTAAAAGCGGCGAAACACCGGAGATACGAATCCTTGTACCCCTGATCAAAAAGAATGGGAACCCATTGCTTGCTATGGTTGGTAATCCCACTTCTTATCTCGCTACCCAGGCTACGTATGTGATCGACACCTCGGTTCCACAGGAAGCCTGCCCTAACAACCTGGCTCCCACCTCCAGCACCACCGCCCTGTTGGTCATGGGTGACGCCCTGGCTGTATGCCTGTTTGAAAGCCGTGGATTTACAGCCAGCGATTTCGCCAAATTTCACCCGGGGGGGGTATTGGGTAAGAAACTCTATCTTACTGTCGCAGATCTGTACATTAACAATCCTGTGCCAAAAGTATCCTATGCTGATCATATTAAAGAGGTCATCCTCGAAATCTCATCCAAACGGCTGGGGGCAACAGCGGTTATGAAGGATGACAACCTGGTTGGAATCATCACCGACGGTGACCTCCGGCGGATGCTGGAGAAGAACATCGGGATCGAAACTGTGACAGCTGAAAATATCATGAGTCCCTCACCAAAAACCATCGAACCGGAAATGCTGGTCATCGAAGCGCTGCAGCTGATGCGGAACAATAACATCACCCAACTGATCGTATCTAAAGATGGTATTTACCTGGGCATCATTCATCTACATGACATTCTCAAAGAGGGAATCATTTGATCCACAGAGCGATTTTCGCGGGAGTAAATCCGGAATCCTGATCCCATGAAAATTGGCCGGTTTTTATACAGGATCACCCCAGGGGTGTTGCTTTTCCTGCATGGCCTCACCCTCCCTGCACAGATCACCAAGATCATGGGCCGCCTCACCGATGCATCCACCAATGAGCCTCTCCCTTTTGCCAATGTGGTCATCACCGGAACCACCATTGGCACACTCACCGATTTTAAGGGAAAATACTCCATCGAATTTACAGGAAAGGCTGATTCTATCCGCGCATCACTGATCGGTTTTGCCCCGGAAAGCCGGAAGATCATGTTGCATCAGTTCCAGGCCATTGATTTCGCCCTCCAGCCGGAGACGTATACCCTGGAAGAGGTGACCATCCGGTATACAGGGAATCCGGCCGAAAAGATTTTGGCAAAGGTGATCGCCAATAAGGAGGCGAATTCGTTGCAATCTTTCTCTTCGTACCAGTACGAGGCGTATACCAAAATTGAACTGGACGCCAACAACATCAGCGAGAGACTGAAACAACGAAAACTGTTCAAACCGTTTGAATTTGTTTTCTCCTATGTGGACACCTCTACCATTAACGGAAAATCTTACCTTCCGGTTTTCATCACGGAAACCATGTCTGATGTCTATTTCCGGAAGTTTCCCCGGGCGCGGAAAGAGATCATCAAAGCCTCACGGGTTTCAGGATTGGAAAATGAAAGTGTGGCACAATTCCTGGGAAATCTCTCCGAACAGATCGATATCTATAAAGATCATATTCCCATTTTCGAGAAAAATTTTGTAAGCCCGATTGCCGGCTTTGGTCTTGATTTTTATAAATATTACCTGGTCGACAGTACCTTCCTGGGCAACAACTGGTGTTACCACATCATGTTCAAACCCCGGAGGAAACAGGAGCTTACTTTTACCGGGAGCTTCTGGGTAGCCGACACCTCCTTCGCTATCAGGAAAATTGATCTTCGGATTGCCTCCGATGCCAACATTAATTTCATCAACGACCTGGCTGTCAAACAGGAGTTTGATTGGACCGACAACCGGTTCTGGATGATCACCCGCGACGAGATGATCGCCGATTTTAACATCATCGAGAACACCAAAAAGGTGGTAGGTTTCTTCGGTCACCGCACCTCCTCCTACCGGAATTTTCAGTTTGACCCCCCAGAAAACAAACGCATTCTCTCCCTGCCGGCCAACGTCTTCATTGAGCCCGAAGCAAGTTTGAAAGAGGATTCCTACTGGGAGATGGCCAGACATGAAGAGCTGACCGAATCGGAGCAGGGAATCTACGAGATGGTGGATTCGGTGAAGAATATTCCCATCTTCAAAACCTATGTCGACTTCATTTATATGGCAGTGAACGGCTACCTGCCCTGGGGGAAAGTGGAGATCGGGCCCTATACAAAATTGCTCAGTTTTAACACCATTGAAGGGACACACCGCTACTCATCCCCGATCTCTTTACCTCCGAAGTGGCGTTCGATACCCGGGTCGCTTTCCGTGAACGCTTCGTTTCCGGAGAGTTCTACCGTTACACCCTCAGCTCCAGCCACCTCATCATTCTTCTCCGTTATGCCTATGGCATCCCCAACTTGTTTCAGAGCGACTATGCGTATCACCGCCTTTCGCTGAACCTTCAGCAGTGGTTTAACTTCTCTACCGTCGGGTGGTCAAAATACACCATTGAGGCCGGTAAAATATGGGGGACCCTCCCCTATCCATTGCTGAAGATACATGAAGGGAACCAGACCTTCCTGTACGACGAGTTCTCCTCCAACCTGATGAACTACTATGAGTTTGTGAGTGACCAGTATCTCTCCGTCAACTATACACATCATTTCGACGGACTTCTGTTCAACCACATCCCGTTAATCCGGAAACTGAAATGGAGGGAAGTGGCCCATATACGATGCGTATCCGGATCCGACCAGGTTCGGCCTTTTTATCTCCTTATACTTTTCATTCTGAGGAATCGTTACTTTTGTACCATAATCTGAGATCATGATCCTTCGAACCGAAAAAATTGTCAAGAAATACCGGAACCGAACGGTCGTCAACGAAGTGACCATCCAGGTAGAACCGGGGGAGATCGTGGGGCTGCTGGGACCAAACGGTGCAGGCAAAACCACTTCGTTTTACATCATCGTGGGATTGATCAAGCCTTTTGCCGGAAAGGTCTTCCTCGACGACCTCGACATCACCTCCGAACCCATGTACCGGAGGGCCAAGCGCGGCATCAGCTACCTCCCGCAGGAAGCTTCGGTTTTCCGGAAACTGAGTGCCGAAGACAACATCAAAGCGATCCTTGAGTTCACCACGCTGACCAAAGCTCAGCAGAAAGAGAGACTGGAGAGGTTACTGGAAGAGTTTGGCCTGCAGCATGTCAGGAAGAGTTATGGGATCAACCTGTCGGGAGGTGAGCGGCGCCGAACGGAGATTGCCAGGTGCCTGGCCGTCGATCCCAGATTCATTTTGCTCGATGAACCGTTTGCCGGAATCGACCCCATCGCCGTGGAAGACATCCAGCTAATCGTCACCAAACTGAAAGAGAAAAATATCGGGGTGCTGATCACCGACCATAACGTACATGAAACCCTCTCCATCACCGACCGTTCCTACCTCCTCTTCGAAGGAAGCATTCTTCGTTCAGGCACCTCCACTGAACTGGCCGAAGACCCGCACGTAAGGAAAGTGTACCTGGGACAGAAATTTGAGCTGAGAAGATAGTCCGCAGTCAACAGTCCGCAGTCCACAATCCCTAATCCCTAATCGCTAATCGCTAATCGCTAATCGCTATTCGCTATTCGCTTTTCGCTAATCGCTTTTCGCTATTCGCTTCTGAAAAAAGAGGGAGAGGATAAAATAGGTGGCAATGATCAGCGGGATGGCGCACACAGCAAACAGGATCAGGTAGATCGCTGCCAGGATCAGGAAAATATATCGGACTTCATTGCCTTTCCAGCTAATCCGTTTGAATTTCATTGAAAACAGGTGGAAATCAGAGACCAGCAGGTAAGAAAAGAGGACCGTCAGGATTGCCAGTACCCGGGAGTTTGAGAAGAAATCCGTAAAAAATCCCAGTGGAATGAGTGAAAACTGGGGGGACTGATAAAAGAGTATCAGCGGGATAGAGGCAAAAAAGATGGCATTTGCCGGAACAGGCATGCCGATAAAATGCTCCTCCTGGCGCAAGTCGATGTTAAATTTAGCCAGCCGGAAGGCCGAACAAACCGGGATCAGGAGAGCAAAATAGGGAGTGATGTGGTACCGTTCAAGCATGTTACAGCTTCCTTCACACCCCGCTGAGAGTAGCTGGAACATGATCATCCCTGGTGCCACACCGAAGGATACCAGGTCGGCCAGGGAATCAAGCTGTTTCCCCAGTTCTGAATGGGCATCCAGCAACCGGGCGGCTGTACCGTCCAGGAAATCAAAGAGGGCAGCGATGAAGATAAAAAGGGAGGCCATCACCAGATTGCCTTCCAGAATCAGGGTGATGGCAACCAGGCCAGCAATCAGGTTGAAGGCAGTCAGGGTATTGGGGATGTGTTGTTTCCAAGCCATAGGATCGGGATTGTTGATGTAAAGATACAGACTATTTCAGATCCGGTTATCGATTTTCCCTAATTTTGGATCATATAATGATGCTTGCTCCCACCATCAACATAGAGGACTACTCTTACGATCTCCCGCCGGAGCGGATAGCCCAACATCCCTTGCCTGAGAGGGATGCCTCCAGGCTACTCTGCTGGATTGATGGCGACATCAAAGAGGATCGTTTCAGGAATATAGCCGGTTACCTCCCCCCAGGAAGCCTGATGGTGTTCAATGACACCCGGGTTATCCGGGCCCGGTTGCTTTTTCAGAAAACTTCAGGAACGCAGGTGGAGGTCTTTTGCCTGGAACCACTGGAACCCACCCGGGAGGTCAACCAGGCATTTCAACAAAAAGAGCCTGTCACCTGGAAGTGCCTGATCGGGAATGCCCGACGCTGGAAAAGCGGGATGCTTGAGAAGCAGGTGGACATCTCTGGTCACAAAATCACACTGCATGCTGGCAGGATGCAGGATCTGGGTGATGGAACCTTTGCTGTTGCTTTTTCCTGGCAACCCTCAGGAATTTCCTTTGGTGAAGTGCTGGAAGGAGCAGGCCGGATACCGCTGCCTCCATATATAACGCGGGAGGACATTCCGGCCGACCTCTTGCGGTACCAGACCATCTACGCACGGCAGAAGGGATCGGTGGCGGCACCGACAGCCGGACTTCATTTTACGCCCACTGTGATGGATACGCTCAGCATCCGAAATATTCTGCAGGAACAGGTGACCCTGCATATTGGATTGGGCACCTTCCGGCCGGTTACCTCCACGGATCTCTCCCAACACCTGATGCATCAGGAACAAATTGTCGTTCAGGCCAGGACCATCCGGCAGCTTCTGCAGCACCTTCACAAACCGGTGATTGCTGTTGGAACCACCTCCGTGAGAACCCTGGAAAGTCTCTACTGGCTTGGGCTAAAACAACTCACCATGCCTGAACTGAATCACGCTGAGATCGGTCAATGGGATCCTTACACCCTGCCCGACAATCAGCCGGTATCGGCCAGCACAGCGCTGGAGGCGCTGCTCCGGATGATGGAGCGTTCAGGACTGACACAACTTACCGCTATCACGAAGCTGATGATAGTGCCCGGATACAGGTTCCGGATCATCCATGGAATGATCACCAACTTTCACCAACCCAGAAGTACCCTTCTGCTGTTGATCGCCGCTTATCTTGGCAACTCCTGGAAGGATATCTACCGCTATGCACTCGGGAACGGATTCCGGTTTCTCAGCTACGGAGACAGCTGTCTGTTCCTTCATGATCAGTGCACCTGAAATGATTTTCATGCTTGTCACCAAAATTGAAAGGCTTTTATTACCTTTGTATCGAATCAACCAAGGAGGACTCCATGTTCAATAACCTGTTTCTTTTATTCGGACTGGGTACCACAGAGATCATTCTGATTGTACTCGTCGTACTTTTATTGTTTGGCGGCCGGAAAATTCCCGAACTGATGCGAGGCATCGGGAAAGGAATAAAAAGTTTCAAAGATGGTGCTTCAGGTCTGGACGAGGAGCTGAAAGATATTTCAAAAGATAAATCCGGCTCTGAAAAAAATTCTCCCCCTGAAAAAAAATCTCCCCCTCCTGATCCTGCCGGATAATCAATCGCTTAAGTCGCCCTCATTCTCAATGATTTCACGGGTTCTGTGAAATTTCTAACATCCCGTTTTCCTGATTATATAGATTAATTCTAAATTTATTGTACCCGTATACATCATAATATTTTTATATGTATTTTTATCGATGTTTTTGGCTGCCATAAATCACTAAACTCGATACAATAACAATGAAAAAACTTTTGATCTTAGGAGGTGGCACAGGGGGTGCCATCATGGCTAATAAAATGCGGCATGAGCTGG
Source organism: Bacteroidales bacterium (assembly GCA_016783905.1). Lineage (GTDB taxonomy): Bacteria > Bacteroidota > Bacteroidia > Bacteroidales > FEN-979 > QYOJ01. The sequence goes on along the minus strand of JADHVQ010000068.1, from coordinate 930 downwards.
ATGAGAAAGGGTACATCGACAGCGTCAGAACCATAACCAAAAACCTGGCCAATACAGAGACGGTGGATGCCCTGGTGCGGCTCTCCCAGGCTGTGGCAGATGTAACGATGAATGACCAGCTTGATGATAAATCGTTCCGGCAGCTCTTTAAACAGATGCGTTCACGGGAGGTCCGAAAATCTCTCAGTTACTCGATGAGGCTTCTGGAAGCTATAAACAAAAAATAAATCCAAAATCCAAAATCGAAAATCGAAAATCGAAAAAAGTGCTTTGTTTGCTGGTCATTGCCCTCTTCGCAATGCCGGCTTTCACCCAGGAAAAGGGAGAGAATCAATCTGAAAAACAATCCCTGAAACCGGCCCTGCTGGTGATCGATGTCCAGAACAAGTATATCCCGATGATGTCGGAAGCGGATCAAAAGATTGCTCCGGAATACATCAACGGCTTCATCTGGCTCTTCCGCCAGTACGACCTGCCAGTGATCCGGGTCTACCACACCGATCCGGAGTGGGGGCCTGAGCCGGGCAGCGAAGATTTTGCTTTCCCCGAGAGCATCAACATTGAAGAGAGCGATCCCCAAGTGATCAAGAACTACGGGAATGCCTTTACCAAAACCAACCTCGACAGCACGGACTGCTAAGTCAGGACGCAGATCTGACCAAAGCGGTGGAGGAGTTTACCGAGACCGTTTCGTGGACCGTCCTGAATCTTCTGCTGGAAACCACGAAATAATACGAGGGACGAAGGACGAGGGAAGTTATCCAGTTATCCAGTTATCCAGCATCCAGCATCTTGCCAACAAACTCCTTCACCGCCTGTTCATTAAATTTGGAGACGTCCACGGAGATGTTGACTACCTGCTTGATGATCATCCGTTCGAAGGCATTCAACTTCTCAAATTCAAGTTCCCCTCCAAAGAGGCCAAGCGCC
>JADHVQ010000067.1 GCA_016783905.1 Bacteroidales bacterium | reverse complement strand
GTGCGCCTTCGACCACTCGGCCATCTCTCCTGCTGGATAACTAGATGCTGGATACTGGATAATTTCTTTTTGGGAATTTCACCACTGCACCATGGCACCACTGCACCACGTTTTTGCAGGTGCAAAGATAAAACTTTTAGGTGAATAATGACCTTATGACCTAATGACCACTCAAACAACTCTCTTCTGCTCGTCTAGCCCAAACATCTTCAACGTGCTTTCCGTCGTCACCTCCGCCACCTCCGCCACGGTGATCTTTTTCAATTCCGCCACTTTTTCTGCAATATACGGAATATAAGCCGGTTCGTTGCGCTGTCCCCTGAAAGGAACGGGGGCCAGGTAGGGAGCATCGGTCTCCAGAAGCAGGTGCTGCAGATCCACTGCCTGTACTACTTGTTGTAACCCGGAATTCTTAAAGGTGACTACTCCACCAATGCCGAGTTTGAAGCCGAACTCGATCGCCCGGTCCGCCTGCCGGATGTTGCCGCTGAAGCAATGGAATATACCGGTAAGCCCCTTTCCCCGGAATGGCTCCACCAGCGTGAGCGCGATGTCCATCGAGTTGCGGGTATGGATGATGGCCGGAAGCCGGAGTTCCAGCGCCAGCTCCAGTTGCCTGACAAACACATCCTCCTGCTCCATGGCAAAGCTCTTGTCCCAATAAAGGTCGATCCCGATTTCACCAATAGCGCAATAGTTCCTGGTATTTTTTCTCAACTCCATCTCAATCACCCCCATCTGCTCCCGGTAATCGGCTTTGACCGAAGTGGGATGCAGGCCTATCATTCCAATACAGGTACCAGGATGATGCGCGATCAGGGATCCGAGATCCGCGATGGAGGAGGAGTCAATATTAGGCAGGAAGAGGTACTGAACACCGGCGTCCACAGCCCGCATGACAACCTCTTCCCGGTCCTCGTCAAAGGAATTCAGGTAGAGATGGGTGTGGGTGTCGGCAAAAACGGTCATATAGTCATACAGTCATACGAAATACGATATTCCTCATTCCTCATTCCTCATTCCATAATCCTCCACCGCTTCCAGGATCCTTTCTGCGTCTATCTTCTCCATGCAATCAAAATGCCTTTTCGGACAGGCCTGGTAGCCCAGCTTGCTGCAGGGCCGGCAGGACAAGCCGGTTACTTCAATGATGGTGGAGAGGTGTTGCAGTGCCTCCGGAAGATAGGGATGCATCCCGAACTCCGGAATGGTGTTTCCCCAGAGACTGATAATCGGTTTCTTCAGGGCAGCGGCGATATGCATCAGGCCGGTATCGTTTGTGATCACGGCAGTGGCTTGTGAGATCACGGAAACCGATCCGTTGAGCGGCAGCAGTCCGCAAGCATTGACCACCCTGGCGGTACGCTGTTCCCGGATCTCTTCGCCCCGCGCGATATCTTCTTTTCCGCCTAACAGGATCACAGGAAGGGGTAACCGGTCGCACAGAGCGGCTACCCGGGGTGCCGGGAAGATCTTGGTAAGGTGCTTTGCCCCGATAGCGATAGCGATGAAACCGGAATGAATTTCTGGAAAACGTTGGGGGATGTTTACCTTTTCGGCATCCAGCAGAAAATAGTCGAGCCCTTTTCTGTCGTTGTTCACTCCAAACTTCTCAACTGCCCTGAAATACCGATCCACAATATGGATCCGTGGCAGGCGGTCGATGTGGAAAGTAGTGATCAGCCACTTCTGCAGATTTAGCTTGGGAAAACTGGTAGCGGGCCTCCCCAGCTTAAACCGGATGTAATGGGAGCGGAAGTTCTTATGGAGGTCGATGATGTGATCGAATCGCTCGGTCTTCAGCTTTGGGATGAGCTCCTGGAAATTCTCCTTGAAGAGATGGATCCTGGTGATGTAAGGATTCGACTGCAGGATAGGGATGTATTGCTTCTTGGTGAGATAATGGATCTCCGCCTCCGGCAGCTGCTGCTTCAGGCAACGCACCACCGGCGTCGTCAACACGATGTCGCCAATAGAACTGAAGCGTATGATTAGAATCTTTTGCATATATGATACCCCACCCCTTGATCCCCTCCCCAATTAGGGAGGGGAAAGGAGGGGTCACATGATAAACGGATTATTCCGTTTCTCATAACCGATCTCTGTCTCGGGACCGTGCCCCGGATAAATCACCGTATCATCGGGCAGCGTAAATAGTTTCTCCCGGATGCTCTTCATCAGCAGATCGAAATCACCGGTCGGGAAGTCGGTACGGCCAATAGAATCCCGGAAGAGTACATCACCGGTCAGGACAAACCCTTGCTCCTGATTGTACAGGGAGCAGCTTCCATCGGCATGCCCCGGAGTGTAGATGACCTTCAAGGAAGAACCTCCCCACCTGATCATCTCACCATCATGAAGAAAAGATCCGGGATCCGGGATCCGCGATAAAGTGTATCCATAAGAAGCCCCAAGCTCTTTGGCTCTCAGAAGGAACGGTTCATTGGCTGGATGGTACTCAGGCCGTATGCCGTAACGATCTTCAATGAAGGCATTACCCAGGATGTGGTCGATGTGACAATGGGTGTTGATGTTGTGGACCAGCTTCAGGGAATTGGTCTCCAGAAAATTCTCCAGATGCTCTTCCTCCCGTTCATCTGAACAGGCAGCATCCACGATGATGGCTTCGCGGGTTTCATCAAAAAGGAGGTAGGTATTCACCATGAAGCCATTGAAGACGAAAGGTTTGATCGTAATCATGCAGGGATTATTTGAATCCAGGGGCAAAGGTAATGATTCGATAATACTTTTTCCTGTAACTTTACCTCCCGTTTTTACTCGCATCCCCTGGATTAGTTATGCCTGGAAAAAAGAATCACCGGTTTCTTACTTTCGTTCTGCGGATTACGCTACTCTCTTCTTCCCTCTTCCTTCTTCCCTCTTCCCTCTTCCCTCCTTCCCTTCATGCTCAGTTCTACAACGGCTCACAGCTGACCTTTGGTAAAAGCAGGGTACAGTTCAACGATTTCTTCTGGACCTACTTCCGGTTTGATAAGTTCGACACCTATTTCTACCTGAACGGCAGGGAACTTGCCGAGTTTACTGCCGAGTATGCCGATCAGCATATCCGAAAGATCGAGCTGACACTTCAATCCGGACTTGAAGATAAGATCCAGTTCATCATCTTCAACAACCTCTCCGACCTCAAACAGAGCAACATCGGGCTTTATGGGGATTGGGACACCTATAACACGGGCGGAGTCACCCGGATCATCGGCGGACGGGTGCTCCTCTATTTTGATGGTGACTACGGCCATTTCGAAGAGCAGATCCGGGCAGGCATCGCCAGTGTGATCCTCAACCAGATGATGTATGGTACCGGCATCGGAGCACAAATCAAGAACACCGCACTTTTCAACATGCCCGAGTGGTACATGGGAGGACTGATCTCCTACATCTCCTCAGGATGGGATACAGAGCTGGATAACATCGTCAGAGATGCCATGCTGAGCGGCCGGTATAAGAAATTCAACCGCCTCTCCGGGAAGGAGTCGGTGTGGGCCGGTCAATCCCTTTGGCACTACATCACGGTGAGGTACGGCGAATCGGCCATACCCAACATCGTTTACATGGCACGGATGAGCCGGAACATCGAAAAGGGCTTTTTATACGTGCTGGGCCTTCCGTACAAGACACTGCTTAACGACTGGCTTGCCTATTATACGCAGCTTTACACCAGCCAGGATGCCGGTCGGATCAATCCCGACGGCCGGTTGCTGAACAGGAAAAATAAACCCGACCGCCTTTACCGGCAGCTGAAATTAAGTCCGGATGGCCGATACTTGGCCTATGCCACCCACCAGCTCGGGGTTTATAAGGTCTTCCTGATGGATACAGAAAGCGGCAGAAAACATCGGATCTTCCGCGGTGGATACAGGCTGGCGGAGCACCCCGACTACAGCTTTCCGATCCTGGCATGGCACCCATCAGGAGAGATCTTGGCGATCCTGACTGAACGCAAAGGAGAGAGCTGGCTCTATTTCTACGAACTGGAGGAAAAACGGAAAGCGTACCAGGTCCTTTACAATTTCCAGAAGATCTTGGATATCAGCTATTCGGGAGACGGACGCTACCTGGCTTTTTCAGCGGTTCAGAAAGGACAATCAGATCTGTTTGTCTTTGACATCGCTGCCGGCTCACATGATCAGCTGACTAACGATATCTATGATGATTTCTCCCCACGTTTCCTGCCAGGCTCAGCAGAGATCATATTTTCTTCCAACCGGGTGAGCGATACCGTACGGTTTTATGAGAAAGTGGATATCAACAGGCTCACCTTCAACAACGACATCTTCATCTATAAATACGCAGCCCGGAGTCCGATCCTGAAGCGGATCACCAACACCCCGTTTGCCAACGAGATCCAGCCCTTCTCCTATGCCGATAACTTCCTCTGCTACCTGAGCGATGCCAACGGGATCTACAACCGATACGTCGCCCGGTTCGATTCGGCCATTGTTTTCATCGACACCACCACTCATTACCGTTACTTCACCAGCGCCTTTCCGGTGACCAACTACAAACGCAGCATCGTGGAACAGGATGTCTCCCTGCCGGCGGCACGCATAGGGGAGGTGGTGACAGGAGTAAAGAACTCCCGGATGTACCTGATGGAGCTGGTCAGGCCGTCATACCTTTCAGCAGCATCTCTCGAACCAACGAATTTTATGGCCAGGGAGATGCGGGAGGCAGAGATCGAAGAGGCGATCAGCAGGGGTGACAGCACGTTCCAGGTTCCCAAGGAGGTAATACGGGAGCAGAAGAGCCATTTCCGCACGGTGAGGCTGAGTGACTTAGACACCGCTTACCTGCAAAGGTTCCGGCAGCTGCATGGCATAGTGACCACGGCAGTTGACAGCACAGGCACGGTCGTGCTGTTCACCCCCGCTGCACAGGACTCTGTGAACAAGTATAAAAAGGCCAAAGCGCTGAATTACAATGTAGAATATGCCATCGATGAGATGGTTACACAGATCGACTTCACTTACCTCAATACCTCTTACCAGCCTTTCAGCGCCGGAACCCAGCCTGTGTTCATTAATCCTGGCCTCAACGTACTTTTCATGATGGGCGTTACCGACCTGATGGAGGACTACCGGATCACCGGCGGTGTGCGCCTCAACTTCGACCTGGTGAACAACGAATACATCTTCAGCTTTGGCAATTTCAAGCGCCGGCTCGATCACCAGATCCTATACCACCGTGTGGGGGTGGATGATTTCGGCTATTACTCCTACATTCGCCATAAGGTCAATGAACTCTATTACATAGCCACCTACCCCCTTACCCCTGTGCTCAGCATCCGGGGAACTGCTTCGGTCCGCTACGACCGGGCCGTTTACCTCTCTACCGACCAGGTGAATCTGCAGGAGCCCGACGACCATAAGGTATGGGGGAGCATCAAGGGGGAGCTTACCTACGACAACACCCGCAATTATGGGGTAAACCTTTACTATGGGACCCGCTACAAGATCTTCGGGGAGTACTATCAGCTGGTGAACCGCAACGGCACCAACGTGGTTGTACTGGGGCTTGATTTCCGCCACTACCAGAAGCTTCACCGCACCATGATCTGGGCCAACCGGATAGCGGCCAGCACCTCTTTCGGGAGCAACAAGCTGGTGTATTACATGGGAGGTGTCGACAACTGGCTGTGGCCACGGTTCGACATGAATACCCCGGTGGCGTTTGACCAGAACTACGTGTTTCAAACCCTGGCAACCAACATGCGGGGATTCAACCAGAACATCCGAAACGGAAACAGCTTCTTTGTGATAAACAGCGAGATCAGGATGCCGGTGTTCCGCTACTTCTTCAACCGGCCGATCCGTTCCGACTTCCTCAACAATTTCCAGATCGTGGCGTTTGGCGACCTGGGGACTGCCTGGACAGGATCCAATCCCTGGTCGAAAGACAACCAGCTGTTCCGGCAGTATATTTACCGCAACCCTCTTTTTATCCAGGTGGAGATGATTAAAGATCCCCTGGTGGGAGGATTCGGTGGCGGCCTCCGGTCGCGGCTGCTTGGGTATTTTATCCGGGCCGACCTTGCCTGGGGGATAGAAGACGGGCGGGTCAGGAAACCAATCTTTTATTTCTCACTGAGCCTCGACTTTTAATATGAAACCGATCGATAAACGGTTCTTCCATTTCATCCGGCAGCACCATGTGATGAGCCTGGCCATCAGCCGGGATAACATCCCCTGGTGCTGCTCCTGCTTTTACTGTTATCTGCCTGAGCACAACCTTTTTGTCTTTACATCGGACCCTGATACCCGTCATGTGCAGGATTTCCTGGCCGGGGGAGAAAAACCGGTGGCCGGGACCATCGCCCTGGAGACCCATGTGACCGGAAAGATCCGGGGAATCCAGTTTGCCGGATCGATGTACCGGTTGAAAGGGGAGGAGCTGAAGGTGGCCAGGCATGAATACCTTAAAAATTTTCCCGTCGCACGGCTGACCAAACTGCACCTTTGGGGGGTGAAACCCACCATCCTCAAGCTGACTGATAACAGGCTGGGCTTCGGAAAGAAGCTACTGTGGCGGGATTCGGAATAACTGTCAGAAAATGAGCAAATTAACTAAACGCAAAAAGAGAAAAGGACTTATTACGGTCTAAAATTTTTGAAGTCAAACATTTAGACTTCACTCCCCCGTTTCTGTTAATAAGTATTCACCTCTAAAACGTTTCTTCGTAGTATATTGCACTTGGAAATTTTTTCCCCGGGATTTTTTTCTAACATATTACAGACTAGCTAATTCAATTAGGTAAACGAAGGTTAACAGGGCAGTAAATGGAAGAGGCTCCAATCGTAAAGAAGCAGCAGCAGACGGAGGCAACCTACTATAATGAGGTACTAAACAAGAGGATGCGGCCGAAGGTAACGATGGACGATCTGGAGGTAAAGGATAATTCGACAGAGAAGAGTGAACCTGTTCTGGCCAGATATTCATTTGAAGAAGTAGTTGCAAAATCGACGGAATATTTTAATGGGGATAGTCTGGCTGCCAATGTGTGGGCCAATAAATATGCGCTGAAAGATTCGGAGGGTAACCTCTATGAGCTGACCCCCGATGACATGCATCGCCGCATCGCCCGGGAAATCAGCAGGATCGAACAGCACTATCCGAATCCGATGAACGAAGAGGAGGTCTTTGAGTTGTTACGCGACTTCCGGTATATCGTTCCTCAGGGGAGTCCGATGGCCGGTATAGGGAACAACTTCCAGGTTGGTTCTCTCTCCAATTGTTTCGTGATTGGTAACGATGGGCTGGCCGACTCCTATGGCGGCATCATGAAGACCGATGAAGAACAGGTACAACTGATGAAGCGGCGGGGTGGAGTTGGTCACGACCTTTCGCATATCCGGCCTAAACACAGCATGGTCAAGAACAGCGCCCTCACCTCCACAGGGATCGTTCCCTTCATGGAGCGCTATTCAAACTCCACCCGTGAAGTGGCCCAGGAGGGGAGAAGAGGAGCCCTGATGCTCAGCATCTCCATTGTCCATCCCGATGCCGGGCATTTCATTGATGCCAAGCTGGAGGCCGGAAAGGTCACCGGTGCAAACATCTCCGTGAAGATCACCGACGAGTTCATGAACGCGGTAATCAACGATGGGGAGTTCACGCAGCAATACCCCATTGAAGCAAAAGACCCGATGTTCACAAAGAGCATCCGTGCCCGCGACCTCTGGGATAAGATCGTACACAATGCCTGGAAATCGGCCGAACCCGGGATTCTCTTCTGGGATACCATCCGGCACGAATCACTTCCCGACTGCTATGCCGACCTGGGATTCAAAACGCTCTCCACAAATCCCTGCGGCGAGATCCCATTATGTGCCTATGACTCCTGCCGGCTGCTGGCGATCAACCTTTACAGCTACGTGGAGAATCCGTTTACCCGCGACGCCTACTTCAACTCAGGTCTCTTCATCGACCATGTCCACAAAGCCCAGCGGATCATGGATGACCTCATTGACCTGGAGCTTGAAAAAGTGGACAAGATCCTCCAGAAGATAGAAGCAGACCCGGAGGTTGAGGAGATCAAAGCCCGTGAACGGAACCTATGGCTCAACATCAAGGAGAAAGCGATCCAGGGACGGCGCACCGGCTTCGGCATCACTGCCGAAGGCGATATGCTGGCAGCACTGGGAACCCGTTACGGTTCCGATGAAGCCATCGACTTTTCCGTAGAGGTGCATAAGATCCTCTCACTCGAAGCTTACCGCTCCTCCGTCATCCAGGCAAAAGAGAGAGGCCCATTCCCCTTGTATGATTCAGAACGGGAGAAGAACAATCCCTTCGTTGAGCGAATCCGTAAATCAGCACCCGATGTCTATGAAGATATGATAAAATTCGGCCGGCGGAACATCGCCATGCTTACGATCGCTCCCACGGGTTCAGTCAGTATCCTGACCCAGACCACTTCGGGGCTGGAACCGGTCTTTGCCCTCTCGTACAAACGGCGGCGGAAAGTCAATCCCAACGATAAAAATGTGGTCATCACTTTCACTGACGAAATAGGAGATACCTGGGAAGAGTACCATGTGTTCCATCACACGTTCGTCACCTGGCTGGAGGTCAACGGATACAAGGTAGATGAGGTAGCCCACCTGGAGGATGAGGAGCTAAAGAAGATCATCCAGAAGTCCCCCTTCCACCGTGCTACGGCTAACGATATCGACTGGGTGGCCAAGGTGAAGATGCAGGGAGCCGTCCAGAAGTGGGTCGACCACTCCATCAGTGTCACGGTGAATGTCCCGGCTGACACACCCCAGGATATGATCGGAAAAATCTACGAGACCGCATGGAAGAGCGGTTGCAAGGGGATGACTGTTTACCGCGATGGTTCCCGCGCAGGCGTGCTGGTCAATCCCGACTCAAAGAAGGAAAAGGAGAAGGAGGATGTCAACGAGTTCAAGGAAACCCGTGCACCACACCGGCCAGAGAGGCTGGAAGCCGAGATCGTCCGGTTCCAGAACGAAAAGGAGAAATGGGTGGCTGTCGTAGGACTGCTGAACGGCCGTCCCTACGAGATCTTTACCGGGTTGGCCGATGATTTCTGGATCCCCACCTGGGTACAGAAAGGGTGGATCGTCAAGAACCGTCCCGACGGCATCAATTCACGGTACGATTTTCAGTTCGAAGACCGGCAGGGATACAAGATCATCATCGAAGGACTCTCCCGTTCCTTCGATAAGGAGTACTGGAACTACGCCAAGCTGATCTCCGGGATCCTCCGCCACGGAATGCCGCTGCCCTTTGTCGTAAACCTCATCTCGAAACTCCATTATGAAACTGATACGATCAACACCTGGAAAAACGGTGTGGTACGGGCGCTGAAGAAATTCATCCCCGATGGGACCAAAGCCGCCGAACAAGACTGTCCGGAATGTCATGAAAAAGGCTCCCTGGTTTACGAAGAGGGGTGCGTCAGGTGCCGCAACTGCGACTACTCAAAGTGCAGCTAGCGCTGCGCTTAAAATTCCAATACCCAAATGCCAGATAACAAATAAATCTCAATTTACAATATCGAAATACCAGGGTGCATTTCTTACACTGATGCACTGTTGAAATTTTCGAAAATTGGATTTTGGTACTTGCCTATTATTTGTTATTTGGCATTTGGATCTTGGGTATTAAAACTGCTTCTTGTGGTAATCGAAGGTCTGGCTATCACAAAATTTCTTGATTTTCCTGGCAATAACAAGGAAACCATTCAGTTTGTGTTTCCGGAACCAGGCGATGCCGGCAGGCATCCCGCGGCAGGCATCCGCAAAGACGATCAGAAATAGGTGCTTGTTGTCTTTCAGCCATTTGTAGGCTTTGGGATCTTCTGATGTAACGGCGCTGTCGAATGCCGCCAGGTGCAGGAATCCATTTCCCATCAGCCAGGAAAAGGCCTCGTCGCTGCCCCGCATAGCATGGGACAGTGCCGCCACCTCCGGGTAACCATTCTTGATGAACCAATCCACAATCTGCTGATTCCCCTCGAAGGTCTCACCAAAAGCCAGCCATATTTTTGCAGGGTAGTAGAAGGTCATCGGTAATGTGTGAATATCGTGAATGGCGTGAATATCGTGAATGGCGTGAATATCGTGAATATCGTGACTCGTGACTTGCTACCCAACATGGCTAACCCGTCCAACCTGTCCAACAAGTCCAACCTGTCTCACTGGTAAACCTCAACCTTTATTCCCTCCCCTCTCACTTTCTCGGCAATTTTCTCCAACTCAAAGGTAGGAATTTTTTCCAGATCGTGTACCGGGGCGGCGCGAGCTATCGGGTAGATCATCACCGATTTGGGCCTGATCTCCTGCAGTTTCTCAAGCCAGGCCGCTACCTCAGCATCGGTGGTGTTGTTGACAGGCTTCCCCCGGTAACGGCCCCTCAGGAACATCGTCTGGATGATCACACCTCCGTCGAAGCGTTTCAGGTGTTTGATCAGGGAGTCGAAAGCTACAGGATTCACGGGATTGTTCATCAGCCGGAAGATCCGTTCGGTGCCTCCGTCGAGTTTCTGGATGTTGTTATCGAGCTTCAGGAGTGCCTGAAAGATCTCTTCCTGGTGTATCATGCTGGCGTTCGACAACACCGCCACCTTTGCCTCCGGGGCCTGGGCATTGCGCAGTTCGATCGTGTCGTCAACAATCTGCGGAAAATCGGGGTGAATAGTGGGCTCTCCGTTCCCGGCATAGGTGATGGCATCAGGCAGGTAATCCTCTGCGGTCAGCTGTTTCAGGTGCTTCTCCAGGCACCACCTCACCTCTTCCCTGGACGGGAGTGCCGGGGGAGCTCCGGATAGCGAAGGAGTCCAGCCGCATTCGCAGTAGATGCAGTTGAAAGAGCAATATTTGGTGTGTGTAGGCAGAAGGTTGATACCCAGGGAGAGCCCGAGGCGCCGGCTACGCACTGGTCCGAACACCACTTCATGAAAGAGAAAACCGGCCATGGAACATCGTTAGAGAGGCAAAATTGTCACTTTTCTCCCGATTAACCTACAACAAGCTGTTGAAAAAACCGTATTTTTATCGTCTAATCTGATCCGTGTGACCACGCTTAGCCAGATCAAAACTCCTGTTGCCGGACACCTGGCGATCTTCGACAAAAAATTCAAAGCATACCTCAAGAGCAAGGTGCTGCTGCTCGATACCATCACCAGGTACATCTACAAACAAAAAGGGAAACAGATCCGCCCGCTCTTTGTCTTTCTTTCAGCCGGCGTTTGCGGGGAGGTGAAAGAGAGTACCTATGTTGCCGCCTCCCTCATCGAGATGCTGCATACTGCTACCCTGGTCCACGACGATGTGGTGGACGACTCCCACATGCGCCGGGGAATCTTTTCGATCAACGCCCTCTGGAAAAACAAGATTGCCGTGCTGGTGGGAGATTTTCTTCTTTCACGGGGCATGTTGCTGGCGCTGGAGAAGGATGAGTTCGGGCTCCTGAAGATTGTCTCCCGTGCGGTACAAGAGATGAGTGAAGGGGAGCTGTTGCAGATCGAAAAAGCACGCAGGATGGATATCAAGGAGGAGATGTATTTCGAGATCATCAGGAAAAAGACCGCTTCGTTGATCGCCTCCTGTTGTGCTGGCGGGGCGGCTTCCGCAGGAATGGATCTGCAAACAGTGGAACGGATGAGGCTGTTTGGTGAATATACCGGTATTGCCTTTCAGATCAAAGACGACCTTTTTGACTATGAATCGGGTAACATTACAGGCAAGCCGAGTGGCATCGACATTCGCGACCAGAAGATGACCCTCCCGCTGATCTACCTGCTCAACCATTGTACTTCCGCTGAAAAGCGCTGGATCATCAATACCGTGAAACATTACAACACCGATGCCGGCCGTGTGAAACGGCTGGTAGAAATGGTGAAAGAGACGGGCGGACTGGACTATGCAAGGGAGAGGATGATCGAATTCAGGGAGAAGGCGATCGTGCTCATCGGGTCCTTCCCTTCATCCGTTTACCGGGATTCCCTTGAAAATCTGGTGATTTTTACTACGGAACGGACCACGTGATCATCGGAATCACACCTTCTTCAGCGTGAAGCCAAAAGTGGTTCCCACACCTGTGCTGCTTCTAACGTTGACCGTCTGGTGATGAGCTTCCAGAATGTGTTTCACGATAGCTAGACCCAGCCCCTTCCCTTTGGCGAATATTGCTCTGCCACGGGGAGCGCGGTAGAAACGCTCAAAAACACGGGGCAGCTCGTCAGACTCAATGCCAATGCCATTGTCGGTTATCTCAGTGAGGATATGCTCATCCATGTCGAAGAAGCTGATCTTGGTCCTGCCTTTTTCATTTCCGTAACGGATGGAATTTTCGAGGAGGTTGGTGAGTACCTGCCTTATCTTCTCCCGGTCGCCCTCCACAAAAATAGGTTTCTCCTGCTGCGCACACACCAGACGGATCTCCTTTTTCTGTGCTTTCATCTCCAGTAGTTCCATCACCTCCCTGGTGAGGGCCAGGATATCAAAACGGGTGATATTCAGCTTCATCTGCCCTGATTCCAGCTGGGAAATCTCATCCAGGTCCTCCACGATCCGGATCAGTCGTTCAATGCTTTTCTCTGACCGTTTGAGGTACTCTTTGTTGATGGAGGCATCATCGAGGCCACCGTCCAGCAGGGTCAGAATATATCCCTGGATATTGAATAAAGGAGTTTTGAGTTCATGGGAGACGTTGCCAATAAATTCCCTCCTGTATAGCTCCAGCTGCCGTAACTGTTCAATCTCACGGCTCTTCTCCTGTTGCCATTCCTCCACTTCGTGGCTGACCTCATCCAGGAAATGGGTATCGATTCGTGGAGGCCTGACCTCACTCTTTTTCGTCTTGATGCTGTGTATTGTTTTGTAGATCAACCTGATCTTGCTGTAAATGAATTTCTCCAGGGTGTAGCGGAAAACAAAAAAGGAGATGACAAACAGGAGAACTGCAGAACAGAGCAGAAAGACGATGGTATAGAAATGATGCAATGAACCTGGTGAGATGATCAGGGCGCCTACCATGAAGAGAATGATGTAGAACACTGTAACCACGATGGCGTTAGTCAGTGAGATCAGCCGCGGTTCATGGTACTTCATCGTGCTTCAAATTTATAGCCCACCCCTTTGATTGTCCGGATGTTATCGAGCCCCAGCCGCTCCCTGATCCGCCGGATGTGGACGTCGATGGTACGGTCGCCTACCACCACATCGTTACCCCAAACAGCTGAAAAGATCTCCTCCCGCGTCACCACTTTGTTGGGGGAGGATGCCAGGAAGTGCAGCAGTTCGAACTCTTTTTTTGGCAGGGAGATCTCCTCATCACCCCGGAGCACAACAAATTTTGTTTTGTCGATGAGGATCCCACCGGTTTCAATCCGGTCGTTGCCCCTCTCCTCTGGTTTTGATGGCTCACCAACCCGTCTTAACAGGGCCTGGATCCGGGAGAGAAAGATCTTCGGCTTGATAGGTTTGGTGATGTAGTCATCCGCGCCGGCTTCAAAACCGGCTACCTGGGAGTGATCCTCGCCACGGGCGGTAAGGAAGACAATGAGGGGATCATGCAACTCCGGCATGTTCCGTAAGATGGTGCAGGTCTGCATCCCGTCCATCTCCGGCATCATCACATCCAGGATCACCAGGTGAGGCTTGAACTCCCTCGCGATCTGTATCGCCCTCTTTCCGTTCTTTGCCTTCTCTACGTGGTAGCCTTCCCGGCTCAGGTTATACCCCAGGAACTCCAGGATATCCGCTTCGTCATCCACGAGGAGAATCTTCACTTCATGTTTATCCATGGAATCAGGATAATATAATTGAGCATCAAAGGTAAGAAGAGATCCAGTTAAAATCAATACCTTTGTATTGCCATGAATTGCCATAGATTGCCAT
>JADHVQ010000066.1 GCA_016783905.1 Bacteroidales bacterium | reverse complement strand
CGGTTGGAGTTTTTGATTTTATGGATCATGTTGGGATCGATACCATGCTTGCGGCAGTCAGAAATTATACATCGGACTATCCACACAAAGATTACTACCTGGGACTGATCAATAAACTTCAGTCCCTTGTTGATGCAGGTAACCTTGGCCTTAAATCGGGTGAAGGATTTTATCGTTATCAGGAGGGTCAAAAGAGAATCTCAACTTCACCTCCTCCCCTTTCACCTGAAGTTGTCCGTGAGATCACCGACCACCTCAGGTTTACCTATCTGAACACAGCCAAGCGGTTCACCATGCAATCGGGATGTACGATTGATGAGATGAACCAGGCGATCAGGGAGTACTTTGGACTCGAAAAAGGCCCGTTTGAATAATTTTCAGAACCTACCCTCATTCTTTCCGATTTCTTTGCGATCTTTGCGATATAAAACCTCAACATCATGAAAAAATCAGGAAACATGCCTCCCTCCAAATACAGGAAAAACAATCCTGATGCCGTGCCTTCCGAAGCAGAGATAATCCGCATCTGCAATTGGGTAAAGAAGATCGAGAAATAGTATTCAAATGGCTGGAAAAGTGGTTGTTACAGGTATGGGAATCCTCTCTTCACTGGGACTGGATCTGGATACCAACTGGTCGAACCTGGTAGCTGGTACTAGTGGGATCGGTTACATTACCTTGTTTGATGCTTCAGAAAACCAGACACGGATAGCTGGAGAGGTACCGGCCGCTTTTGAAGATCATTGCAAAAAGTACATCAAGAAACGGGCTGCCGGTCAGATGACCCGGGTTACCAGAATGTGTATAGTGGCTGCAAAAGACGCTGTTACCCATGCCGGGGTTGATTTTGAACAGATGGATAAGACCCGGTGTTCCGTGATAATGGGGGTAGTGAATACCGGGAACTCCAGTGTGGAGAGTGACACCACTCCCCAGAATACCGTATTTAAAAGCATGAGCAATGCCATGTCGGCCTGGGTATCCCTGGATTACCAGCTTATGGGACCCAATTACGCCATCAACACAGCATGTGCCTCCTCCGCTTATGCACTGGCCTCGGGATATGACCTGATCCGGAACAACCAGGCTGATTTGGTCATCGTAGGGGGAGCCGACAGCATCATCAACAAGGAGGAGATCGAAGGATTTAACGCGCTCTATGCCTTATCGGTGCAAAATGACCCACCGGAAAAGGCGAGCAAGCCCTTTGCGGCCGATCGCGACGGATTCGTCATCGGTGAAGGTGCCGGTGTGATCATCCTGGAATCAGAAGAGAGTGCCATCAGACGCGGTGCTACCATTTATAGTGAACTGGCCGGTTACGGACTGAGCAGTGAAGGATACAACATCATGGCTCCAATGAAGGATGGTGAAGGAATGGCATTTACTATGAATAAAGCACTCCTTTCAACAGGCATCTCCCTGGATGAAGTTGACTACATCAATGCTCACGGGACCTCTACCGAACTCAACGACAGGTATGAAACCCTGGCGATCAAACAGGTCTTTGGCGAACAGGCCGGGAAAATTCCTATCTCTTCCTCCAAATCCATGCTGGGACATACCATCGGAGCCGCAGGAACCATTGAAGGGATCATTACCATCCTCTCCATTTATCACAATACGATCACGCCTACCATTAACCTCGATCATCCTGATCCGGATCTGGATCTGGATTATGTACCTCAAACCTCCAGGAAGAGAGAGGTATGTGTCGCTTTGTCCAACTCATTTGGTTTCGGGGGACACAATGCCACCCTCGTTTTCAGAAAATATTAACCGGAATACCTTTCAATAAGAAAAAAGAGTACTTTTGCATCCGATTGATTGCAAAAAAAGAGTGTATGGCTCAGATTGCGGAAAACAGACGAAAAGAGATACAAGAAATTGTCTATGACTTCTTTGCTGATGAATGTGAAGTTGATGTTTCGGAAATCTCCGATCAGACCAATATCATTAAAGACCTGGATGGAGATTCGCTGATGTTCCTTGAACTCATTGAAATCTTCAAAAAGAAATATTCACTTGAGATTGAACTGAAAACCATCGGCAAATATGCTGTCAAACACCCGGTTGAGACAATCGGGCAGTTGATTGATATGCAAATGCTTATCATTGAACATGAGAACCGCATCCTGGAGTTGGATTAAAAACCTGCTTTTCCTTGCCTGATTCGACAATTGCATTTGTTTTCCCTGCCTTTGTCCGGGATTATCACGATGATAAATGTCCGCAAATAGAAGGTTTTGCTGATCATTTCCATCAACTTCTGATGAAAGCATCCCGGGTGGTTGATTCCGACCTGGTCTATTTCCATCCTGAAAACCAGAATTTTCTGGATCATGAGTTGCGAACTCAGTATTTAGCTTTTATTTATGGCTGTGCCATCTCAGGTATTCTTCAGGAAAGAGGGATCCACCCGAAATTTCTCGCCGGCTACAGCATGGGGATTTATGCCGCATTGGTTCACGGAGGAGCTCTCTCCTTCAAGAATGGTCTTTTGTTAATCCGTAATGCGTTTCAGGAGATCTCTTATACAACAATGACTGACCGGTTTGGCATGGCCGGCATCACCGGACTTATGGAACCCGATATCCGGATCGTATTGGAATCCCTTCCTGATGTTGAAATAACAAACCAAAACAGCGCTTACTCATTTGTGCTTTCGGGGCGTCAGCAGGATCTGGAGAAAGCGCTGGATGCTGCCCGGGAAGAGGGAGCCTTTCATGCCCGCATGCTCAATGTCAATGTTCCTTACCATTCGCATTTATTAAAGTCGGCTGCATTGCAATTTGCCAAATTCGTTTATACGCTGGACATCCACTCACTCAACCTCCCTTTGATATCAGTGCTCAATCAGGATATCCTAAGTTCTCCGGAAGATATCAAAACTGAGCTTGTTGAAAATCTTTACAAACATTTTAACTGGCACACAACCCAGCTGAAGATGCTCAACATGGGTATCAACCTGTTTGTGGAGTGCGGTCCCGGGAAAAGTCTGCAAAAGAACTCCCGGTTTATCGATGGAGAATACCGGTTCCTGTCGATGGATGAGATCCTGAAGCATTGAGGATCAGTAAACCTTCAACCGATACCCTACATTATAGACATTCTCTATTACCACACCGTTGTTCCCCAGATGCTTCCGGAGACGAGATACAAACACATCCAGGCTACGACTGGAAAAAAAATGATCGTGGCCCCAAAGCTCTATCAGGAGTTCCTCCCTTCTTACCACTTGTTCGCGGTTCTTCAGGAGGAAAGAAAAAAGCTCCGATTCCCTGTGGGTAAGCATATGTTTTTGATCTCCAACGGTAAGTAACAAATTAACAGGATCCCAGGTTACCTTCTGGTTGATCTCTTTGATGGTAGTGCCTTCATCAGGTAGCTGAATTGTTCTCCGTTTCAGGAATACCTCGATTTTCAGCACCAGTTCTTCAATGCTGAAAGGTTTGGTGATATAATCATCCCCACCCAGTTTAAGCCCATGAATTTTATCCTCCTTTGCAGAGCGAGCCGTGACGAAGATGATCGGGACTTGAAGGTCTCGTTCGCGGATCTTTTCTGCAAGCGTAAAACCATCCATTTTCGGGAGCATGATATCCAGGATGCAGAGGTCATACTTATTGTTACAAAATTTCTGCAAAGCATCTTTCCCGTTATCGGTTGCGTCAATTGCGTATCCCTTCAGGGTAAGGTTATCCCTGGTCACGAAAGAGAGCGTCAGGTCATCTTCCACATAGAGTATCTTTGGTCGTTTTCTCATCTGCTCATCGATATTATGAAAGAACACCCTTTTTCCGGCTCACTCTTCAGAGAGATCTTCCATCCGTGCGCTTTGCAGGTATTTCGAACATAGTACAAGCCCAACCCGAATCCCTTGATATTATGTACATCTCCTGTCGGAATCCGGAAAAACTTACGGAATACCTTCTTCTGGAAAGAACGGGGTATCCCGGGGCCATTGTCACTGATTTTCAGAATAATACTTTTTTTTTCGCAATAGGTCTCAATAGTAATAACAGGATGTTCCCCACCATATTTTGATGCATTATCCACTAAATTATAAATGATGTTTGTAAGATGGATGGAATCGGCAGTAACCGTTCCCGCATCAGGTGCGAGTTCCGTCAAGACTGTGAACTCTTTTCCCGAGTTACTTCGGCAATTTTCCACCACCGGCATGATCAGCTCATTCAACTCAACATGTTCCTGTTTCAGTTCAAATCCTTTCTTTTCAATTCGAGCAACATGTAACACCTTCTCAACCAGCGTATTCAGTCTGCTGTTCTCTTGCTTAATGATGTTCCCGTAAGTCAGTAACCGTTTAGGATCTTCTGTGATCGCGGGATGTGTGATGACATCAGCCGAAATATTGATGCTGGAGATTGGTGTCTTGAATTCATGCGTCATGTTGTTGATGAAGTCCTTCTGCAGCTCAGAGAACCGTTTCTGCCTGAATATCACCAGGATGGAGTAGCTGAAAAAGAGGATCAGTGCCAACAGGATGGCAGAGAGGATGAGCCAGATGGTCATGTTACTCACTACGGTGTTCTGAATGGATGGAAACCGGATTCCGAAATAGTAGAGGTATTCACTGTATTTGGGCAAGTTGGTAGAGGGTGAGATGTTCTTGTTCCCGCGCTGGGAGGGGATGTAGTTCCCGTAGACCATCTTATCATTATGACAATCGTAAATGGCATATTCGTAATCCACATCCAGTCCCATTCGGGAAAACTCACTCTTCAGGTAATACTCCAGGATGTTGGCATCGACCACACTGTTAATGTTGACCACGAAGTAGTTGGATGTGAGTTGATTCACCGGATTCTCCTGGGGTGGGACCGTTTGGTTATAAAGGCACATTTTATGCGCTACACTATTCAGTACAATGGAAATCGATTCGTTCAACTGTTGCTCATTCATGTTCCAGGCCTTGAGCAACCAATAGACCTGAATGGTAAAAATGGCAATGATGGCTACCGTTCCAAACAAGATTACAAACCTTACCTGATTGTGTTTCATCCTGAGGAATTGAGATGTGTTTTCAAAAATAGGGTAAAATCGGCTCAAAAGATATACTTTTGCTATCCATTTACATAGTTTTACGTTCCTTTTACATTGTTTTACCTTTTGTTAACACGAATATTTGCCAGATGATCTGATTTTTGTCAGGTCAAACTAAAGCATTTCCATCATGAAAAAAGTAACTTTTCTATCCCTTCTCTTTATTTTTATTGCTTCCATCTCATTGATGGCACAGCAGACAACCATCACTGATCAAAACAATTCAGATCAAAAGGAAAAAAAAGAGGGCCCTATAGCTGAATTTGATAAAACCGTGAATGATTTCGGCCAGATTGAACAAGGCATCCCAAAAACAGCTGAATTTACGTTGACCAACGTAGGCAATGAACCACTGCTGATCAGCTATGCGAAAGCATCTTGCGGCTGCACCAACCTGAAGTATTCAAAAGATCCCATATTGCCGAAGAAATCCATGACGATCTCTGCAACTTACAATGCGGCAGCGCCAGGCAATTTCATCAAGACCATCACGGTACAGACCAATGCTGATGTGAACAAGGTAATTCTTCAGATCAAAGGAACCGTGGTAAAGAAAGAGACCCCTGCAGCAGAGACGAAGTAATTGCGCATCATTGCCATCATTGCGCATCATTGCCAACTGCTATCTGCCAACTGATACTTTACTTCTCACGTCCTTCGTCCCTCGTCCTTCGTCCTTCGTCCTTCGTCTTTCCTGATTCTCAGCAGGGTTCTGAACATGGGTTCGGTTAAGCCTTTTTCTTTCCTCATGTTCAGGGCTTTTTGTATCATCTCCGGTGAGGGGGAACTTTCTGCTGCAGGGAGACAATTATGGAATGTATCACGGATCTCTTTCAACATCTTATCCAATCTCTTTTTTGGTGTATCTGCTGAAAAATAGTAAGGTGATGGGTAAAACAGGGATTCTCCGGATTGGATCACACCCTCTTTCAGCGCGATCTTCTCAAGGGGTGTATTCGGATAGATCCGTAAGCCGGCATGCATTAATACCATATCTTCTTCGTTGATATACAAGCCAATAAAGTTGCGTGTCTGCGCAACCGTTTCAACCGTCTCTCCCGGTCCTCCAAACAGAAAGAACCACATCGTAGGCAGGTCATACATTCGCGTGAGAAGCGCAACACGCGTGATATCTTCCAGTGTAAATCTTTTCTTCAGGTTTTTAATAACAGTCGGCGCTGCGCTGTCAGGGGTCACATCGATCTGCCTGAAACCGGCATGCATCATCAAATCAAAAAGCTCACTGCTGGTGTTTCTCGGATTGATTCCCATTGTTCGTAGCTGAGGATGAATCTTTCTTTGGATGATGGCGCGACAAATATCCTCTGCGTGACCTGCTGGTTCATTAAACGTAGAGTCAACGAACTCAAACGTGACCTTCCCTAACCGGTCCATCGCCTCTTCGATCTCCCGGGCGATATCATGGGGATCTCTCAACCGGTACTTCTTGCCTTCAATGCCAGGGTAGTTACAATAGATGCATTTGAGTGCACAGCCGCGTTTGGTTTGGATACTGAAGACTCCACGTTGGCGGTATGGCATAAAATCAATGTGCCGGTCCATTTCTGAAAAAGGGATGGAGTGATAAGGAAGATATCTTTTATGCGAAGCCGCTATTCTTCCAACGTTATCCTTCATCAAAACCCGAGGCAGTAAAACCGCCGGCTTACCCTTATCCAAACATCGAAGTAAGCTCAGAAATACCTCCTCCCCTTCTCCAACCACCCCATAATCAGCACCGGTAAGTTCCATGATCTCGTCCGGAAAAACGCTGAATCCACACCCTCCAACAATTATTGGAGCCTTTGAAATTTGTTGAACGGGCCGGATGAAATCACTGATAATCCGGTCCATGTAAAAAATTGTTTTATCCGCCACTACATCGTCAATGTTCCTGATACTGAAGCCAATGTAATCCGGATCGTACGCCTGAACCAAATCCACCAGCGTTCTCCCTTCATCAAAAACGCCATCATACACGTTCACCTCATACCACGGTTTCAGGTACGAGGCCAGTAAACAGATCCCCAACGGTGGGATCGGATAGGGATACTTTTCGAGGTTCGTGTTAACAAGTAATAGCCGTTTCATAGGGTCATATGGTCACAAAGTCATACGGTCATATTGAAATATGGCAATTCATGTGCAATTAAATAACGTCCGTCCCTTTCTTGATTAACCACAATCCTCCAACCCTCTCATGAAACTCTTCATACGGCAGCGTGGTTCTTGTAACGGCATTGAAAAAGTTGTATTTATTGTAATTATGATCGATGATCTTGTCCTTGATCTGCTGATAATAAACGGTTCCCGGCATCGGCGACAGAATCGTATACCCGGCATATACCACCGGATTTGCAGAGGAGTAGTCGGCCAGCGCCCGGAAATCATCCTCATCGTAGTCAAAGGGAATGACATAATTCCCTCTGACCATGATCCCATGCTCATGAAACACCTCGATCGCCTTCTGATTATCCGCTGCCGGTGACTCCTTCTTATATCGCAGCAGCTCCTCGTCACGGAATGACTCAAAACCACAGATCACCACTTTTAATCCTCCTTTTGCCATCTTTGCAATGATCTCCGGATGGTTTGCTGCTACATCGGCCCGGATGTCCATCACCAGGATCTTCTCAATCCGCTCATCCACAATCCGGTCGAAGAGATGATTCATGAACTGCATATCCACCACGGTGTTGGCATCAGCGAACCGCACCACCGGGTACTCGGGAATGGATTGTAGTTCCTTGATCAGGCTTTCGACAGTTCGCTGGTGAAATTTCCCCCGGAACTGCGTCCAGATGGAACAAAATGTACACTTATAAGGACATCCAAGAGAGGTAAAAACATAGGTACTTGGATCAGGGCTGTTGCCCACTTTATAAGTTGAAATCCATTTTGCCAGATGCCCGCGGTCAATCGCCAGGAAATCTCCACCCGTTGCATCCCAGGATGATGGCTTTCCTCTTGTCCTTGTAAGGACACCCTGCTGCCTGATCAGGATTCCGGCTACTGATTCCAATGGTATTCCAGCCTCTTTCGCCCTCATTAACTCCCTGAATATTTGCGGACACTGTCCCGGGATGACCACATCAACCGAAGGATCAGAAAAATCAAAGGGAAGCAGGGTGGCATGCAGTCCGCCTGCCACTGTCATGATAGTGGGATTTACCTCCTTGGCAACCTGACAGATGGTTACAGAATCATTAAATTCCGAAGTAATCACCGTCACGCCCACCACATCCGGCCGGTACCTCTCCACCAGCTCCTTTACCAGTTTCCGTAACGGTGGAGCAGCAGGATTGAGGTCATACTCTCCCTTGATGTCAAACACCACTACATCATGATCATTCACCACTGCAGCAATGGTAAGTAACCCCAGGGGAGGACCAATCAATTTTTTATGGATGAATTGCTTTGCAGCTGCCGGCGCAAACTTAAGTATGTTATTCTCTGGAGATCTGGGAGGATTTATGAGGAGGACCTTCATCAACTACGAATTACGAATGACGAATGACGAATTTAAAATGTGATGCAGAACAGATAATCAAAGGTACATATTTTAGAGACTTGAGGCTGCCTTGTGTGGAATTGCTATTTTTGCTTTACCAACACTGTTTCCAGATGCCAGAAACCGAATCCACACGCCAGAAGATGCGAGAGCTGAAGTGTTGTGTGATTATTCCTACCTACAACAATGCCGGTACGCTGGAGAGGGTGATCCGTGGGGTACAAGAGTATACAGACGATATCCTTGTGGTGAATGACGGGAGTACGGATGGGACGGAGGAGATACTAAGACAGTCCGCAGTCCGCAGTCCACAGTCCGCAAATATTAGTAACTCACAACAGCAGCAAGGCACAACCTTCATTACTTCCACCACTTCCACCATTGCCACTACCCCCACTACCCCCACTACCCTCACTCTCCCCCACAACACAGGCAAGGGCTTCGCTCTCCGGCAGGGATTCAACTATGCCATTGAGCAAGGGTACCGGTATGCCATCACGATCGACAGTGACGGGCAGCATTTTCCGGACGACATCCCGAAATTCATTGAAAAATCACAGGAAGATCCAGATGCCATTGTGATTGGCGCACGAAATATGGAACAGGAAGATATACCCGGAACCAGCAGCTTTGGACATGCATTCTCCATCTTCTGGTTCAGAGTGGAGACCGGGCAAAAGATACCTGATGTACAATCGGGGTACCGGCTCTATCCCCTGGAGCGGATCAAAACGATCCGCCACTTTTTTTCTACCAAATATGAGTTTGAAGTGGAGGTTCTTGTCAGGCTTGCCTGGCGGGGCGTAACCATCCTTTCTGTACCGGTAAAGACCTGGTATGCCCCAAAAGGGGAGCGCGTTTCGCACTTCCGGAAAGGACGTGATTTTGCCCGCACCAGCCTTCTTAATACCATCCTGGTGTTTGCTGCATTGCTCTGGGTCAGGCCTTTTCATTTTGCCAAAGGATTGCGTAAAAAGAGCTTCAAGGAGATCATCAGGGAGTATTTTATCAACAGCGAAGACTCGAACGGGAAACTGGCATGGTCTGTGGTTCTGGGCATCTTTATCGGGGTATCTCCTTTCTGGGGATGGCAGATGATCGTGGCAGTGGCATTGGCTCATTTTTTAAAGCTGAACAAATTCGTCGCACTGGTGACTTCCAACATCAGCATTCCACCTATGATTCCGATCATCCTCTTTTTCAGCTACATAACAGGAGGATTCGTGCTGGGAGCCGAGACTGCCCATCTGGAGTACTCTTCAGGCATCGACTTCCAGTGGATCAAGCAGAATCTGATCCAATACATCGTAGGAAGTTTTGTTTTTGGCGCTGTGCTGGCGCCCCTGACCGGACTCATCACCTATGTGTTGCTGGTCATCTTCAGAAAGAATGTGCAACTAAAAGAGATGGAAAAGAATTAACCGGTGCTGTATGGCTGTTTTCTTCATCCACATTTACCGCTTTTTCCGAAAATACCGCTGGGCGTTCTGGATCTTCCTGTCCGTTACTGCCGGTTTTATCATCCTCTTTGCCTCACAGGTTAAACTCGAAGAGGATATCTCCAGGATTACATCACACGATGACAGCCTCCATCGGGATGAATATGTGATCCGGAATTTTAAGTTTGCTGAAAAGCTGATTGTCCATATCCGTCAGACCGACCGCCATGCAACTCCCCGTCCTGAAACGCTGATTGCCTTTGCCAACACGCTTTGCGACAGTTTGACAACAACGCTTGACTCCTCTTATATTCAATCGGTGTTCCTGAGAACAGAAGATAGCTTATTGCCATTGGCGTTGAATCTGATCGATACCCATCTCCCTCTCTTTCTGGAGGAGGAAGACTATCTGAGTCTGGACAGCCTTGGCCATAAGGAGAGACTGGAATCCATCGTCAGGAAGAATTATAAGATCCTGGTCTCTCCCGCCAGCATGGTGATGAAACGACGACTGGTGGAGGATCCTCTGGGTATCTCCAATGTTGCCCTGAAAAAACTGCAGCGTCTCCAGGTGGATGATCACTATACACTGCGGGATGGGTATATTTTTTCAGAAGACGGCAGACACCTCCTTTTCTTCATTACTCCTGCTAATCCACCCAGTGAAACCAGTAAGAACGCGAAATTAATCAGGACCCTGGATCGGTTAATCGCTCAGCTTATTCCTGATCCTGAGCTAGCAGAAGCAGGCGCCTCTCCCCCGGTAGAGATCGATTATTTCGGCTCTGTGGCCGTGGCCGTCGGTAATGCCAACCAGTTAAAAAGCGACATCATCTTCAGCCTTGCTCTGGCATTGATCGGCATCCTGGCGCTGATCGGATGGTATTTCCGAAATGCGGCTATTCCCCTGCTCGGATTCATCCCCGCCTTCTTTGGAGGAGGCCTTGCCCTCAGTGTACTTTATCTTATAAAAGGCAATGTTTCAGCTATTGCCCTGGGGATTGGCTCTGTGATCCTGGGGCTGATCATTGATTATGCGTTATACATGATCAACCACTTCCGCAAGAAACGCAACGTGGAGACCGTGATCCGGGATATGGCCCAGACCATCTTCGTTTGCAGTCTTACCTCCATTGGCGCTTTCCTCTGCCTGATCTTTATGAACTCAGCGGTCCTGCATGATCTGGGCTGGTTTGCAGCCATCAGTGTGTTCGGCGCCGCTTTCTTTGCCCTCATCATCCTCCCTCAGTTCCTGGGGAGCTACCTTTTGCCAAAAAAGGCTCATCTCCTCCGGGAGAATTTTATCGACCGGATCGGAGCCATCCGGTTTGGTAAAAAAGGGTGGCTGATTATTGGATTGGCCATTGCCGGGATACTCAGTTTCTTCTTTTTGAAAAAGGTAGCCTTTGAAACCGATATGAATAGCCTGAACTACATGTCAGATCGACTGAAGAGAGCTGAAGCGGCGTTGGATGAAGTCTCCTCCTCATCCCTGAAGAGTGTCTACATCGTTTCCACCGGGGCAACGCTTGATCTGGCCCTGCAGTCTAATGAAGTGGCCATCAACAGACTCAATGCCCTGAAGAGAGATGGAACTATCCGGGAGTGGTCGGGGATCAGCACATTTCTTCTTTCGGATTCCATACAAAAATCCAGGCTTTTACGCTGGGAAGAATTCTGGACAAAGGAGCGAAAAGAGCGTGTACTGGCAGAGGTCCAGGAGGCTGGTCGTCAGCAAGGATTTTCACCGGCAGCATTTAACGGACTGGAAACTATGCTCTCCAGGAGATTCACCACCCTCTCCCCGCAAGAGAATGCCCGTATAAAGGAATCGCTTTTCAGTGAATGGATCCATGAGACTCCAGAACTTATGATGGTAACGGCTGTGGCAAAGGTTGCAGAAGATGAGAAGCCCTTTGTCTATACATCCTTTCAAAACGACTCCCGGTTTGTCCTTTTCGACCGTCAGAATCTCACCAGCCGGTTTGTGGAAAACGTGCGGGTGGACTTCAACAGGCTGGTCGCCCTCTCGATGATCTTTGTCTCCGTATTACTACTCCTTTCATTCGGACGGATCGAAATAGGATTTACCACCGCCCTGCCCATGTTTTTTGCCTGGCTCCTGACCCTGGGATTTATGGGCCTGTTCGGGATAAAATTCAACATCTTCAATATCATCATCTCCTCCTTTGTTTTTGGTTTGGGTGTGGATTACAGTATCCTGATGATGCGTGGATTGCTGAATGAATACAAGACCGGTGTACGAGACCTCCAAACCTATCAGGTCTCCATCTTTCTATCCTCTACCACCACCATTATAGGAGTGGCAGCGCTGTTTGTAGCCCGTCATCCGGCTCTCCACTCCATCGCCCTGATCTCCATCATCGGGATTGTCTCTGTAGTGCTTGTCTCCTATGCCTACCAAGCCATGCTGGCCAACTGGTTCCTGTTTAAACCGAAACGCAGGAAAAGCTTCCCGGTGACACTCTTCCTCCTCTGTTTTGCCCTTGTAGTCGCCTGGATCCCAATCTCTGCCATCGCCCTGATTCTTGTAATCTATGGGATTGCAATCAGCCCGCTCCTCCCCCTGTCGAAGAATAAAAAACAGGAGATATTTCACCGGATCTTTAGCCGGCTGAGTAAGATATATATTGCCATGAATTTTCCGGGCTACCACAAGGTTGAGAATTCCATTGGCGAAACATTTGAGAAGCCTGCCATCATCATCAGCAATCATCAATCCCTGATCGAAACACCTGCATTGTTACGTTTAAGTTCCAACATCCTGATTTTAACCAACGACTGGGTATACCGGCACCTGGTTTTCGGACCTGTTGCAAGGCTGGCCGGCTTTCCTCCCATGGCTGAAGGGATCGATAGCTCGCCGGGTATTTTACAGCAGCGGATTGATCAGGGATACTCCATCCTTATCTTCCCGGAGGGACACCGCTCCAAAGACGGACGCATTCAGAGATTTCACCGGGGAGCATTCTACATCGCAGAAAAACTGCAGGTCGACATCCTTCCTGTTCTGATCTTCGGAAGCGGGGACTTCCTTTCCAGAGGCAACTTCTGGGGGAAGCCCAGCCGCCTCTTCATGAAGGTTCTTCCCCGGATTTCCCCCGGCGACACACGTTTTGGAGAGACCTATTCCCAGCGGGCCAAACAGGTAAGGGCGTATTACCGGAAGGAGTACAGGAAATTCAAAGAGATCCATGACATCCCTGCTTACAATCGCCTTTCGCTGCGTCTCAACTACATCTTCAAAGGGCCGGTACTGGAGTGGTATGTCAGGATCAAAATGAGACTGGAGGACAACTTTCAGCTTTACGATCAGCTCCTGCCGGGAAGCGGCGAAATCCTTGACCTGGGTTGCGGGTATGGCTACATCACCTATATGTTGATGCTGACATCTGAGGAACGCAAACTTACCGGTGTCGATTTCGATGAGGAGAAGATTGCGGTTGCACAAAACGGGTACCTGAAGAATGACCGGATCGAATTCATCCGGGCGGATGTCACAGAATATCCCCTTACACCCCGGGATGGCATCCTGCTCGGTGATGTGCTGCATTACCTTTCTCCTGATAAACAGGAGCGGCTTCTTCTATCCTGCATGAACAACCTAAAAAAAGGGGGTGTATTGCTGATCCGGGAAGGGATCAAGGAACTGTCGGACCGGCATAAAAAGACCAGGCTCTCTGAATTTTTCTCCACCCGGGTGTTAACTTTCAACCGGACACAGGATGCTACGAAACAGCTCTGGTTTGTTTCGGCAGAAGAGATCCGGAAGCATACTGAATCCAACGGATTATCCTTTGAGGTGGTGGATCAGGGAAAGCGGAGCTCGAATGTATTCCTGGTAGTGAGAAAGCCATGAGGCAAGATCAATCCCGCACACACCGCAC
>JADHVQ010000010.1 GCA_016783905.1 Bacteroidales bacterium | reverse complement strand
TATTTTAATATTATCAACAATAAGAACATTTTTGCGGATTTTTCTGTATTGATAGTTTCCATAGCTTGCTACATCTGAGTGATAATACTCGTGGTTTCCGGGTAACCAATAAACAATTTCATATCTTTCGGAAACAAAATCAAAAAACTCAAATTCTTTATGGTTCAGCGTAAATGGAAGTATGTCCCCTGCTAATATGAGTATATCTCCAAGCGGTTCAATTGGGTTTTCTTTTAAATACCTCTGGTTTTCAGGGAATTCCAGGTGCAGATCAGAGCAGTATTGAATTTTCATAAGTCTTGATTTAAGAATCAAATCCAAGTTCCTTTAAATAAGCTTTCATCTCTTTTCTTACATCAGTGAGTTCCTTTTCCAGATGGTCTATCTCTTTTTGCACTGCCATAATATCCACCTCTTCTTCCTCTTCAAAAGTATCCACATACCTCGGAATGTTCAGGTTAAAGTCATTTTCCCGGATCTCATCCATAGTTGCCCGGCAGGCATATTTATCTTCTGATTCAAACTTACGGTAGGCCTCAATGATATGGTCGATATCCTGCTCCCTGAGTTTGTTTTGCTTCTTCCCTTCCTCATAATCCCTGCTGGCATCAATAAAAAGTACATCCGTATTTTCACCCTTAGCTTTGTTGAAAACAAGAATAGCCGCCGGGATACCCACACCATAGAAAAGGTTAGTAGGAAGGCCGATAACTGCCTCCAGTAAGTTTTCTTCAATAAGCTTTTTACGGATAGCCCCTTCGGAACTGCCCCGAAAAAGTACACCATGGGGGACTATAACACCCACCTTACCGGCATTGGGTTCGGCTGTCTCAATCATATGAAGGATAAAGGCATAATCCCCTTTGGTGCGTGGAGGCACACCTCGCAAGAATCTTTTAAACCGGTCTGAATCTGCATTTTCATGTCCCCATTTGTCAAGCGAAAATGGTGGATTAGCTACAACCACATCAAATTTCATCAGCTGATCACCTTCCAGTAACCGGGGATTGTTAATGGTATCTCCCCACTCAATTTGAGCAGCATTAATACTATGCAGGAACATATTCATCTTGCTCAATGCCCAGGTTTCACCATTGCTCTCTTGTCCGTATAATGCATAGTTATGTGAAGGAGTTCCGTCCTCTTCTTTTACCTCCTCCGAAACAGTGATCAGCAATGAACCCGATCCACAGGCAGGATCACAGATACGGCTTCCAGGTCTCGGGCTCAACAGTTTAGCCAGTATTACCGAAACTTCATGAGGCGTATAAAACTCACCTCCTTTCTTACCTGCGCCGGAAGCAAATCGTTCAATCAGGTACATGTAAGCATTTCCAATGATATCTTCCTTGTTACCTAAAACGGAAGGGCGAAAATCTAATGCAGGTTTAGCAAAATCATTGATCACGTTTTGCAGCCTTCGATTACGGTCTTTTGTCTGCCCCAGCTTTTCAGAATTAAAGCTTATATTCCTGAAAACACCCTCCAGTTTGGCAAGGTTTTCATCTTCGATCTTTGCTAAAATTTTATCAATTTTCTCACCGATATCGGGATCATTTCTGTGCTCATGGATATAATTGAAGTTGCAATTCTCAGGCAGCACGAAACGTTCCCGCTTCATTTTGCGTTGAATTAATTCTTCATCATTTCCATACCTGTTTTTATATTCCTCATACGTATCTTTCCATACATCACTAAGGTATTTAATGAACATGAATACCAGGATGTAATTCTTGTATTCAGACGAATCAAAAGCACCGCGAAAGGTATCGCAGGCTTCCCAGAGGGTCTTGTTGATTTGCTCCTGGGTAGGTCTATTGTTGTTGTTTTCCATGCTATTTCTTCTTTTTATAAGGATACTGCAAGCAGCATCCTGTTGTTTTTTAGTTGCCATGTTTTCTATCTATTAATTTTGATAAAATTGATTTCATTAATTGTCTTCGGTTTTCCTTGACCTTCTCAAGGATAAATTGCTCCCTCATTGATAATTTGAATAATTCATTTATATTATTTTGGATTACCAATGGGGGTACCGTAATCTCCATGTTAATTAAAGTTTCTTTGTTAACATTAGGAATATAAGATCCAGCCCTATTACTTTCTATAAAGGCCTGAGCCTTGGAGTTATTTATATAGAAGCACAGATAAGATGATAATATAAAATCAACCTTCAGGCGAATAACGAAAAAAGCAGATGTTGCAACAGCTGGCTTATATTTTTCATCATAGCATACTGCAAAATTATTCGCTCCTTTCGCCATAAACAGGATATCTCCCTTTTGTAAAAAATGCTTTTCGTAAATCTTGTCACCATCTACGATATGAGGATCATCAACAATACTTGACCGATCATTAGAAATATCCCTCATTTGGATGACATAAGTATTTCCTTCAGAATTATTTTTTATCTTCGTTCTAAAGGAATAACCGCTATTAATGGTGGCAATGTCTTTTAATGTGTACTTTTGATGCTCCATGAAATATTTGCGTAATAAGAACGATGCAAATATACGAGACAAAATATTATTTGTCAAGTTTTTTTGCATAATTTTTAGGATGTAATTGTTAAAATTGTATAAATATCTGTGGATTAATAATTTATACAAAAATAATAAAAGAGGGTAATAAATCGGGATCAATCCGGCGAGCAAAGCGAATGCATCCCTGGTGGTGAGGATCGTTGATATGTATCAAGACTGATTGACCAGTTGAAACGTTGTGCACGCCACCCCCCCCGCTGTTTCTGTCCGCAGCCGGCTTTTTCCGAGACTGACAGGGATGAAACCAGCCTGTTTGGCCTGTTCCACCTCTTCCGGCGAAAAGTCCCCTTCCGGACCGATGAGAATGAGTACCGGTTCTCCGGGTTTATATGCCTTCTGGAGCAACGCTTCCGAACCTGTTTCGCAATACGCAATGAATTTTTGACCTGAAAACTCCTGACTGATCAACTCTCTGAATGGTTGAGGTTCATGGAGCATGGGCAGCCAGCTTTTCAGCGATTGTTTCAAAGCCGCAATCAAAATCTTGTTAAGTCGTTCAGATTTAACAGTAGCCCGCTCAGAATGTGCACAAATCAGCGGTGTGATCTCACAGTGAAACAGGTTCCCTTTTCCATTAGTCAGGTGAATCGGATCCCCTTGGTTCAAACGCAGAACCCGCACGATATGAGAGGACTCCTCCCGGTCAAACTGGTGTTGTGGAGGCAGGATTTCCGGGGAATAGAAGAGGTTCTTGCAATTGGTTGTCATACGGTCATAAAGTCATACAGAAATTAGAAATTGGAAATTCACGTCTCACGTCTCACGTTTTTGATGTAAAACTCCCTCACATGCCCGAAATAGTGGATCACGGCGACCACCATGATCCCCATACATACCAGGTACATCCCATCAAAACCGATCCATTCCGAGAGGTATCCAAGTCCCAGGGAACCCAGTCCGATGCCCAGGTCGAATGCCGTGATCAGGGTTGCGTTGGCAGCGCCTCTCCGGTAGACGGTTACCACATTGTTCACCATGGTTTGCAGGGTTGGCATCAGGATTCCGGCTCCCATGCCAATCAATCCGGCTGCGATCAGGAAACCCGTGAGGTTAAGCAGCATCCCCAGGAAGAGGAGACCTGTGATAGTTACAACGAAGCCTCCAATCATCAGGGAGGTAGGACCGTATCTGTCGAAGATTTGTCCGGCGAAGAGCCGCGAGATGAACACCCCGCCGGCCAGGATCAGGAAAAAAGCTCCTGCTTGTGCCAGCCCAAGCTCTTTGTCGTATAAGGTGATGAACGAAACCACGCCCCCGTAAGTAACACCAAACAGGGCCATTGGGATGGAGATTGGGACCCCTTTTGGCTCAATGAACCGTTTCCAGGTGATCCTGGTTTTCTCCCGCCGGGGCTGAAACAGGGGGTACCGGACAAACAGGACCATCAGTAATCCGCAAAAAGAGAAGAGGGCTGCGATGTAGAACATCGGGAAGTATCCCCAGGCTTCCAGGATTAACAGGGCAAGAACGGGAGCAATGGCCATGGCCAGGGTAAAAGAGATTCCGAAGTACCCGATCCCACGGCCTCGTTTTTGAGGTGGGATCACATCCACCACAACAGTCATCCCTGCTGTGGTTGTCACCCCCCAGGAGAATCCATGGAAGAAACGAAGGACGAGCAGTAGGCTGAATGTGAGAATCAGGGGATAGAGCAGGATAGTAAGCGTGAATACAAGCAGAGCAACAAGGTAGATCCATTTCCTTCCCCAGGTATCCAGGGCGATCCCTGTAAATGGACGGATGATCAATGCTGATACCGTGTAGGCCGCCAGGATATAACCGACATCACTGGTCTTTGCGTGGAGCACCTCCACCACATAGACAGGCAGGGTAGGGATCAGGAAGTAAAACCCGGTAGCCATCAGCAGATTCCCGATCGCCAGCATGACGAAACTGGAACTCCAAAGCTGACCGTGCGATGAAGATGACATCCGGAGAGGAGGTTATTCGGGCCGCGGTGTTGCATTACCGCCGTCCAGAACCCAGCGCCAGGTTCCGTCTTTCTCTTTCCTCCAAACGGTAAAGTAGTTGCCGTACCGAATCTCACGACGAGTAAAATCGTAAAGTTCGTAATTCCCAAAGGTGTAACCCAGGTCGCCGGATTTGCTGACCTCTGCCTTTACAGGCTCCCAGGTGAGGCGGTAGATGCTGTCGGGAACACCCGCAAACGTATTGCGCAACTCCTCTTTCCCGATCACAGGGAACCGCCCTTCCTGCAACTTCACCATGTCATTGGCGGCATAATGCAGAAAGGCTTCATTCATGCCTTTCTCTGCACTGCGGGCAGAAAAGGCCCGATCGGTACTCAATATCTCTTTCCTCGCCTCTTTCATACGATCTTCGGATGAGGTGCAGGCAACGAATCCGATCAGGATAAAAACCAGCAGTTTCTTCATGGAACCTCCTTATTGTATGATCACTTTCTCAATAACGGTTTGGGTGTCAGACCGTATACGCAACAGGTAGATGCCTTTTTTCAAATGCGGCAGGGATACCTTTTTCACGTCGGTTGGCTTTTCCAGCAGGGTAGCGTAAACAACCTTGCCCTGGGTGGTCAGGATCTCACAGACTCCTGTCCCAACGTGATTCACCACCAGATAAAACGTGCCTGTATTGGGATTGGGATAGATCCTTACGGAGGTGGAGAGAGCCGGATCGGCTAATCCCGTGCAGGGATCAATGGTTACCAGGATGGTATCGAGATCCGTGCAATTCTCATTGCGGAGCACATGAACCCAGATGGAATGAGTCCCTATCCCAAAACCATTGAAGTCAACAGTGATGGTTTGGGTGGTATCACCGGTCGACCATTCGTAGGCGCATCCCGGATTTCCCGCATCCAACGTAAGCGAATCCCAGGAACAGATCAGGGTGTCGGGGCCAAGAAATACCTCCGGTGGCTCCACAACGTGGATAAAATCCGGTTTGGTAAGGGTGATCTGCGTAAAATTGTTCGTAACGGTCAGGGTTACATCGTATAGTCCGGGAGCAGCATAGACAATACCGGTTGGATTCTGCTCTGATGAAGATGAGGGGATTCCACCGGGAAACTGCCATGACCATTCTATTGGGTCACCGGTTGATTCATCGAAGAAGTTCACACTATCTCCCATACAGAGTATACGGTTGCTGGCAGTAAAGTCGGCGATCAGGGGAGGGGTCAGGATCTCTATGCCGTCCAGATCGAAACCGGCATCGTTGACATTGGATGGCCCGTCGCCATCATCCGTAATCTTGACGTACCTGATACCGGATATGGATCCGATGGAGAGATCAAATGCGGTAGTCCCGGTAGCTGAACCCAGGCTGGTCCACGGACCGTCTATCGTAGTACTTACATGGCAGTAGTAACCTTCGGGCGTTCCATCGCCTTCATAGACCTTAAAATCATCTCCTATCCCATTGTAGATGGTGTCTCCCATGTCGATGACGATATACCCACTCTTACCAATGCTGTAATTGATTGAATCAGGCGGTCCGATGATCCCGGGGAAATAGCATTCATCGGCATAGAGGGTGGGCTTATCGGGATAATAAGGGATCACTGTAATGACGGCCCGGTAAGCATATCTCCCGGGAGTGGGGGCTAACTGAATATTGGTAGTCACAGATCCCTGGTCAGGCACCACCACCCCTGTAATGGTCTTTGTCTGATACCCGCTGGCTTTCACGGTGATGGAATAGGTGCCCGGAAGCACATATTTGTGGTAGTCACCCACTTCAGGTTCGGAATAAACGGGATAATAGGAGCCGACAAAAACGGCAGCCTTTACAGGACTCCCTGTTACAGAATCTGTAACCATCCCCTCTACACCCCATCCGACCCGTTCGATCATCTCCGTGATGGCCGGTACGTTGTAGTTATAATACATGGGGATCATGCTGGCAGGCGGTTCCTTCAACATGGTGATCTCATTCGACCATCCGATCTGTCCCAGCGAACCATAGTTATAATCCTTGGTGGCTCCGAAGATCTGGTACATGGTAAACCATCCCTGGCCGTATGGAAAGTAGAAATAGCCTGAAGTACTTGAATAAACTGAAGCAAGCTGGTAGAT
This sequence comes from Bacteroidales bacterium, assembly GCA_016783905.1. GTDB lineage: Bacteria > Bacteroidota > Bacteroidia > Bacteroidales > FEN-979 > QYOJ01. The sequence goes on along the minus strand of JADHVQ010000010.1, from coordinate 37,875 downwards.
GTGAGCCCAGTCGTCCGGTTGGTGGCCGCTGAAACTCCACGGCAGGGAGATCTCTTCTGTCCCTCCATGATAGTTGTTGTAGAGGACGAAATTATGATCAAACCAGAGTTCCCTGAGAATTTTCGTCTCCGGCTGTGAAAAGGGGCCTGTGCTGTATCCTTCCCCTCCCCACATCATGCCGATATCACGGTTCAGATCAACTCCGTTCGAGTTATACCTGATCCCGTTGGCAAAGCCGTCAGGATTGACCAGGTAGTATAGCCAAATCTCCCTGCTGTTGATCAGATCGGTGTAGGTGGAGTCATTTCCGTATTCCAGGCACAATTCCCGGGCATAGCGTATCAGGATCTCCGGACCCATGATCTCGTTGCCATGGATTGCTCCGTCGAACATGACCTCTGCTTCATTCTCATTTACATTCACGTTATCACTGATCTTCAGGATCCCCATCTGCCGGCCTCCCGGAGTGGTCCCCAGCAGGATCTTCTTGCAAATGGCCGGGAAATTTCCGGCCAGACTGTCGGCCAGTTCAACCAACTGGAAGTAGTTGTGGTAGCTTCCCAGCACCACCTGATCCCAGAAGTGTTGACTGTGGGCGTTTAGATCCGGCCGGGTAATGACGTATTCCAGACCGGAAGCTTCCAGTTTTTCCAGTTCGGCGGGAATAATATAGACCCAGGCCATCACAACTCCGTTCTCCTGAGCCGGTTCATCCATCAGTTGAAGGCTTTTTAGCGTGGTAATATCCTCCGGGGTGTAAAGATAGACCTTGGCCTCCATTTCGCCTGGCCTCCAGCTGGTTTGAGCCCAGCTGTATGCTGAAAAAAGAAGAATGATTAGTATTCCAGGCAGTCGGTTCATAGGAGGGAACTAATCCGGAGGGATCTTTTCGGTTATTCTTTTACGATCTTTTTTACCAGGGTAGAGTGACTGGTGGTCACCTTCAGGAAATAGATCCCTTTTGTCAGAGAGCTCAGATCAAGCTGTCGGGTGGTCCGATCATTTGCACCCGTGATTTGTTCTGACACGACATTTTGGCCCTGCAACGTATAGAGTTGCAAGGTGGCACTTCCCGAAAGCCGGTCAATCGATATATTCACCATTCCCGTGGTCGGATTCGGATAGACCCGGATCGAATGGGAGGGATCAGTGCCGGCAGAGACTCCGACGATTCCTGTAATGGTGATGTCGTCGAGGAAGAGGTTATTCCCTCGCCGGTTGTATGACTCAAAGGAGATCTTCACGTTCTCTTTTCCGGAGTAAGCGTTGAGATCCACTTCGTAACAACTGACACCGTAGCTGCCACCGCACCAGTCGTCAGCACTTTCCGGATAGAATGGATCCATGGTGGGTTCATGGGTTACAAAGGTGTTGGGTGTGCCATCCGGTCCAAGTGCCAGAACCCGGGTGTAGGAGGAGCCGCAGTCGTCAGAAACCAGAATGAACAGGGAATCTTTCAACACATCCCGCTGTGCGTATGCATGGCGGAAGGTGAGCATGATGTTGTTGGTGTTGGAGAAATTAAACACAGGACTGATCAGCTGATCAAGCCTGAATATGTAAACGTAATCGAAGAAGTTCATCCAGGCTGCTTTATTATCGGGGGAGGTTCCAGGGACCGAAATTGTATCCCACGTGATCTTATGATCAGGATTATCTATGGTCCAATACTGGGTTTCAAAACCGGTCTCGAAATCATCTGAGAAGGGAAGCTGGTATCCGCCGTTCATGATGAAATCCTCTTTGGTCGTACTGGAGGGCCCCACTGAATTGGTGGCCGTCAGGGTGACTGTGAACGCTCCGTTTTGGGTGAACATCACGATGGGGTGCTGGCTGTTCATCGTGGTTCCCTCCAGGTAGACCACTTGGTTGGGGGAGAACTGCCAGCTCCAGGAGGTGGGACAGTACTCGGTCAGATCGGTCAGATGGGTCACGTCACCTGCACAAATCACGTTGTGATCGGCCATGAAGTCTACGTCGGGAAGGAGGTTATCGCTTACTGTGATGTACGCAGATTTGGTGATGGAATCGGTTCCCGCTTCATTGGCAGCCACCAGCTTTACCTCGTAAGATCCAGGGGTATTGTAAACGATATCCGCGGGATATTTCTCAGTAGAGGAGGAAGGGATTCCGCCCGCAAAGGTCCACAACCATTCGGTAGGCACGCCGTTGGAGAGATCAGTAAAGTTGACTCCGCAACCAACAGGGATGAGGGTCTTATCGGCTTCAAAGTCGGCATCCGGAGTGGAATGGTACATATCAGATCCCCAGAGGCCTCTTCCGTAAGTACTGGCCCGGATTGCATCGTTGGCGATCGTATCCTCGTTGTAATAGATATCCAGTTCGGTTACAATAGCGCTCACAGGGAGCCCTTCGCTGAATGGAATCCAGTCGGTCATCGAAGCCTCTTTGTAATATACGCCGGCGTCGGTACCCACGTATAGCCCTTCCATGGCATTTTTATAGTAGGTGATGCTGCTGAGATGGATGTTGGGCAAACTGCCGGTGATCCCGGTCCAGGTAATTCCTTTATCCGTGGATTTATAGACACCGTTATTGATGGTGATGTAGACCACGTCAGGGTCGGTGGGATGGGCCTCTACATCAGTCGGGTAACCCGATGCAGGTAAAAACGAGGTGATCTCGAGCCAGGAAGGAGTTGCATCGTTGCAGTTATCAGAGCGGAAGAGCCGGTTATCATACCTGGCCACGTAAAGGATATCGGTGTTGGCGGGAGATTGTTCCACCACCACACAGTTGTTGCCCTGGCCGAAATCAGAGATCTTTGTCCAGGAGATAGTGTTATTCCGGATGTTCTCGCTTCTCCAGACATTCTTGAAGCCGACAAACATCGCTTCAGGATTGGTTTCATGAAGGATAAAAGGAGTTACCCAGGCGCCACTCTCGGTGATGCCAAAGGTGCCGTTGCCGGCGATCTTCTTTTCGGCGCTGTTGTTGTATTTCCGGAAGATGTCACCGTAGTAAATCGTATGGTAGGTCCAGGATGCATTGGTGTAGTCGATGGCGCACTCCATGCCGTCCCCTCCGCCGGTAGCTACCCATTCAGGCACCAGGTAGGTATAGGTGCCATTATCCTGGAATCCGTTGATCACCTTCTCTTTCATTGTTTGTGCCTGGCCCAGTTTGTAGATCTGGCCAATGGTCATGGTTTCGGTATGATCAGTCCAGGTGGTTCCCCCGTTACTGGTATTATAGACTCCGCCATCGTTACAGGCATAGAGTTTTCCGTCAACCGGCGAATACTTGAGCATGTGGCAGTCGGCATGCACGGCAGGCACGCTGCATCCGCCATACCAGTGTGAGTTGATCGACCAGGTGGTGCCTCCATTGGTCGATTTCCAAACGTCGACGCCTCCCACATAGATGATCTCCGGATTCACCGGGTCTGCCTCAATGGTAAGGTCGTACCAGCCTTGTCCGCCGGTTCCTGATCCGTCGCAGGACCAGTCCAGGATGTTTGGAGAGGTGGAGCGTGTAGTGAAATTGAGACCTGCATCGGTCGACCGGTAGAGTCCTTTGAAGCCGCTGCTGTTGTTCGACTGTACAAAATAAACATAATTGGGATTGGCAGATGTGACGGCAATCGCTCCCCGTTGTCCGCCGGTCAATCCTGAGGTGATCTGGGTCCAGGTCACGCCGTTGTCGGCCGAGCGGTAAAAATTAGCACCGGACGCGGCATACATGATATTAGGATCGTTGGGTTTGAAATCGATGTCTTTGAAGTTGCCGGTGGCCGACAGGCTCCAGTTAGCCCCTGCATCGGTAGATCTGTAGATGCCGCTGTTGGTAGCGGCAATAAGGATCTGGTTATTGGTGGGATGCTGAAGGATTTCACCCACCGTTTTCTCACCCATTCCCAGTGTCGACTGCACCCAGGTGTAACCTCCGTCAGTGCTTTTAAAGACGCCAAGTCCGGGGGCATCCCCGGCATCCCGGTCACCGCTTCCGAGATAGAGAACATTAGGATTTGTATAGTCCACCACGATGGCAGATACACCGAGGGTCGGAAGCGTATCGGTATGCGTCTCCCAGGTAGCTCCTCCGTCACTGGTCATCCACAACCCTCCGGAAGGAGCGGCTACATACCATTTATTCGGATCGGTTGGATGGAAGGCGATGTTGTTCAGTCTTCCCAACCCCTCGTAGCCCGCGGGTCCGGGTAACGGGATCAGGGAAGGCCCCAGGGAGGTCCATGCTCCACTGGCGGAGCGGATATTTTGAATATAGTCGGTGTATGCTTTATATGTAACATCCGGCGCCGGTTTGATACCATCGGCAGAGACCCGGTCTCGCATCATGTATTCCCAGCGTTTAAATACCTTCCAGCCGCACCCTTTTGTGATGGGGCGGTTTTCCCAGTATTGGTTGAACGCTTGCTGTGTTTCGAAGAAGTTCGCATCGGGATCCTGCATCATGGATATCCAGTAGGGATAGTCAGCCGGGTGGTTCAAGGTAGCGGATGAAGGATCATGGGACTGTGACTTCACAAGTAATGTTGTGATAATCAGCCCTAAACAAAGAAAAAATACTCTTTTCATAGGTGAAAGAAATGATGGTTTGGTTTGCGCTGCAAAGGTACGACTTTTATTAATTACGAATTACGAATTACGAATTACGAATGACGAACTACGAATTGCTTCTTTCGTTTTTTCGCCTGGATACATTGTAGATTCCCCGCACAAGAATCGCCGTCGCTATCAGGGTAATGGCCAGTACAAAATATTCCAGATTCTCCGTCGCATTCGGGATCAGGTAGCCGGCCAGATAGCCCAGTGGGATGATGGTCCAAACCCAGAGGAAGGCGCCGAGGATATTGAACAGGTTAAACCTCCGGAAGCCCATGTCGGAAGCGCCGGCAAGGATGGGGGCAAAGGTTCTGACGATCCATACAAAGCGGCCGGCGACCAGTGACATCCCTCCATATTTATCGTAAAAAAGGCGTGTTTTCTCCAGGTGCCTCTTTTTAAAGAACCAGGAATCCTGTTTTGTGTGTAGCTTCTTCCCAAGAAATTTCCCCGTATAATATCCGGTGAGGTTCCCGGCAATTGCAGCTGCCGTGACAAGGAACAGCAGAACAAAAATGTTGACGTCCAGCAAATCGGGTCCGCATAGCAGGCCGGCACTGAATAACAGGGCATCGCCGGCGAAGATAAACCCAAAGAATACCCCGGTTTCGAGGTAGACAATGAGCAAGAGCAATGCCAGCCCTCCTACGCGGATCAGTTTGTCCGAGTGAATTAGCAGATCAAAAAAATCGGTGATTGTTTCCATTACTGTGCAAAGAACTTCATGGATGCTCCTATGCGCTGATCGTGAGTGATCACACGGTAGAAGTAAACTCTATTCATTGATGATCGTGGCATCGATCCCTTCCGGGATCTCAATACCAAGTTGCTGAGCCCGGTCATTGTTCACCAGCCGGATCCCTTCTGTGGGATAGGTGATAGAGATCTCTTCCGGCGACTTTCCACGGAGAATTTCAAGCGCCAGGCTGGCGGCCATCGAGCCCTGTTCATTGCCCGGGATGTAATAGCTACAGAGCACTCCATCGTATACAGCGAAGTCGAATAAGGAGAAATCGGGCAGTTTGTTATTTTCTGTCGTCCATTTCATTACGTCGGAGGGGTTCATGCTTTCACCGGTGAGGGTATCGGTGATGGTGTGATAAGTTAAGATGCCGATGGCGTCTATCTGATCCTGCCATGCCTCGATGGTGGACTTCCACTCATCAAAGTTGTTTGTGGCTCTGATCTCCAGTATCTCGACCGGAACCTCCATCTGTCTGACATGCTCGTCAATGCCTGCTGAAGTCAGACTTTGATCTGACATAAATGCGACCTTCTGTATATCCGGGACAAGCTCCTGCAGGAATTCAACCATGCCATTCAGAGGAACCTCTTCAGTGATCCCGGTGATGTTCTTTGTTGGAAATCCGTAATGAGACGGGTCTGCATTCATGCCACAGAAAACAACCGGCATATCCGTTCCAACAAACTGTTTCGCGACGTATTCACAGGCATTATCATCAAATACCATGAGGAGGTCGGGATCAAACTGGTTTATCATTTTCATGGCAGAGTCGGCCATCATCGTTTTCCATGCTTCGCTTGTCTTTCGTTTGGTATCCATGAAAAAAGATTCTGTTATGACCTCGTTATCCCGGAATACCTCATTGACTCCGTCGATCTCTTCAATCACCCAGTTATATTCAGGATGATAGCTGAAAACCATAAAGACCCTGAAGGGTTCAGATTTCCTGGTGCAGCTATTGATCAACAAAACGATGGCAACTGCCCAGAGGGTGTGTTTGGTAAAATTTTTCATGACTCAAATGTTTTATTTTGTGCGCTGTCAAACTTTTTGACAGCATAAATGATAATGATCGTGGATACGGCGATCAGCACCGGCCAGGCCAGGTACAAGAGAATGGATGTGATGTACATATTGATTTTCGATTTTATTTCACCATTTCACCATTTCACCATCTCACCATTTAATAGGTATGCCCTCCTCCCTCCTCCATCTCCTCTTCTGTGATCTTCTTTCGGTTGATGGACCGCCAGGCATAGACAATATAGGCCAGGACAAACGGAACCAGCAGGGAAACATAGCTCATGGCAGTGAGGGTATAATGGCTGGATGAACTGTTCATGATGGTCAATGAACTTTGCAGATCATAGGTAGAGGGGTAGTAGGCTGTATGATTAAATCCTGCCAGCAGAAAGAGGGAGAAAACGGTCAGGACTGTTCCCGGGCCTGCATACCAGATCCCTTTGGAGCAACAGGCTTTGAAGTTCAACAGTGGCTGGAAGATCCCGAAAAGGACCAGCAGGACTCCCATCACAAAAAGGATTGCTACGACCGGCATCTCCATCAGGTTATGCCAGTATTTAAAAGGTTCCATAAAGATCTTCCCGGCGGCGGGCGCTACGGCAAATCCTTTGCTCAGCATCAGGGCGATCACGTAGGCCAGGAAGAAGACCAGGAATGGAATGGCATTGACCCATAACTGTTTGTGGCTTCTCCTGGCAATCGCTTCGTGATCCACCGAATTCAGAATATAGAGGATCCCCAGCACACGGGCCAGGAAGAAAATGGCCAGCCCCAGGTCGACATTACGCCAGTTCAACACTACTTCCATACCATGAGCAGGACCCTCCCAGCGCGAGATGACCGGGCTGACGATGTCGGTCAGATTCAGCTTGTTGACTGAGAACTCCGAGCCGGTAAAGAAGGTGGATACAACGGCGCCGATCAGGATGGTTCCGAGCGCTCCGTTGATGAAGAGAAAAATCTCGAACGTGCGCTGTCCGAGGAAGTTGTTTGGTTTGGTTCTGAACTCATAGGCTACGGCCTGGATCACAAAGGAGAAGAGGATCACCATCCACACCCAGTAGGCTCCTCCGAAGCTGGTAGAGTAGAAGAGGGGGAAGGAGGCGAAAAAGGCTCCGCCAAAGGTCACCAGTGTGGTAAAGGTGAACTCCCATTTTCGCCCCAGGGTATTGACAATGATCGTTCGTTCAGGTTCGGTTTTTCCCAGGGTGTAGATCAGGGTTTGCCCTCCCTGCACGAACATCAGGAAAACCAGGAAACTGGCCAGCAGTGAGATGATGATCCACCAGTAGTGCTGTAATGTAAGTAACGACAGCGTTTCAAACATTACTTCTGTCCTCCGTCCTTAGGTCCGATCTTGATTTGTCGTACCATGATCATTACTTCAGCAATCAGTAAGGCGGTGAAGATCCCGGCAAAGATCCAGAAGGTGATCTTTACCGAAGAGGAGCTGATCATGGAAACAGCGGCAATGGTGGGGAGGAGGTCCTGGATGACCCAGGGTTGCCGCCCGACCTCCGCAACCACCCATCCAGCCTGGCTGGCCAGGTAGACGAGAGGGATTGTCCATAACGACAGCCAGAGGAGCCATCGCTGCTTTTCGAGTGTACCCCGGCTGAGGAAATAGAGAACCACGATGAAGAGCAGGATGAAATAGAGGCCCAGGATCACCATCAGGTGGAAGCTGTAAAAGGTGAGCTGGACATTGGGGACCACCGATTCGGGCTTGTTGAGGTAGCCGTATCCGAAGTAGGCAAAATTCACTTCCAGCTGATCCCGTGAAATTTTCGCCATGATGGTATCTCCTGCCTTGGATGCCGTTTTGTAATCTCTCAGTGCTGAGATCGCAAGCTTCCCTCTCTCGATCTTCTGAGCTACCGAATAGGTCATCTCTTTCTCCTCTTCCTGGATGTTCTCAAACCAGGGTTTGTACCCTCCGTTGATGATGTCGTCCACTCCGGGAACAAAGGCATTCGCGTCACGATATCCCAGGATGGAGAGGAGTTGTGGGACCTCGATCTTCATCAGAAATGGATCTTCATCATTGCCAGGCTTCTTGGAGGGATTCAGGATCCCGAAAGCAACCAGGCCGGCGCCTGACTCACCCTCGTACAATCCCTCCATGGCCGCCAGCTTCATCGGTTGTTTCTGGGCAATGGTATAAGCCGATCCGTCGCCCGTGAACGCCAGGAAGATGGAGGTGATGATGCCGAAGATGGCGGCAATAAGGATACTTCGTTTAGCAGTCAGGACATGCCTTTTGTGCAGCAGGAACCAGGCGCTGATCCCGATCACGAATATGGAAGCGATCACATAGCCGTTGGAGATGGTGTGAAGGAATTTATTCACTGCCATTGGAGAGAAGATGATCTCCCAGAAATTGACCATTTCGTTGCGGGCCGTATCCGGGTTGAACTCCATGCCGATGGGATGTTGCATCCAGGCGTTGGCTACCAGGATCCAGAGCGCCGAGAAGTTGGCTCCGATCGCGGTCAGCCAGGAGGCAGTGAGGTGGAATCCTTTACTGACTTTATTCCAGCCGAAGAACATGATCGCGATGAAGGTCGATTCGAGGAAAAAGGCCATGATCCCTTCAATCGCCAGCGGGGCTCCGAAGATATCGCCCACAAACCACGAGTAGTTGGACCAGTTGGTGCCAAACTGGAATTCAAGGATGATCCCGGTGGCTATGCCAATAGCAAAATTAATCCCGAAGAGGATCATCCAGAATTTGGTTATCTTCTTCCACTCCGGATTGCCTGTTCTGACGTAAATCGTCTCCATGATGGCCACGATGAACGACAAGCCCAGGGTAAGCGGCACGAACAGCCAGTGGTAGATGGCTGTCAGCGCAAACTGCGCCCGTGCCCAGTCAACCATGCTCAGGTCAATCTGATCGATCATAGAGCTGAGATTTATAATGAAGACTTGCCCCTAAATCCCCTTTCTACCCCTAAATCCCCTTTAGGGGGTTTGCGGGCTTCTCACCAGCTCCCTCCGGCTCCACCGCCGCCAAAGCTGCCGCCGCCAAATCCTCCGAATCCACCTCCACCGCCAAAGCTGCCGCCGCCAAATGATCCACCGCCAGAAGAGAAATTCTTCCAGTTGCCGCTGTGTCCACCCATACTCCCCAGTAACCAGAAAGCAGTCCAGAAAGGAATGCTTTTGCCCACCGAATGGGAACGCGCACGACTGGAGCGGATCAGGAAAAAGATGAACAGTAAAACCAGGATGGGAATAAAGATCGCATAAGGCTTACTCTGTGTCTTTTTCACGTACTGATCAGCCGTGAATTCGCCGCTGGCCAGCTCCATCAGGGTGGTTGTGCCGGCATCGAGTCCGCCGAAATAGTTATTCTCTTTAAAGTTGGGGATCATCTCGTACTCCACAATCCGTTTACCGATGGCGTCGGGAATGACCCCTTCCAGGCCGTAACCAACAGCAATGTATGCTTCTCCCCGCTCCTCCCCGTATTTTGGCTTGACAAGCACCACAATGCCATTGTTCTTGCCTTTCTGTCCCACACCCCATTGCTCCCCGATCCGGAAAGCAAAGTCCGCTTTGTCATATCCATTCAGGGAGGATACCGTGACCACGGCGATCTGGGTAGAGGTGCTATCATTGAAGTTCACCAGCTTCCGTTCGAGCTGTTGAACCTGTTCCGGTGTCAGGATCCCGGCCAGGTCATTGACCAGCCGGGGGGGCTCCGGACGAAGGGGAATGTCCTGTGAAACCGCCAGTATCCCATCACAGAGAAGGAGGGTCAGTATAATAATTTTGAAATTGTTCATGCGGTTTGTTTTTGCCCCTAAATCCCTGTACCCCTAAATCCCCTTAAAGGGGACTTGCTTCGCTTTGCGTAAATCCCTCCCCTTCAAGGGGAGGAAAAGCTCCCCCTTTAGGGGGCTGGGGGGTATTTACGTCTCTCCAAAGGAGATCTCATCCTCCAACTCATTCACATCATCCGTCTGGTGTGTGAAATGCGCCTTCAGTTGCTCTCCTGCTTTCAGGATTCCATCAACTAATCCGGAGACCAGGTCCCCTTCACGGAACCGGGCTGACATCTCCTCCTTGATCTCATCCCAGAAGCCGGGGGAGACCGTATTGTTGATCCCTTTGTCGCCCAGGATAGCAAATTTATGATCATGTACCGAGAGGTAGAAAAGCACTCCGTTACGCAGCTGTGTCCGGTGCAGGTTGAGTTGTTTGAAGATATACGCTGCCCGGTCGAGCACGTCTCCCTTGCAGCTGTTCTCTATATGTACACGAATCTCTCCTGAAGTATTCAGTTCGGCTTCGCGGATGACCCGGGTGATCTGCTGTTGCTCCTGATTTGTGAAAAAATGTTTTGCCGGTATCGACATAAAAATCAGAAATTCGTAATTCGTAATTCGTAATTCGTAATTCGTAATTCTGGTATACCCTAGAATTCTACTTTTGGTGCTACCTCTGAGCCCTCCTGGGCTTCGAAGTAAGCTTTCTTCTCAAATCCGAATATGCCGGCAAAAATCGCAGCCGGGAACCTTCGGATGTAGGTGTTGTAGGCCTGTGCCGACTCGTTGAATTTCATCCGTTCCACGGCGATCCGGTTTTCGGTTCCCTCCAGCTGGGCCTGCAACTCCATAAAGTTCTGCGTAGCTTTTAGTTCAGGATATCTTTCCACCACCACCATCAGGCGGGAGAGGGCAGAGCTGAGACCGTCCTGGGCGGCCTGAAACTGCTGCAGGGACTGTGCATTCAGGTTGGCCGGGTCAACGGTCACTGAAGTGGCCTTGGCCCTTGCTTCGATCACATCGGTAAGGGTCTGTTTCTCAAAATCGGCTACCCCTTTCACCGTAGCAACCAGATTGGGAATCAGGTCGGCCCGCCGCTGGTAGACGTTCTCTACGTTGGCCCAGGCTTTCCCGACATTTTCGTCCCGGGTGACGAGTTTGTTGTAAATCCCGGTACCCCAGCCCACCAGGATCACGACGATAGCGATCACCACAATGAGGATGATCCAGCCTTTGGAGAGTTTCATAGACGTTAAGGGTTTAAATTTTGGGTAAAGATAGTGAAAAAACGAAAGACGAAGGACGAGGGACGAAGGATGAGATTGGGTTTGTTGAAAACTTTTTAGAGTCGGTATATTACCTTTTAGCTCATTTCCTGATTAATCGGAAATATTATCTTCACAATTAAATCAGGAAATCATGGGCACTGCTATTAAAAGTTTCAGAGACCTATCGGTTTATCAGCTGGCTTTCTCAACAGCTATGGAAATTTTTCATCTTACAAAGGAATTCCCGATGGAAGAAAAGTACTCATTGACAGACCAGATACGCCGGGCATCGAGATCTATTTGTTCAAACATTGCAGAAGGGTGGTATAAACGAAGATATCCCGCAGCATTTATATGTAAATTGACCGACTCGATTTCTGAAGCAGCTGAAACACAAACCTGGCTTGAGTTCTCTTTGAACTGCAACTATATTGATAAGAATAAATATGTTGAATTATTTGAAAAATATGAGCATATCATTGCTCAGCTATTGACCATGGAGAAAAAATCAGACTCATTCTGCTACAAATAACCGTCCTTCGTCCCTCGTCCCTCGTCCTTCGTCACTTCACCAGCCCCGTACTCCTGCGGATAAACTCCGCCAGCTCTTTCCCTTTCAGCATCCCCTGAGCCAGGAGGGCGAGGTCGAAGAGCTGTTTGATGGTGGCTGCCTGTTTTCCTCCGTCCGGTTCCAGGAGCAGTTTACCGATGATTGAGTTGTTGGAGTTGACCACAAGGTTAAAGTGATCGGGGAGTTCACCCATGTATCCCATGCCCCCACCGAGGGCCGACATATCTTTCATCCTGCGCATGAACTCTGGCTGGGTGAGCATGAAGGGAGCTTCCTTTTCACTCAAACTTTCAAAGGTGATGGTGTATTTCTTTGAATCGATCTGTTTCTCCATCAGCTCTTTCAGCGATTTTTGCTGATCCTCATTGAGTTTGGATGGCTGGGCATCCTCCTTTTTGATCAGTTTCTCAATGGTATCGGCATCCACCCGGGTAAAGTGCGACTTTTCAAACTTCTGTTCCAGGGTGTTGATGAAATGGGAATCGAGCACGCCGTCGAGCAACAACACATCGTAGCCACGTTCTTTGACCGCCTGGATGTAGCTGTACTGTTCTTCCAGATTGGTGGCGTAAAGGTAGATGAGGGTTCCCTCCTTGTCCTTCTGGGCAGGTTCAATGTGTTTCCGGCATTCTTCAAAGGTGAAGTATTTCCCATCTGTATTTTTGAAAAGACAGAATTGTTTGGCCCGGTCGTAGAAGTTGGCTTCGGAGATGATGCCATATTCGATGAAGACCTTGATGTCGTCCCATTTCTTTTCAAAGTTCTTCCGCTCCTCCTTGAAAAGCTCTTCCAGCTTGTCGGCCACCTTCTTCATGATGTGGTTGGAGATCTTCTTCACATTGGGATCACTCTGCAGGAAGCTGCGGGATACATTCAGCGGGATATCCGGTGAGTCGAGAACGCCATGTAATAAAGTCAGGAAGTCAGGGACAATTCCCTCTACCGAGTCGGTCACAAAGACCTGGTTGCAATAGAGCTGGATCTTGTCTTTCTGGATCTCCAGGGTCCGCTTCACCTTGGGAAAATAGAGGATCCCGGTGAGATTGAAGGGAAAATCCACGTTCAGGTGGATGTGGAAGAGAGGCTCATCGAAGCTGTAGGGATAGAGCTCACGATAGAATTTTTTATAGTCTTCCTCCTTCAGTTCCGAAGGTTTCTGTTTCCAGAGAGGATTGGTATCATTGATGATCCTGGGCTTCTCAACCTCTTTTCCCTCGTCCTTCCCCTCCGGTTCATACACCTTTTCCGTTCCAAACTGAATTGGAACGGGCAGGAAGCGGCAATATTTCTTCAGGATCTCCAGCACCCGGTGATCTTCCAGGTACTCCAGGGAATCGTCGGCCATATGCAGGACCACCTCGGTGCCCCTCTCTTTCTTCTTTGATGTGTCCATCCTGTATTCCGGACTGCCATCGCACTCCCACATAACCGCTTCGGTGCCATCCCCGCTCCGGTAGGTTTTGGTATTGATCTCCACCTTATCGGAGACCATGAAAGAGCTATAAAAGCCCAGTCCGAAATGACCAATGATGGCATTCATCTCGGCTTCCGACTTGGTCTTGAACTGACTGACAAACTCTTCGGCGCTGGAAAAAGCGATCTGGTTGATGTATTTATTCAGCTCGTCGGCCGTCATTCCGATCCCCCGGTCGGTGACCGAAAGGGTTTTCTTCTTCTTGTTGACCTTCACCTGGATGGTCAGATCCCCAAGCTTCCCCTTGTATTTTCCCAGGGAGGCCAGGGTCTTGAGTTTCTGAGTGGCATCTACCGCATTGGAGATCAGCTCCCGGAGGAAGATCTCATGTTCCGAGTATAGAAATTTCTTGATGATGGGAAAAATATTCTCTGTCTGGACGTTGATCTTTCCTGTTTGCATTGTCGTTTAGTTTTTGGTTTTTCTTTGTGGGAGGATGACAAAGAGGGTGCCATTCAAGGCAGGCTGACAAAATGACGTCCCTCGTCCCTCGTCTTTCTGGAACAATTCAAGACCTTCCAATACCTGGTCGTAGGTGGTTATGCCGTTGGATTGCATGGGTAGATTTTATTACTTGTTATCAAAGCCGGTTGGAAGTTGAAGTGGATGGGCTCATAATTAATTTCATCGATCTGGAAAACCTGAAAAAAAATAAAAAAGCAACCGGCAGGTTACAGGATTTAGCAGATCTGGATAATCTGGCAGGTAAAAATACCTGAGTCCGCAGTCCACAGTCCTCAGTCCACAATCCTCGTCCCTTAGTAAATATTCGCCTCATTCCGGTAGCCCGGATTATCCTGGTACCAGTCGGGGTATTGCACGCCGCTGCTCTGCACCCATTCGTCAAACTTCAGGTAAGCATCGATGATGGAGACCTCCTCAAGCGGATAATCAAACGTTTCGTAGATATTCAATGCCCAGGGTAGGTTGGCGGCGGTTTTGTAATATTTCCCGGTGGCAGGGTTGGTGTCGTCGTCTTCGATGCCAAAGTAGGAGGCATCGGCTTTGTCAGTAGGTTCAAAACCGGGAAGATGGACCTCTTTTCCCCGTACCATCCCGGCGATGATGAAGGGATTGAACTCAGAGATGTTCAGGGTGGTAATGCTCACCGCCCCGCCGGCTCCGGGGGTGCCGTTATTCATAAAGACCATGGTGACGGTGATGGTATCGTACGGTTCAGGCGTTTGACCCGCCGATGTGTTGACCCCGGTACCGCCGCCTGATGGGACCAGAAACCGGAAGAAGTCGTCAAACACGATCACGGTGGCATAAGTTTGACCGGTCTCCAGGCCATTGGATCCAAACGTAAAGCCGGCTGAAGGGAGTACATCATATCCCGTGGTGCTGATGATGGAGGTGGGATCCACATCCGGAAGCTGAAACCCGAATCCGTTGTGCAGCCCGGCCCCGGAGGCACGAAGAACAAAGGTGCCGATCAGGTCTACCACGTTATCGCTGGCATTGGTAACTATTTTGAAACTGTATCCAACCACTACATCGTTCAGGTCGTAATCCCCGCTGGATGGCCAGAGGTCTTCATATGCCAGGGTCGACTGCCCCGATGCCGGATAGAAGTTGTCGTATGCGCGATACTGATCCGCGGGATAGTCATCTTCACTATCGGGGACCCCGTCGCCGTCGGTATCGGGGTTGATGCTGATGGGATCACAGTCGTTGGATGGATCTGAAGCATAGGTGCCGGGGAAAGAGATGTCGTCCAGTTGTCCCCTGGAGTTGCCGCCGGATCCGGAGAAGCGCCACTTGAACTTGTACAGACCACTTTGTGAGATAGAAATACTTTCAGTTTGTGTGGTACCGTTCGAATAGTCGTAATCCAGGATAAGATCCCCTGATGGGTTGGTTTCACTGATGATGTAGACCTTTAACGTCCTGGATCCGTTATAATTATAGATCCGGTGCTTGAACGTCAGGTTTCCCGAGCCCGAAAGGAGTATCCAGGGGGATATGATGATCCCGATGTCATTGTTCAGTTTGGAGGTCCGAATCGATTTGTTCCCTTCAATGGGCTGTGAGCTGCTCACACTGGCCTCCTCAATATCCCAGCAAAGATCTTCGTAATAACCGGTGTTCCCCGATTCAAAGTCAACCGCATACTGACTGAAGAGGGCAGGATTGGCCAGCAGGAAAAAAAACGAAATAAAAACGACCTGGAAATATTTCATCTGCGATTGTGTTTTTATGGTGAATGAAAGTCAAAATAGATCACGTCAGGAATGACATTTACCGTTGTCCGGATCGATCCAAAGGTGATGAGCACCGCTGTATCGTAAGCCGGAATCGTGAATTTCAGGGTATAATCCCGGTTTATGAAGAGCTGATTTTTCAGGTAAACCCTCTCTTCGTTTATCGATTTCACCTGCAGCGTGTTCCGGATGTTGACCGGAATCGTGAGCCCGGTCACCTCCAGGGTGATATTCCGGGTGGTCTTCCAGTCGAAGGTGTTGCTCACCTCGAGTTCCAGGGGGTTGTCAGCGCCCGGTGGAGGATCAGCAATGGTGAGTTCTTTTTTACATCCGCCTGCAAACACCAGGAGCAGGGCGAACAGCGCGATGGGTAGGGGGACGGTATAGGCTCTTTTCATGACACGGGATCTGAAGTTCACAAACAAAGTTAAGTAAAAAGAGGGTGGCTGGCAAGTTCCTTTTTGTATGTGTTAATAGAAAGCTGGTAAATGTGAATTTTTTTCTATATTTACATCGCTATCCAATCCTGAATAACTTAAACGCTTGATATATGAACCAGATTGATTGGAAAAACCTTCCCTTCGGTTATTTCAAGACCAACTACAACGTACGTTCTTATTACCGCGATGGCCAGTGGGGGGAACTGGAGATCACCTCCTCCGAACACATTAGCATTCACATAGCTGCCACCTGCCTGCACTATGGGCAGGAGGCGTTTGAGGGGCTGAAAGCTTTTCGCGGAAAGGACAGGAAGATCCGTATCTTCCGGATGGATGAGAACTGGAAGCGGATGAACAATTCGGCCCGGGGGATTATGATGGCCGAAGTACCCTGGGAGCTGTTTCACGAGGCTGTACTTACGGTAGTCAGGCTGAACCAGGAATACGTGCCTCCCTATGGGGAAGGAGCCTCCCTTTACATTCGTCCCCTGCTCATCGGAACCGGTCCACAGGTAGGTGTAAAACCGGCTACGGAATATCTTTTCATGATCTTTGTCGGACCTGTAGGCCCCTATTTCAAAGAAGGATTCAATCCGGTGAAGATGGAGATCGTTCGGGATTACCATCGTGCAGCGCCCAAAGGAACCGGTCATATCAAGGTGGGAGGAAACTACGCAGCAAGCCTTGTTCCTGCGCACCGCGCACACCAGGATGGGTATGCTTCGGTCCTCTTTCTGGATGCCGCCGAACAGAAGTACATTGATGAAGCCGGCCCCGCCAACTTCTTTGGTATCAAAGGGAACACCTATGTGACGCCTGCTTCCAGCTCCATTCTTCCCTCCATCACCAACAAATCATTGCAGGTACTGGCCAAAGAGCTTGGTATGGAGGTAGAGGTACGTCCCATTCCGGTAGAGGAGCTGGCCGAATTTGAGGAGGTAGGAGCCTGCGGCACAGCCGCGGTGATCTCACCCATCTGCTCCATCATCGACCGCGACACCACGCATGGATACCATTATTGCAAAAGCGGGAAAGCCGGACCGGTTTCAGAGAAACTTTACACAAAACTGCGTGCCATCCAGGAGGGGGAAGAGGAAGATAAATGGGGGTGGATAACCATTCTGGAGTAGTGAGGTAGTGAGGTAGCGAAATGGCGAATTAGCCCGAAACCCGAAACCCGAAACCCGAAACCCGAAACCCGAAACTAGAGAACTCCCCCCATAATCACCTGCATTTTCTTCGCCTCGTCCCGTGCTTTTTCGGCAAAATCTTCTCCGGATGATGCGTAAATGATGCCTCTGGATGAGTTGACAAGCAGACCACAATCCTGGTTCAGGCCGTATTTTGCTACCTCTTGAAGAGTCCCTCCCTGGGCGCCAACGCCGGGAACCAACAGAAAATGCCCGGGGACCAGGTTGCGGATCTGCTCCAGCTTCTCCGCTTTGGTTGCCCCAATCACATACATCATGTTGGATTCAGTACCCCATTGCAGCGATTTGATGATCACCTCCTCATAAAACCTGGACCCTGTTTCGGCAGAGGTCATCATCTGGAAATCGTCGGAGCCTTTATTGGAAGTAAGAGCCAGCAGGATCACCCACTTGTCGTCAAATTCAAGGAAAGGTTGTACCGAATCTTCACCCATATAGGGAGCTACAGTGACTGCGTCGAAGTCGAAGCCTGAAGATTCGGGGTCGAACATCGCTTTTGCATATTGCTTGGAGGTGTTACCAATGTCGCCCCGTTTGGCATCAGCGATGGTGAATACGTTGAACTGCCTTAGGTACTGCTCTGTCCTGGCCAGGCTGTTCCACCCCTTTACGCCCAAAGATTCGTAGAACGCCAGGTTGGGTTTGTAGGCCACAGCCAGTTCGTTCGTGGCATCGATGATGGCTTTGTTGAACTCAAATACCGGGTCTTCGGTCTTCAGCAGATGGGATGGGATTTTGTTCAGATCTGTGTCAAGCCCGATGCAGAGAAACGATTGTTTCTCCCGGATCAGGTTGATTAGCTCGCTTCTATTCATTTCAATTTACGATTTTACCCCTAAATCCCCTGAAGGGGACTTGAACTGTGCAATTTATGGCAATCCATGGCAATCCATGGCAATCAACTAACCGCTGCTTTCAGCCGTTCCGCGTTCTCGGCCAGTTGCAACGCGTTGATCAATGGCTGAACATCCCCATCGACAATGGCGGGCAGGTTGTAGAGTGTAAGGTTGATCCGGTGGTCGGTAACCCGGCTCTGGGGCCAGTTGTAGGTACGGATCTTGGCTGAGCGGTCGCCGGTGGAGACCATCGTCTTGCGTTTCTTTGAGATCTCATCCAGGTACTTACTGTACTCCTTCTCAAACAAACGGCTGCGAAGCACCTTCATGGCTTTGTCGAAGTTCTTTAGTTGCGACTTCTCATCCTGGCAGGTAACAACGATTCCTGAAGGGATATGGGTTAACCGGATTGCCGAATAGGTGGTATTGACCGATTGGCCGCCTGGACCGGAAGAGCAATAGGTGTCTTTCCGGATATCGGCCGGTTTGATCTCCACGTCAAATTCATCAGCTTCAGGCAAAACAGCCACCGTGGCTGCAGAGGTGTGCACCCGTCCCTGGGTCTCGGTATCGGGAACCCGTTGTACCCGGTGAACGCCCGATTCATATTTAAGCTGGCCGTAAGCTCCTTCGCCGGTCACATTAAAAATAATCTCCTTGAAACCGCCTACGGTTCCTTCGGTGAAATCAACCAGTTCGGCTTTCCACCGGCGGTTTTCGCAATACCGGGAATACATCCGGTAGAGATCACCGGCAAATAGACTGGCTTCATCCCCGCCTGTCCCGGCCCGGATCTCAACCACGGCATTCTTGATATCCTGCGGATCGGAAGGGATCAGCATCAGCCGGATATCCTCTTCCATGGTATCCCGTTTCACAGTCAGCGTCTCCAGCTCCTCTCTGGCCATCTCCCGCATCTCTTCATCCTTCTCGGAATAGAGCATCTTCTTTGTATGATCGATGTTGGCCAGCAGATCCAGGTAGGCATGATAGGCTTTAATGATGGGTGTCAGCTCCTTGAAATTACGGTTCAGCTTGATGTATCGCTTCATGTCGCCCGTCACCTTCGGATCATTCATCTGCTCCGTTAGCTCATCATACCGCTTTTTGATCGCTTTCAGTTTTTCTAACATTCTGCAAATGTACGGAATAAAGGGTTTGCTACTTGTTGCTGGAGTATATTCTGCACTTCATGAGGAAGGCGCGTGCCAGTGGCCCCGACAACGGATTCTCTTCCGCCATCCGTTCGGGATGCCATTGGACTCCCAGGAAGAAGGGTTGCCCGGTTTTTTCAGCAAGTTCAATCCCTTCAATCAGCCCGTCTGACCCGTATGCATTGGCTTTCAGGTCGGGGGCCAGCACGCTGACTGCCTGGTGGTGGTTGGTGGTAACCAGGGCAGAATCACAACCACAGAGGGCGTGTAATAAGGAGTTGGGCTCTACATACACCATGTGAAAACAATGCAGGTAATCTTCACAGCGGTGAAAGACTGACGTGTCGAAATCCTGGGGAATGTCGATGAAGAGCTTTCCGCCAAACACCACGTTGAGGATTTGTTCGCCACGACAGACTCCGAAAATGGGCATCCTCAGCTTCAGTGCCTGAAAAACCAGGTTGATCTCCAGCGTATCCCGGTAAAAGTTGATGGCCCCGCAACGGGCTGTATCACCCATTTCGGCATAAATCCCGGGAAATACATCCTCCCCGCCGGTAAGCAATAAGCCGGAACAGTTTTCGAGCAGGTTTAACGCAGAGTCGACCGGAAGCGAATAGAGGTTTATATACTGCACAGTGGAATCAGCCCGTTTCAGCCAGTTGATGTAATTGTCGGATGTTTTGGAAATAGCAATGACCGTAAGCGGCAGGTCCCGTTGACAGCTTGACGACAAGGCCAGGAGGCTTGAACACAGGGTGAAAATAAAGGAAGTACGAAAAAAAAGCATGCTTTTAATGGCCAAATGGTTCCGGTTGTGGAGAAGGGGGCCTGGGGTTGAGACCCTGTTCCACTCCCAACACGAAGTATTTTGTCTTCCCTCTCCAGGGGAAGACCATGTATCGCTTGATGTAGCGAAGATTAACCCGGTCACCTGAGAGGGCTACCGACTCCAGCAGGCGAACGATTGAGTCGTTGTTTCGCTCTACCGAGAAGTCGAATGTTTCAGCCAGCGGGCTCACTCTTTTTAAGGCTCCGAACGACTCCAGGCTTAGCTGTCCTTCGTAAGTCTTCCAGATAACCCCCTTTTTACTGATCCGGAGTACGGTGCCGGCCCTGACGCCTTCGTCGTAAACGCCCCAGTAGAGGAAGCTGAATACTCCGAACAGGATAGCCAGCAAAATAATCACTGTGATGGTCAATGCTTTTTTCATAGCCTACGTTGTATTTGGTTCATAACTGAAGGTTCCTTCATCGCTGATAATGGTCAGTTTCCGGCCCGGAGCCTCCTCGCAGCGGCCGATGATCCGGCCCTCCACCTGGAACTCTCCGGCAATAGCTACGATCTCTTCTGCAGCATGTTCCGGGAGGTATAGCTCCATCCGGTGTCCCATATTGAATACCCGGTACATCTCCTTCCAGGGAGTTTGTGATTGTTCGCGGATCAGATGGAAGAGAGGAGAGAGGGGAAAGAGCTGATCCTTGACAACATGAAGCCGGTCAATGAAGTGCAGGATTTTGGTCTGGCCCCCTCCTGAACAATGGATGATTCCATGAATTTTATCCCGATGCTGCCCGAGAATCCGTTTGATCACCGGGGCATAGGTACGTGTGGGCGAGAGGATCAGCTTCCCCACATCGATGCCTTCGATGCCGGAGGGATCGGTCAGTTTTTTGGAGCCGGAATAGACCAGGTGATCCGGTATCCGGTGGTCAAAGCTCTCCGGGAAGCGGACGGCGTACGTGTGGTCCAATACATCATGCCGGGCGGAGGTGAGGCCGTTGCTGCCCATGCCGCTGTTGTATTCATCTTCGTAAGTCGCTTTGCCGAAAGAAGCCAGCCCAACAACCACGTCACCGGCCTGAATCCCGGAGTTATCGATCACCTGCGACCGGGGCATCCGGCAGAAGACGGTGGAGTCGACGATGATGGTCCTGACCAGGTCACCCACATCGGCAGTTTCCCCGCCCGTGGAACGGATCCCGATGCCCAGCTCTCTCATCTTCCCGAGGAACTCCTCAGTTCCCTCAATGATGGCACTCAGCACTTCGCCAGGTATCCTCTGTTTGTTTCGTCCGATGGTGCTTGAGAGAAGGATGTTGTCCAGTGCTCCCACGCAGGCGAGATCATCCAGGTTCATCACGATGGCATCCCGGGCAATCCCTTTCCACACAGAGAGATCTCCTGTCTCCTTCCAGTAGAGATAGGCCAGGGAGGATTTGGTACCGGCCCCGTCCGCATGCATGATGTTGCACCATGCCGGATCGCCCCCGGCAATATCGGAAATGATCTTACAGAAAGCTTTTGGAAAAAGTCCTTTATCCAGGTTCTTGATAGCGGCACGAACCTCCTTTTTCCCGGAGGAGACCCCACGTTCGTTGTATTTATTTGATTGAACCATTCATAATTACTCAAAAAGAATCTTATTTTCTGAAGGATCCACGCTGTACTCTCCGAACTGCAGGAGGGTACCTGGCCCGAAATAGATTTGGTTCTTCAGCTTCTGGTTCACGGTAGCTTTCAGATCTCTTGCCACATTTTTCCCGATCCGCATTTCCCGGATGTTGATGACGGCCTTGTTTGCGACGAATCCTTCTCCGATCAATTGTGTGGCATCCCCCACAAAATCATTCCGGTCGATGGCTCCGCTGGTAAGGAGCCTGATAGCTTCGGCCGAAGAGATGTAGAACTCTTTCTCCCTCGGATCGTACTGAAACGTGGAAGTGATGCCGTTGACATAGCAGATGGCTTCGAGGTTCTCCTCTTTGGTCAGGGTGTAGGTCACACTGTTCTCTTCCGGTTTTACCACGATTTCGACGGCAGGACCCGGTTTTTTCGTGATCCGGGATTTCGGGATAAAATCATTCCGGAGAATAGCAAACTCAGTCCGGCGGTTCAGCTGATGGGCAGCCTCTTTAACAGGCGTATTCGGCAATGAGTTGATCAGAGAGTCGGTGAGTACGGTACCGGGGGTAAAGGGGTATCCCTCTTTTATCATTTCCCGGTTTAGGGTACGCGGAACCCGTTCGCCATACCCTTTGGCGACCAGCCGGTCGGGATCGATCCCACGGCTGATCAGGTAATCGACAACGGATTGTGCCCGGCGCTGGGAGAGGATGTCGTTCCGCTCTTCGGTATCCCTGGAGTCGGTATGGGAAGCCAGCTCGATGACAATGGTTTCATTTACATCGAGGGTGGCGATGAGCTCCTGCAACGAATCCTGGAACTGGGGTTTCAGGTTCCATTTTGCCAGGTCGTAAAGGATATCGGGAAGCACGACCGGTTTTTTCGGGATCGGTTTCAGCACAAAATCGCGTGTCAGATCCCGGCTCGATTCCAGGCCAACCGTAGTTTCGGTGGCTTTCTCGTTGAAGTAATCTTTCTTGATGACCAGGATCTCATAGGTGGTGTTGGGAAGGATCTGGTTCTTATTGAACACGTAACGGCCCCGCTGATCGGTGTTGTAAGTGGCTGTTTTCCCGTTGGTTCCTACGATGGTTACATTCACGCCTGCGATGGGCTGGAGGGATAAGTCGTCACTCATATATCCCTCAAGGGTGAAGTATACAGGAGGGATGATGAAGGAGTAGATGTCGTCCTTGCCTCTGCCTCCCGGGCGATTGGAAGAGAAGAAACCCTCTTCCGGTTCATCCAGGTTGAACACAATGGCAAAATCATCCGCATGGGTGTTGATCGGATACTTCACGTTTTCCGGAGGCCCCCATTTGCTATCTGATTCGGTGCTTATAAAGATATCGAGGCCTCCCATACCAGGGTGGCCGTTGGAGGCGAAATAGAGGACGGTATCGTTTCGGAGGAAGGGAAATAGTTCATCACCAGGTGTGTTGATCTCCGGTCCCAGGTTGATGGGGCGGGTATACCCTCCTCCTTTCTCCTTCTTGACGATCTTCCAGAGGTCTTTTCCGCCCACTCCGCCTGCACGGTCGGAGGAAAAGATGATCAGTTTTTCGTCCGAAGAGATGGTGGGATGACCATTGGCCACCGTGCTGTCAATCCCCAGATCCACCATGGCGGGGTCGCCCCAGTTGGTTCCACCGATCCGGCTGGCTTTGTAGATGGCACATCCGTTCTTCTTCCGCGGTTCATTCCAGCAACGGGTAAAGTAGAGGCCGGTGAACCGGCTATTAAACTGTCCGCTCCCTTCGTTTGCTTCGGTATTGACTACTCCGTCTTCGTCGACCGGAACCGGATTTTGCCAGTCACCCTTCCGGTCCTTCCGGGCAAAAAAGAGGTCGGTGAACTTCATGCCGGTCCAGGCATCCTTCTGTTTTCCAGTGGAAGCATCGCGGTTGGAAGTGAAGACGATCGAGTTGAAATTCTTGTCGGCATAAGCCGGTGCGAAGTCGTCGTCGCGGGTAGAGATCTTTTTCTGCAATTCCACGGTATACTTGGAGGGATTCTCCATCCACTCCAGCGCGATGGTAGCTGTTTCAATGCCGGCATCTGCAGCAGGATCATCCGGCACAAGTTCCTTGTAAGCGGTGTATTGCTCGATGGCATCTTCATACTTGCCGTTGCTTTTCAGGGCATCCGCATAGTAAAGCAGGATCTTTGGATTCTTCTTTCTGTACCGGTCACCGGTCAGCCGTTTGTAAGATACCTCTGCCCGCTTGGTGTTGTTCATCATACGGTAACACTCGGCCATCTGAAACGAAATACGGTCCCGCTCTTCCCGGTTTCTCTTTACTTTGGAGTAAGCTTTCTGATACTTTTCAAGGGCGAGGGAGTATTGCTGGTCAGCAAAGGAATCATCGGCTGCTTTGGAATGCTTATTCTGGGCGGTAGCCTCTCCCACACCGACCAATAAAAAGGATAGCAAAAAGAGAGTCAAAAGAGTTCTCATAACAGATGCAATGGTTCAGGCTTGAATAACGTACAAATATATGAAAAAGTACCTCGTCCCTCGTCCTTCGTCCCTCTCTCTTACCTCCTCTTCCCGCTCCCCGCCAGCTCCTTCTTCGCCTTGATCCGTTTTCTCCACGAAATAACGTCGTAGAAGATAGGGGTAGCTACGTAGATGGAGGAGTAGGTTCCCACCAGGACCCCGATGAGCATGGCGAAGGTAAAACCGCGAAGTACCTCTCCACCAAAGATGAAGATCACCATCAGGGTGAGGAGGGTTGTACCGGACGTGTTGACCGTACGGCCCATGGTGCTGTTGATAGCACCATTGATGTTCACGGCCAGGTCGCGTTTCGGATAAAGGGTGTTGTATTCCCTGATCCGGTCGAAGATGATCACCGTGTCCATGATCGAATATCCGATCACCGTAAGGATGGCTGCGATAAACGACTGGTCAACCTCCATGCCGAAGGGAAGTACGCCATGAAAGATCGCGAATATCCCGATGATGATCAGCGTGTCGTGGAACAGGGCCGCAACACCACCCAAACCGTATTGCCAGTTCTTGAACCGGAATGCGATGTAGATGAAGATGATGATGAGGGAGAAACCGACCGCAAAAATGGCCTGCCAGATCAACGCGTAAGAGATGGCCGGGTCGATCCGCTGGGAACTCAGTTCTCCGATGATCTTGGCGGGATCGTTTGATTTGAAAGCCTCGAATGTGATCTCATTGGAATAGAAACCCTTGACACCGTTGAACACGGTGATGCTGACGATGGAGTCGGCAGACATGGAGCGGTCGTCGATCAGGTACTTGGTGGTGATCTTTACCTGGTTGAGCGGACCGAAGGTCTTTACCTCGGGAGATTCGCCAAACTGTTGACGAAGCGACTCCCGGATGAGGTTGGTGGAAACATTTTGATCAAAGCGTACGACGTAACTTCTTCCACCGGTGAAATCGATGCCGGGATCCAGTCCGCGGAGGCCGATGAAAGAAAGCCCAATCGTGATGGCAACCAATGAGGCGATATACATCTTTTTTCTCGGCTTGATGAAATCGAAATTCAGTTTTGAGAAGAGGTTGACCGTATACTTATTTCCTACCGTGATGTTCATGTTGTGATTGAGCATGCTTTCAAAAAGAAGCCTGGCCAGGAACACGGCAGTAAAGAGCGAAAGCAGAAGGCCGATCACCAGTGTGGTGGCAAAGCCCTGCACGGGTCCCGAACCGAACACATAAAGGACGATACCTGTAAGAATGGTGGTTACGTGACTATCGATGATGGCGGAGTAGGCATGACGGAAACCGTCTTTGACCACCAGCCGCATTCCTTTCGCGGCTCGAATTTCTTCCCGCATACGCTCGTATATGATCACGTTGGAGTCGACCGCCATGGCCAGGGTGAGCACGATACCGGCGATACCGGGGAGCGTGAGCACGGCGCCGATGGAGGCCATCACGCCAAAGAGGAAGAATACGTTGGCAAAAAGGGCGATATCGGCTACGTTACCGGCCCGGCCGTAGTAAATCGACATGTAGATCAGTACAATCACAAAAGCAATGATGAAAGAGAACAGTCCGGAACGGATCGATTCACGACCCAGTGAAGGGCCTACAACCTCTTCCTGGACGATCCGGGCTGGTGCAGGCAGCTTCCCTGCTTTCAGGATGTTGGCCAGGTCCTGGGCCTCTTCTACGGTCATCTCCCCACCGGTGATAGAGGACATCCCGTTGGGGATTTCAGAATTTACATTCGGGTAGGATCTGACGTAGCCATCCAGCACGATGGCAATCTGCTTGCCAATGTTATCGCCGGTCAGCCGCTTCCAGATCCGGGCTCCTTCGGCGTTCATGTTCATGGTAACCTCCACCCGTCCGTTCTGATCATAATCCTGACGGGCGTCGGTGATCACCTCTCCGCCCAGGGCAGGGGAGCCGTCACGCGACGTCACCTTTAAAGCGACCAGTTCGAGGATATCGGGTGCGCCACCCCGTGGTTTGACCGTCCAGGACAGCTTCATATCCCGTGGAAAAAGATTGAGATTGAATGCCTGCTGCAGCATGTTGTTGATACGGGCGGTATCCTTGATGAAGGCACGTCCCACCATGGCCGTTTGACCGGGAACATACTGCCCCTCTTCGTTCTGATAAATGGCCGGATTCAGGTAGGCAAAGAGGGGGTTGGTTCTGGCGTACTCATCAAACGACTGCTGATCCTGACCCATCTGTGTGGTAGCGCTGGAATCCTGTCCCAGTTGCTGCAACAGGACATTCTCCTGAACGGTATCGATGGCCTTCCCTTCCGTTAATTCAGTTGTTTCGATGGTCTCTGTGATGACAGGCTGCTGGCCTGGTTTAACGCCGATCGCAGGTTCCTCAACAGACTGGGTTTCCGTGGTGTCCACCTCCTCTCCGGCAAGGATAGAAGCAAGTCTCTTGTTAGCATCCGCAAAATAGGGGTAGAGATCGGGATACTGGTATGTCTCCCAGAACTCAAGTTGCGCAGTGCCCTGCAGGAGTTTCCTGACCCGCTCCGGCTCTTTGATGCCGGGGAGCTCGATCAGAATGCGGCGGGCTGTCTGTAGCCGGTTGATGTTTGGCTGCGTAACCCCGAACCGGTCGATCCGCGTCCGCAGGATGTTGAAGGTCCGGTCAATGGCGGCATTGACCTCCTCACGGATCACCTGAATCACCTCATCGTTGGTAGAGTTGTAAGTGATCCGGTCTTTCAGCTCCATGGTGTTGAAAACGGATGCCAGCTTGGCATTCGGATCGGTTTCACGGAAGGATTCGGTAAAAAGATCGACGAAATCTGCGGTACTGGTCTTCTCCTTTTCAAGTGCCAGCGTGAGTGCCTGGGTGAAGACCGGGTCCTGGTTGTTTCCCGAAAGTGCACGGATGATGTCCGGAACAGAAACCTCCATGGTAACGTTCATCCCGCCTTTCAGGTCAAGACCGAGATTGATCTCCCGCTCTTTGATCTCTTTTAACGTATATTTTTTCAGGAGGATGTTAAACACATCACTGCTGGCCAGCGAGTCATTGAAGTATTCCAGCCGGGCATTGGCAATCGAATCGTACAGGTAATCCTGAAGGTTTGGATCACCTTTGGCCATCCGGGCGGCCTGCTCCATCACCTGGGGCGCATGAGCATATTGTTTAGCTTTCTGGGCATACCTGAAGCCAATGAAGGTGAAGGATAACTGGAAAATGCAAACCAGTGCAAAAATGATAAAAAAGAACTTTACAACGCCTTTATTTTGCATGAAATAGGGATTTTTTGAACTGAATAGCTTCTTTTTTTGAGCGTGCAAAGATAGAAGATTCTTTTTAATTAACCAATCTCAAAAGAAGGAATATGGAAGCTTTGCATCTATCGATTTCTGATTTCAAAAGTAAAATTATTTTCACAGAAGTAAAACCCAATGTAAACTTTGCTATTTTTGTTAAAAATGATCATGTAACTCACGCGGATTGATTAGAAACATGTGATGTAAGTCAGTTACATTTAAAATATTCCTGATGAAAAACAAGTACATTGACCTGATTGAGCAGACATTTGATTTCCCTCAGGAGGAGTTCAAAGTGATTGACAATGAACTTTATTTTAATGATGTTCCGTTGATGGATATCATTAAACAGTATGGAACTCCTTTGAAAATTACCTATTTGCCGAAAATCAGTCACCAGATACAGAAAGCCAAACGGTTATTCAATGTAGCGATGGCCAAAGTGGATTACCAGGGAGATTATCACTATAGCTATTGCACCAAAAGCTCGCACTTCAGTTTTGTCCTGGAAGAGGCGCTGAAGAACGATATTCATATTGAAACCTCATCGGCGTTTGATATTCAAATCGTTGAAGACCTGCATTCACGCGGGCTCATTGACAAGGAGAACTACATCATCTGCAACGGGTTCAAACGGGAGCTCTACCTCGAATACATTGCAACCCTGATCAGTAAGGGCTTCGTTAACACCATCCCGGTACTCGACAACCAGCCGGAGATCGATGCCTATGATGCAATCCAAAATAAAATCAGGTTAGGGATCCGGATCGCATCGGAAGAGGAGCCGAAGTTTGAATTTTATACTTCGCGACTGGGGATTCGGTACAATGATGTGGTTCCTTTATATCTGGAAAAAATCAAGGATAATCCGAAGTATGAACTCAAGATGCTGCACTTCTTTATCAATACAGGGATCAAGGATACAGCCTACTATTGGAATGAATTGCATAAAAGTGTCAACGTATACTGCGAGTTAAAAAAAGTATGCCCGGAGCTGGACTCCCTGAACATAGGAGGGGGATTCCCGATCAAGAATTCGCTCGCCTTTAATTACGAATATGACTACATGGCAGAAGAGATCATTGCCCAGGTTAAAAGCATGTGTGAACGCAATAATGTACCGGAACCAGACATATTTACCGAGTTCGGATCGTATACTGTTGGTGAAAGCGGAGCAGTTCTTTTCAATATAATTGATCAAAAAAGACAGAATGACCGGGAGGCCTGGAACATGATCGACAGCTCTTTCATGACAACCCTGCCCGACACCTGGGCCATCCAACAACGCTTTATTCTCCTGGCGATCAATAACTGGGATGTAGAATACGAACGGGTATTTCTCGGGGGATTAACCTGCGACAGTGAGGATTACTACAACGCCGAGTCTCACTCCAACGCGGTCTTCCTGCCCAGGTTCAACCGGGAACAGCCCCTTAATATCGGATTATTCCATACCGGCGCCTACCAGGAATCAATCGGAGGCTACGGTGGGATTCAGCACTGCCTTACACCGGCTCCCAAGCATGTGCTGATCGATTTGGATGAAAATGGAGAGTACGTGACGAAGTTGTTCTCCAAGGAGCAAAGTTATAAGTCGATGTTGAAGATACTGGGATATTGAATATTGCGCAACATTGCACATTTGTTGCCGTTATTTGGTAAAGAGGTCTGACCAGTGGTAGCGTTTGCGCTTTTCCCAATCTTTTTTATGGTAGATATAGCTGATGATAAGAGGTGCAACAGAGGTGGCTTCAGCATAAACCATCTGTTCGTAAACGGTATCTACTTTCCCCCAGGATGATGCCTCTTTCAATGTAGAACTGGAGCAGGCTCCATCCCTGGGATCAGCCACCGTTATCTGAACGGCATATTTATGCATGGGGACATCTTTCCCAAGCACTTCTGCGCAGATGACCGTATCCTGAATAAAATTCTTTGGAACACCTCCTCCGATCATAAAGAGACCGGAGGTTTTTGCAGCCATTTTTATCTTTGTCAGCTCCAGAAAATCAGCTACGGAATCGATGGAAAGATGCTTTTCAGGATTGTCCCACTGGTGCTTGACAAGACCAAAACCGGCACTGCTATCGCTGAAGGCAGGACAGAATATCGGCACGTTGAATTCAAAGCAGGTTTGCACCAGGGAATCACTTTTCTTGGCATGTTTTGTCAGGTATCTCCCCATCTCCATGATAAACTCACGGGATGAATAGGGCCTGGGTTCAAGGGAATCTGCAATCTTACCGATGGTCATATCGCATACCTGAAGCTCCTCTTCATCGATGTAGGTATCATAAATCCGATCGATATAATGTTCCCGTAACTCCTTGTCATTTGCATAGGGAGAGCCCTTATAATGCTTGAATCCCAGTGCTTCGAAAAAGTCCATATCCACAATCGAAGCTCCGGTAGCCACGATGACATCCACCATGTTGTTTTTGACCATTTCGACATAGGCCTGCATACATCCTCCAGCGCTTGTACTTCCGGCAAGAGTAAGAAAGATTGTACAACCATCATCATTTATCATCCGGTTCAGGATATCAGCAGCTGCTGCGGTGTCGCGGGAGGTAAAGGACATGTCTCGCATCGAGTCAATGATCGGAGTAGAATCGATGGCCTTGATATCAATATGCTTAATCTCATCTTTTAACAATGATTTTTTATCGCTCTTGTTCATGTGCAGAACGTTCAATTTTATCCAAAAATACAAGAAATTCTTTCCAGACCCTTTATAATTTTGGCAATAATGGCAATAATGGCAATAATGTGCAATGACTCAATACTTCAGCCACTTCCACAGCTCCTTATAACTGATCTTCTTCCCATACATCAATATTCCTGTCCGGTAGATTTTTGCCGCTAGCCAGGTCGTAACCAGAAATCCAAGTAGCAACAATGCCATAGAGAGAGCGACCTCGTAATAGGGGACGCCAAACGGAATCCGGATCATCATCACTACCGGGGAGGTGAAGGGAACCAGGGAGAGCCAGAAAGCCATAGGGCCATTCGGTTCCTGAACGATGAACTGGGCCACCACGATAGCCAGGATCAGGGGAGCAGTGAGGGGTAATATAAATTGCTGGGTATCGGCTTCGCTATCGACCGCCCCTCCAATCGCGGCAAAGAGCGCGGCATACATCAGGTAGCCGAACAGGAAGAAGAAGAGGAATGAGCCGATCATCACCGGGAAGTCGATGCTGTTGATGGCAGCCATCACCTCATTCACTCCCTCTTCCGGTTGAGACTCAGGAGCCATCCTGATCACCTGACCAGGATCAAACGATCCGGCAGGGGATTCCATCATCTGCTGGGTAGTGGTTTCAGACAGGGTCGTTCCGGTAAACGTAGAGGTTACAGCGGTAATGATGATAAATGTAAGCACCACCCACAACGCAAATTGGGTCAATCCCACCAGGGCAACGCCGACGATCTTTCCCATCATCAGCTGGAAGGGCTTCACAGAGGAGATGATCACCTCTACAATCCGGCTGGTCTTCTCTTCGATCACACCACGCATCACCTGTGAACCGAACATGAAGATGAAAAAATAGATCAGGATAGCCCCGAAAAAGGCAAGCACCATGCTCACCTCCGTGTAACTCTTCTCTTCCTGGCCATCGGGTCCGATCTTGATGGTGCTGAGATCCACCGATGTTTTGATTGACCGGAGGAGATCGTTTACATCTATCGGGGTAGCATCCTCACGGGTCAGATCGCGCAACTGTGCTTCCAGCTTCAGGTCTTCGATCCGTTTGGACATGACATTCCGGATGTAGCTTTTCACGTTGATGTTGACCTGTGTCCCCGCATAGAGGATGGCATTGGTAGGCAAAGCGATCTCTGTCTTAGGAATGTAGAGCAGGGCATAGTCATCGCTGTTTCCAAATGTCTCCTTGGCACTCCAGATAGTTGTTTCGAGGTAATGAAACCGGATGTTATCAGAGTCTTTGAACTTCTGATAGAAGAACCCGGTTTCGTCGATCACTCCAATCTGTTTTGTTTCGTTGGTAGTAGTGGCAATATAAATGGGGACAATCACAATGCCGGCCATCAGTAACGGCCCCAGGATGGTCATGATGATAAACGACCTTTTTTTTACACGTGTGAGGTACTCCCTACGGATGATGAGAAGGATCTTTTTCACAGGGCTGCCTCCTTCTCTGTAACCACACGAATGAAGATGTCATTCATACTGGGAATGATCTCGTTCAGCGAATGGATGGTTGCATGGGGCATCAACAGGGCTAGTAAATCATTCGGTCCGGCATCCTCAGGAAGCCTGATCCGGGCTATCCGCAGCGCTTCATCCATTCCTGTTTCCAGGATCTCGAAAGATCCGGGAAGGAGTGCCCGGAGATCCTGGCCAAAGGTGTTGAACCGAACTTCGAAGGTGTTGGTGGAATACTGTTTCTTGATCGCTTTTACGTTGCCATCGAGTATTTTCCTGGCGTTATTGATTAGCGCGATATGATCGCACAACTCCTCCACAGAAGCCATGTTGTGAGTAGAAAAGATGATGGTGGAACCTGCGGCTTTGAGGTTCAGGATCTCCTCCTTCAGCAGGTTCACATTGATGGGATCAAAACCGCTGAAGGGCTCGTCGAAGATCAACAATCGGGGTTGGTGGATCACCGTAATAATAAACTGAACCTTTTGTTGCATCCCTTTGGAAAGCTCTTCCACCTTCCTGTTCCACCAGCTCGTAATCCCGAAGTTGGAAAACCAGTAGGTCAACCTCTTCCCGGCTTCCTGGCGGGAGAGTCCTTTCAACTGAGCCAGGTAGAGCGCCTGTTCACCTACCTTCATCTTCTTATACAATCCGCGCTCCTCAGGCAGGTATCCAATTTGTTCCACATCCTGTGGAAGGAGTTTCCTCCCCTGAAAAAAAAGCTCCCCGGCATCGGGAGCAATGATCTGGTTGATGATCCTGATCAGGGTGGTTTTGCCGGCCCCGTTCGGCCCGAGCAGTCCGAAAATGCTTCCTTCCGGAACGGCGATAGAGACTTCATTAAGCGCTTTATGGGCAGCGAATTGTTTGGTGATATGCGAGGCCGAAAAGAGATCCATCGGTTATTCAAAGTAATCTTTTACCCGCGTAAAGAAACTTCGCTCCCTGGAGCTGGGATCTGGCTGAAAATTAGGAGATTTTCCAAGCTTCTCCAGGAGGCTCTTCTCCTCTATGGTAAGGGTTTTTGGGGTCCATATCTGCAGGGTGACCAGGAGGTCTCCTTTTCCTTCATATCCATTTACACTGGGTAATCCCTTGTTACGCAGTCTCAGGATCTTCCCGCTTTGTGTTCCGGCCTCCACTTTTACTTTCACGTTCCCTTCGATGGTCGGGATCTCAATGGAGGCGCCCAGCACAGCGTCGGAGAAGGTGAGAAAATGGTTGTAAAGGAGATGATTCCCTTCCCGCTCGAAGTATGCATGACTGATCTCATCTATCTGGATATAGAGGTCTCCAGGAACGCCCCCGCGGGCAGCCGCATTTCCTTTTCCGCTCATCGAAAGCTGCATTCCTTCAGCCACCCCGGCAGGGATCTTTATGGAGATCACCTCTTCCCCTTTCACCACGCCGTTACCGGCGCAGTCATGACATTTATCGGTAATCACCTGTCCTTCACCTCCGCATTGCGGACAGGTAGAGGTCGACTGCATCTGACCCAGGAAGGTGGAGGTAACCCGGGTAACATGTCCACTTCCCTGGCAGGTAGAACAGGTCTGGTAAGCGCTCCCCCCTTTTGCGCCGGTACCGGTGCAGGATGAACATTGAACAAATTTGTTCACCTTGATCTTTTTCTCCACCCCGTGGGCGATCTCTTCCAGGGTGAGTTTGACCTTGACCCGCAGGTTAGATCCTTTGTGTACGGTGCGGCCTGATCGACGGCGTCCCCCTCCGAAGAAGGAGCTGAATGGGTCGTCAAACCCTCCTCCGCCAAAGATGTCGCCGAAATGGCGGAAGATCTCATCAATGCTCATTCCGCCGCTGAATCCACCAAATCCGTGGGATCCACTCAACCCGGAATGTCCGAACTGATCGTACCGTTGTCGCTTGGATGAATCACTCAGCACTTCATAGGCCTCCGCAGCCTCCTTGAACTTCTCCTCCGCCTCTGCATCGCCCGGATTTTTATCAGGATGGTATCTTAGCGCCTGCTTCCGGTAAGCCTTCTTGATCTCCTCAACCGAAGCGCTCTTGCTTATTTCAAGGATTTCGTAATAGTCTCTCTTTGTCGTCATAGAATTTCGTCCTTCGTCCCTCGTCCCTCGTCCTTAACTTCCCACCACTACCTTCGCGTACCGTATCACCTTCCCGTTCAACAGGTACCCCTTCTCGATCTCATCCACCACCTTCCCTTTCAGATCGGGGGATGGAGCGGGAATGTTGGTGATTGCTTCATGGAAATCGGTATCAAACGGTTCCCCGATGGTTTTCATCTGTTCCAGCCCCTTCTGGGTTAAAACATTCAGAAATTTATTGTAAATCAGGATGATGCCCTCTTTCAGGGAAGCATTGGAATCGCCGGTTTCCGAAAACGCCTTGATGGCACGCTCAAAGTCATCCAAAACGGGAAGCAGATCGGTGATGACTTCGGCCGAAGCGGTTTTACTCAGCTCTATCTTCTCTTTCAGGGTTCGTTTCCGGTAGTTGTCAAATTCGGAATACAATCGCAGGAACCGGTCGTTCAGCTCTGCGATCTTCTCCTCAGGAGATTCGGTATCTTCCTTCTCAATCGATGATTCAGTATCGTCCGGCTCTTCCCAGGACTCTGTCGAAGGAGCATCTTCATCACGAACCAGCTCCTCATCCAAGGTCGTCTTTTCGTATTTTTTCTTCGGTCTCTTCTGCATAGA
Organism: Bacteroidales bacterium; assembly: GCA_016783905.1. GTDB lineage: Bacteria > Bacteroidota > Bacteroidia > Bacteroidales > FEN-979 > QYOJ01. The sequence continues at coordinate 3,574 of JADHVQ010000010.1, read as the reverse complement.
ATACTCGCTAAATAGGTCTTATATGTCAGCCATTGATGCGCCGGATGTCGGCTCCCAGCTTGTTCAGCCTGACATCGATGTGTTCATACCCCCGGTCAATCTGTTCTATGTTATCGATCACACTGGTCCCTTCGGCCGAAAGGGCGGCGATCAGGAGGGCAACACCGGCACGGATATCGGGCGACGACATCCGGATGCCACGCAAGGGGACCTGGTGATCCAGGCCAATGACGGTGGCACGATGCGGGTCACACAGAATGATCTTTGCTCCCATGTCAATCAGTTTGTCTACGAAAAAGAGCCTGCTTTCGAACATCTTCTGATGGATCAGTACACTCCCTTTGGCCTGTGTGGCTACCACCAGTACGATGCTGATCAGGTCGGGTGTGAACCCGGGCCAGGGGGCATCGGCAATGGTCATGATCGAACCATCCATAAAGCTCTCCACGGCGTAATGATCCTGTGCCGGAATCAGGAGATCATGCTCGTTTTGAACCAGTTGGATTCCAAGTCTTCTAAAAACGTCAGGAATGATGCCCAGGTGCTGGTGATTGACATGACGGATCGTGATCTCCGAACCCGTCATGGCAGCCAGCCCAATGAAACTTCCAACTTCAATCATATCCGAGAGAAGCGTGTGTTCACATCCGTGGAGTGAATCCACCCCTTCAATAGCAAGCAGGTTGGACCCTACACCGGTAATGCGGGCTCCCATCCGGTTGAGCATCCCACACAACTGTACCAGGTAAGGTTCACAGGCCGCGTTGAAGATGGTGGTGGTTCCGTTGGCCAGCGCCGCTGCCATCAGGATGTTGGCGGTTCCGGTAACAGAGGCTTCATCCAGGAGCATATAACAGCCCTGGAGTTTCGAAGCGGAAACGTCATAATATTGATGATCGGAATTGTAACTGAAGGTGGCGCCTAGTTTCTGCAGTCCGGTAAAATGCGTATCCAGTCTTCGACGGCCGATTTTATCTCCGCCGGGGAGGTACACATATCCCTTGCCGAACCTTCCGAGGAGCGGGCCCAGGATCATGATCGAGCCACGCATAGAGCTTACTTTCTTCCGGAAATCTTCGGTATGGAGGTAGTCAAACCGAACCTCTTTGGCCTGGAAGGTGAAGGTGGAGGCATTCTCTTGCAGGACCTCCACACCGAGGGTTTTCATCAGTTCAATCAGCCGAACCACATCGTGGATCACAGGGATGTTCCGGAGGGTCACCTTTTCACTGGTCAGCAGGGTGGCACAAATCACCTGGAGGGCTTCATTTTTAGCTCCCTGGGGGACAATCTCGCCGGATAGTCTCTCTCTTCCGGTAATCTCAAACGAGCTCACTGCTGCTTTCTGCGACCCCGGTAATTCTGGCTGTTGTTCTCTTTTGGACGGAAAGGCCTGCGCTTTTTATTGCGGGCAAGAATATCGCTGGTGGTGGCCAGCTTCATGTCCTGTTTCAGCTTCAACGCTCCCTTGGAGAGGACGCCCAGTTGCTCCTCAATCAGCTCATCTGTCACCGAATCGCGGTTCCAGTTGAGGTATGATTTTTTCATGTGGTTGGCAATCGCTTTCGCCAGCGCATCTTTCTCCGGCCCCTCTTCGTAGATGGCTGCCTTTTCGATCATCAGGGTGATGTTCTTCCCGTAATGCCTGTATTCGATCTCGGTATCATGACAGGAGATGGATTCTGGTTTGGAGCTCAGAACCTGTGGGGGAGGAGGTGGATAGGGTGAGTCTACATCCAGTTTGAAGTCGGAAATGAGGTAAAGATGATCCCAGAGTTTGTGTTTGTAATCTCCTGACTCCTTTACCTGGGGGTGCATCTGGGCCATTACATTCACAATAAATTTGGCTGCTTTGGTGCGTTTTTCATGGTCTTCGATGGTGGTGATGTACTCAATCATCTTCTGAATGTTCCTTCCATACTCTGCAATGGCCATCGGACCGCGTGTGGTGTTGTATTCCATGTGTTGATAATTTGTGCAAAGATATAACAATTCTGACTGCCAATCAGTGCTCGATGTGAAAAGAGATTAGCCTTGCCTTATAATATGTTGGTTTGCACGAACTTCAATCCCGCACACACCGCACCGAAAACGCATTCGCCCGGTAACTGGGATAATAGGACACCGAGTAATTGTAATCATTCAATCCGTGACTCCATGCCTTCCAGGGGCCGTGAGCCGTGGAGCTCCAAAACATCGTAGCGAAATCGATGAAGTTCCAGCTCCGGTTGAAATGTTCAACGCCGGATAAGACCGCATTGAATCCCGAAAATCCGGAATAAAGCAAAGGTCTTCCGGCAAACGCGTTTCCCTGGTAGACGGCAAATAACTGGTTCCAGTCCGGTTCCGAAGGGACATGCCAACCGGGAGGACAAAGCCCCTGGATCCCTTCCGTGTCTTCGTAACGCATCAATTCATCCCATTGGTAGAACGAAGGACGAGGGACGAAGGACGAGGGACGAGAATATTTTTCGGGGATGCAATTGTCGCGCTGGGGTATCGTATCCGGGATTTCAAGGCCGTACGAGAGATTGGCCGCCATCCAGCACTGGCTACCGATCTGAACGGTCGGATAGACCTGGTTATCCCGGATGTCGGTCATCGAATCGCCACAGGTGAAGGAAGGTGCATTCACAACAGTTATGCTGCGGATTGAATTATTGCTGCAATTGTAGAGGTTGGTGTAGGAATAGGTAATAGACTTAGCCCCCAATCCCGCCATGGCCGGATTGAAATAACCGGTGATGGGATCCACTCCGGGACCCGAATAGCTCCCTCCCAACGGGATGCCTCCTTTGAGCCTGAAGGGTTTGGCATTGACCGTTGTGACGGTATCAAAACAGGCAGAGAGAGTCACTTCCGGAATGGGTGAGACGACCATAACTAGTTTATTCGAGGTGGCAGGATTACCAGAAACACACGAAAGGTTTGAAGTTATGACACACCAGACGCTGTCGTTTAGCTGGGGGGAATAGGAATACGCCGGGGAATTGGTTCCCGTGTTGTTACCGTTTACTTTCCATTGATACGTTGGCGAGGTCCCGCCGTTGACAGGGGTTGCGGTGAAGGTTACACTCGTCCCTGCACAAACGGGATTCTGTGAAGCGACCACCGTAACACTGACCGGTAAATTGGGATTGACAATCATGACAATCGTATCGGATGTCGCGGGATTGTTCGTGGTACAGGTTGAATAGGAGGAGGTCAGAACACAATAAACCCGGTCACCGTTCTCGGGGATATAAGTAAATACCGGGGTGTTGGTTCCTGTATCCGTTCCATTGACTTTCCACTGGAATGTAGGATTTGTCCCACCGTTCACAGGGGTTGCGGTGAAGGTAACAGGTGTTCCTGCACAGATGCTGTCCAGTCAAACATCGTATTGGTAACCGAAGAAGTCAGCACAATGTTCGTAGAGTCGCCTGAGCAGATCGTCTTGGCGAGCGGGAAGTTGGTTACCAAAGGGATGGGGGTCAGGGTAAACTGAACGGTATCCCTTTCTGTACAATCATTGGTATCGGTGACCGCAACTTCATATATACCGGTGGCGGTTGCGGTATAGGTCTGAGCGGTT